>CAZQPM010000285.1:0-5523 GCA_964595195.1 uncultured Burkholderiales bacterium | reverse complement strand
TGTAGGCACAGACCACCAGGGTCGCCGTCAGGTGCAGCGCCAGCGGCGGCCCGTCGAAGATCCCGATCAGGGCCACCGCGAAGGCCACCCCGGGGACCACGAAGGGCAGCACGGTGGCGTAGTCCAGCAGGTGCCGGGTCCAATGTCGGCCGCGAGACACCGTCCAGGCCACCGCCAGGGCCAGCAGCATCGCTCCCAGCAGGGCGGGCAGGACCAGGGCGAAGGAGTTGAACAAGGGCGAATCCGCCTGGAAGAAGCGCTGGGCCAGGTGCCCGTAGCGGCTGAGGGTGTAGGCGGTCGGCAGGATCTCCAGACCCCAACTCCCCGAGAGGCTGACCAGCAGGGTGGCCGCCACGAACAGGACGGGAACCCCCATGACCGACCCGCACAGCAGGAGCGCCCCCCAGCGCAACCAGGGGCCCGAGTGCAGTCGCCCCCCCTCCAGGGCCCGGCCGGTCGCGGTCCGGAAGTCCCCTCCCTCGACGAAGGACTTCTGCAAAGCCAGGACGCCCAGCATGGTCAGGATCATCACCGCGCTGAGCATGGAGGCCCCACCCCAGTCGGTCGAACCCGACAGGTCGCGATAGGCCTCGACCACGATCATCGGTCGACCCAGGGGCGCCAGCAGACTGAGCGTGGCGAAGTCGCCGAAGGAACGGATGAAGACCAGGAAGGCCCCCGCGCTGATCCCGGGCAGCAGGACGGGCAGGTGCACGGTCCACCAGGTGAAGGCCGGCCGGCCCCCCAAGACCTGGGCGGCCTCGCCGAGGCCGGGATCCACGCGGTCCAGGGCCGCGGCGGTGGTCAACAGCACGAAGGGGAAGAACAGGAAGGTCTGCACGATCCCCGCGGCCAGGAGCGATTGGACTTCGAAGGGTGAGGCCAGGCCGACGGTCTCCAGCACCCGGGTCACCAATCCCCCCTCACCGAAGAGGTTCCGGAAGGCCAGGGCCCCGAGGAAGGGCGGCAGGGCCAGGGGCAGGATGCACATCATGCGGATCCCGTGGCGCAGGGGCATGGTGGTGCGCACGACCGAGAAGGCCATGGCCACGCCCAGCACCGAGGTGGCCAGGGCCACCAGGGGACAGAAGCCGATCGCCTGCCACAGCCGACCGTCCCAGGTCCGGCCGGGAGCCACCAGGAGCATCCAGTGGCCCGGTTGTTCCTCGACGGGGACCCAGGCGCGCCAGGTGACGGCGACCAGGGTGGTCAAGAGGAGAACCGCAACCATGAAGGGCAGACCGACCCGACGGCTCCAGCGGGCCGCCACCGCGGGTGAGGCCCTCCCCACCAGACAGAGCGCACCCCGGGCCAGCCCGAAGGCCCCCATCGCCATCAAGGGCGCCACGCCCAGGGAGTTGAGGAAGCCGCGCAGGTAGCGGCGAGTCACGAAGAACTCGGAATAGTATCGCAGATCGACCTTTTCCGACAGTTCGCGGAAGAGCCCGACGGGATCCAGGCGTTGAATGTGGCCCAGCAGGTCCACCGGCTCCCCGGTGAAGCCGACCAGCACCAGGCTGAGCATCGGCAGCAGCAGGAACAGGACCAGGAAGGCGCAGACGGCGCCCAGGATCAGGGCGCCGACCGGCCGGGTCACTCCGCGTCCTCCAGCACCAGCAGGTCTTCCGGATCCACACCCAGGTGGACCTCCTCCCCCACCTGGATCTCGATCCGACGGCCCGCCAGGGGAACCGCCACGGTCAACTCCAGGGTCCCGCAGACCACCAGGAACTTGACCGAACTGCCCAGGAACATCCGCATCTGCACCCTTCCCTGGAAGGCTCCCGCATCCGGTGGCCCCCCTTCCAGGAAGCGCAGGGCCTCGGGGCGGATGGCCACGGTGAAGGCCCCCTGGGAGGGCAGGGGATGAGGCGCCGCCAGTTCCGGTCCTCCGGCAATCCTCACCCGGTCAGGTCCCGAGGCACTCGCCTGCAGAAGGTTGGTCAGGCCGAGGAAATCCGCCAGGAAGCGCGAGCGGGGGCGCAGGTAGAGTTCCTCCGGAGGGCCGGTCTGCACGACCCTGCCCCGGTTCATGACGGCCACCCGGTCGGAGATCGACAGGGCCTCCTCCTGGTCGTGCGTCACGTACAGCGTCGTGATGCCGGCCCGCTTCTGGATCCGACGGATCTCCTCGCGCATCCTGACCCGCAACCGGGCGTCCAGGGCGCCCAGGGGTTCGTCGAAGAGCAGGACCCGGGGGCGGGTCACCAAGGCCCTGGCCAGGGCTACCCGTTGCTGCTGACCGCCGGAGAGTTGCCCGGGCCGCCGGTCCTCGGTGCCCTGCAGTTCGACCAGCTCCAGGGCCTCCTGGACCTGCAGGCGCTCCGGCCGGGGAAGCGCACCCGAGGCCGCTCGCAGCAGGACCTGCAATCGGCCCGCCAGACCGGCCGTGCGATAGCGACGGGCCATCAGGCCGTAGGCCACGTTGTCGGCCACGGTCATGTGGGGGAACAAGGCGTAGTTCTGGAAGACCATCCCACAGTCCCGCTCGGCCGGGGGCACGGGGGCCACATCCTGGCCGTCCAGGAGGATCTCGCCCGAGGTCGGCTCCTCCAGACCCGCCACGCAGCGCAGGGTCGTGGTCTTGCCACACCCCGATGACCCCAGGAGCGAGAAGAACTCGCCGTCAGCGATTTCCAGGTCGACTCCATCCACGGCCAGCGTGGAGCCGAACCTCTTGACCAGTCCGTGGATCCCTACGCTGCTCATTCCTCGGCGGTGGCCTCCACCTGGTTCTGCCAGATCCGGCGGATCCGGTCGTAGTTCTCGGCCATCCAGTCGGGTTCCAACCTCATGGCCTTGCCCAGCAGTTCTTCCCGGGTCACCCCGCCCAGGTTGGCGGGAGGTGGCAGGGTGGGGTCGAGGGTGAAGAAGTAGCGGTTCACGATCCTCTGCCCCTCACCGGAAAGACAGAAGTCGATGAACCTCCGTCCGGCCTCGGGGTTGGGCCCTCCCTTGACCAGGGCGATCCCCTCGACGATCACCGGACTGTCCGGCGGGAGATACCAGCGGATGTTCTTCTGCACCTCCGTCACGGCCCCCCCTCCGGCCTGGGCTTCCAGGAACTCCAGGTATTGATTCTCGACGTGGATGCCGATCAGCGTCTGGCCCCGGGCCACGGCGAAGGCCGGGGGGCCCTCGCGGCTGTACCGTTTGAGGTTTCCGAAGAAGCCGACCAGGTAGTCCCAACCCGCCTGTTCGCCCTGACCGGCGTTGATGGCCCGCAGCAGGGCCGACTCCAGGAAGAGCATGGCGGTCCCGCTCTCGGCCGGGTCCCAGATCTCGATCTGACCCTTCCACCGGGGATCGGCCAGGTCCGCCCAACTCCGGGGCAGGTCCGCGGGGGCCAGCTTCTGGGGATTGTAGGCCAGACCCAGGGAGATCATGCTGAGGCCGACCCAACGCCACGACCGATCCCTCTGGATCAGGTTGCCCTGGCGCAGCGGCATGTCCTCGTACCCCCGGGGGCGATAGGGTTCCAGGAGTCCCTCGCGCGAGGCCGTCATGAAGGGAATCATCCCGCCACCGCCATACCAGACGTCGGCCCGGGGGTGATGCTTCTCGGCCCTCAGACGTGCCAGGACCCGAGTGGTCCCCTCCAGCATCAACTCGACCTCGAGCCCGGTCTTCCGGGTGAAGGCCTCGGCCAGTTCGTGAGCCGTGACGTCGGGGAAGGGAGTGTAGGCCACGACGCGGCCCGAGGCCGGCCGGGCCGGCTCCGGTACGGTAGAGGACGACGGATCCTCAAGGCCCCTCAGGCGCAGGAACCCCAGGGCCAGCAGGGCCGGAGCCAGGAAGAAGAGGACTGGAACCAGCCCAGACCTGCTCGAGGGCCTCATCGGGTGCTGCCTCCTCGACCGCTGGCCGGGCGCTCCGGTCGTGAGCGCCGCGAGGAGCCGTCAGGGCTCCACCTTCCCACGGTACGGCGGTCCGCCTTCTGCGACGGGAGCGATTCTCCTACAGCGGTCCTCCCGTGGCGATGGGAGCGGCGACGGTCAGCGGATCCCGTAGAAGGCCTTCCATCCCTCGTGCAGTGCGGGAACATCCCCGCCGAAGGTCGCCACGAAGGCCTCGTCCAGCGACCGGCCTCGGGCGGTCCGGAGAAGTCGGGCCACCGCGTCCGAGCCGAAGCGGGCCTCGAAGAAGTAGACGATCGAGGCCAGCAGGACGTCATAGGTCCGATACTGTTCCAACTCCGGGTTGTCGCGCTCGCTCACCAGGGCCCGCCAGTCCGCGTCGACGGCCTGGTATCCCTTGAGCGCCAGGCGAACCGACTCCAGGGTCCGGCGGCGGCCAGCGGGCATCAACCGGTCCTGGACCGCCGCTGCCAGGGCTTCGGCCAGCCAGACCCGCTGACCGGAGGGGTCGCGGAAGGACACGTTGTTGAAGAACATGTGGTTCAGTTCGTGGCAGACGGTCTGCGCCACGACCCAGGGCTCATAGTGATAGGAATCACGCCAGTCGCCCAGGTTGATCAGGCACAGGCTCCGGCCCACGGCCAGCCCGGCGAAACGAGTCCGGGCCCCGACCGTGGACGCGAAGCGGGGCTGACGGTGGGCCGGACTGGCCAGGGGGAAACAGTAGAACTCGATAGGGACGAGCGCCTCCCCCCCCATGAACGCGGCGTTCAGGGCATAGGCCCGGTCCAGGTCTCCAAGAAACGCCTCGACGCAGGCCTGGTCCCCCTTCCGGGCCCAGACCCGACAGAAGCGGGTGTCGCGAACCTGCCAGTCTTCCCCCTCCAGGCCCTGCTGAGGACCCACCAGTCGCCATCCTGAAGGGCTCCGAGCCGACGAGGAGCCCGGCCCCTTCCCGGGCCCCGACCGCCCGGGCAGGGCCTGGAGGCTGGCCCGCGCCTGACTGGCCACCGCCGAGTTCCCTCCCAGACGAACGGCCTCTTCGAAGGCCGCTCGCGCCGCGTCGAGGCGGCCCAGGCGATGGTAGCTCATCCCCAGCCAGAGCCGGACGGTCGCGTCACCGGGGTCGTCCTGGAGGGCCGCCTCGAAGTGACGCGCGGCGGCGGCGTGGTCTCCACTCTCGAAGGAACGCACTCCGGCCCAGAAGTCGGTGTCGCTGCCCACGGCCTGGGGGACGCCGGGACCCGGCCCCAACCACAGGAGCAGGACGAGAACGACGAGGCGGGTCTTCCTGGTCACGGGATCAGGGATTCCCCTCCGACAGGCCCGACCCCTGCGGCCGACCCCTGCGACCTGCACGGGCAGGAGCACGTGCCAGGGCCACGTATACCCCGGAAACCGGCACGTGCCCGGGTCGAGGACGGAGGGTCCCATGAAGATTGCCGTGGGAACAGACCATGGGGTCATGGTCCTGGAGGCCACCCAGAGCCCGGATCGGCCCTGGACCCTGCTGGCCCAGGGCCTGGCCACCCGCCGCATCCAGGCCCTGGCGGCCTCTCCCGACCGCCGCCTGTATGCGGCATGCGACCACGGTGTGGTCAGTTGCACCCGGGATGGCGAGAACGGGCAGACCTTCGCCGAAGGCCTGAACTCCTCGAATATCCGA
>CAZQPM010000284.1:0-5564 GCA_964595195.1 uncultured Burkholderiales bacterium | reverse complement strand
ACGGGGGTCCCGGCTTCCGTCATCGCCTCGCAGTAGGCAGCGAGAACGGACTGGGCCGCAGCACCGCTGGGGGCGGGGAGGGCGTCGGGCTTCAGGCGAACGACCTGGGCCCCCACCCCGGCGTTCTCTCTCGCTAGTTCTTCCTTCGGAGAGTTCTCCCCCCGGTAGGTCACATCACGATGTGACACCGTGTCACATCCCTGTGTGGCAGGGTGTCCCACCCCCGTGTGGGAGGGTGGCACATCCTCATGGGACAGGGGTGTCACATCACGAGGGGGTACCTCCTCCTCGTGTGACACGGGTGTCACATGCTGGTGTGACACCCCCTCGTCCAGTACCGCCCCGACGTTGAGGATGATGAACCGGCTCGGCACATTGCGACCCTCTGTCTGCGAGGCCCGACCGGCTTCGTAACCAATGAGCCCGGCATCGCGCAGGGCGATGACGGCAACCGATACAGCGCGCTTCGACAGGCCGGTCTGCGTTGCGACGAAGGACTGGAAGTGCCGCTCTTCGGTGCGCTGCCAGCAGATGGTGGAGTCGAGCAGGAAGGACCACACCATGAAGGCGGCTCCCTTGATCCCCTTCTCGATGGCGAGCGCTCCGAGTCGTCTGCGAGCGATGAGTGCCTCCACGGGTTGAAGAGTTCGCGGGGCGCGGCTGGTGGACGACACGCCACCAGGCGGCTTCTTCGCCTGGTCGGGTCCAGGTGCTACTGTCATTCGTGAGCCTTTCAGGTCATCACGAAGCGCCCGCGACTCCGCCAAGAGATCGGGCGCTTCGTCGTTGTATCAGCGGGTGGTCTTCCTGCCGTTCGCGGGGCGGTAGCGAGCGATGGCGTCCCCGAGCATCACGCTCATCTGGCTCTGCATCGAGCGCTGCTCCAGGCGAGCGATCTCCTTCAGTGCCGCCCACTGATCGGGCGTGAGCGGGACGGAGCGCCGGGTGCGCTGATCCGTAGTGGTTGAGGTCTGCCGAGTTCCAGCCACAACGACTCCTTTCAGAGGTCTTGGTACACCAACGCTAAATCGGATGTGGGCGTGATTCTTTTTGGCTTCGCCTTCTCCAGCAGCCTTGGTCAGAAATGGCAATATGCGAAGATGAATGCTCGTTGAGCACTTCTGCCCTGATCAGGCCGGAAAAATCGTTCGCGCGTTTCGGCGTGTCGCTGTCGGCCACAGCCGCCCAAGGGAGTGGTGAGCCGCTCTAGACTGCGGGACAGAGAGACCGACAAGAACCGGAAGGCCGGCCACCCAACTCATGCCCGTCACCCGAGAAGCCGTCCCGTGGCGCATCTACCTGCTCATCGACACGAGCACGAAGGCGACCAACCATCCGCTCGGGACGATCTTCTACGTGGGCAACCGTCAGGACCTCCCGGAGCCGGTCGACCTCCGGGAGGCGAGTGAGCCGGAATCTCTGCCCGAGGGCGAGACGCGGGCTCGGGAGCACCTGAAGCACCTCCATCGGCAAGGGGTCCGGGTCATCGTGGAGGTCATCCCAGAGCAACACAACGTCACCCCCGGGGGATTGGACCGTACGCTTGTGTCGCTTTGTGCGGCTCTGCATCCGGCTCCCCTCAACGAGAGACACGAGGCCGTCCGTTGGCCAGGCTCCTTGGTTCAGACCGTTGAGCGGGCACAGTTCGTCCCCCTTCCCGAGGACGGGGCCATCCTGAGGACACACACCGGACCAACTCCCATTGCCCAGTTGCCAGTCCTGGACGAGCAGTCGCTCTTCGGGGAGAACCTCGCCGTGATCGAGGGGAGCACCGCCCCCAAGACGGTGGCCAAGGCTTTGAGGGAAGGTGGGCCGCTGCCGCTCCTGCTGGTCGCGGATGGAAGATCAGGGCGGGGCGTGATCCCGGGTGGCTTCGTGTTCGGCGTCTGGGTGGCGGAGGCCATCGAGCCGATCAACGAAGGTCAGACCCGGTGGCGAGTGCTCCTCCACGATGACCCCGAGATGGTGGGTGCCCTGCGGCGGCGGTACCTACACCAGCGGGTGAGTCTGGACGACTTCAACGCGCTCAGACTCCGCAAAGCCTGACCAGTACCGCAGGACGTTCCACCGATCCTCTGGAGGATGCCCCAGCCATTGGGCGTCTCGTACGCAGTCCTGAAGGCCGAGCACGAAGTCCCAGACCCTCGCGATAGCGCGCCAGTCCTCAGCATCCTCTGCGCCCGGCAGGATCGCCCTGACCTCGCGCTCGACCATGGCTCTCTTCCAGCGCGAGGGAGCCTCCCCGAGCACCGCGTCGACGAAGGACGGGCGGCTCAGGAGGCGGGCCAACTTCACCGTCTCGGGGTAGACGAGCAGGCCAGGGGAGGGGTCTTTGACTCTTTCGGCCCGTTCCTTCATGACTGCCTTGGCCATGCCCACCGTGGCCGACTCCTCCGCGAGAAGCAGTAGCGGAGAGTCCACGACCACCCTTCGGGGTGTGAGCGTCCCGCGCCAGTGCCGCTCGGCCACCAGCGCCTCACCAAACCGTGCGAGATCAGTCTGCTGGTCGCCCTTGATCCAGCGCTTGTGCTTCAGGCAGACCCAGCCGACCCACGGGAGGCGTCCAGTGCCTTCTTCCGGGCGTGGCACGCAACGAGAACAAAGGGGGCGTTCGATGACCCAGTTCCCATGGACGGCCTGGGGTTCGGTGAAGGCTCGCTCATGCAGCCCACCAAGCGAGCGCCACGCAGCGAGGCGCTCGGGGTGCCGCTTTCCCTTCGACCGTGGGAACTGGTCGGTCTCTCGGAGGGCCTGCTCGATCTCGTCGGCTCGCAGGCCGTTGTTGCGTGCGTGGCGACCGGCGTAGGAGTTCACCACCTCGCCGCCGAGAAGCCGGGTGGGAATCGGTAGGGGCTCGATCCTCACCTACGCGGACGCCTCCTTGCGGGGCCGTTCGGCCTTCGCACGCTCCTTGCGTTCCCGGGCAAGATCAGCGCGGTAGTC
This sequence comes from uncultured Burkholderiales bacterium, assembly GCA_964595195.1. Classification (GTDB taxonomy): domain Bacteria; phylum Vulcanimicrobiota; class Xenobia; order Xenobiales; family Xenobiaceae; genus CAZQPM01. Next base: position 2,621 of record CAZQPM010000284.1, on the reverse strand, counting down.
CGGGAGGATCGGCTCCAGAGCGGCACGGTCCAAGTGTTCGCGACCGTCGATGATTGCGGCAATCTGAGCCTTGCGCAGAAGTGTGCGCAGCGACCCGATCACACCTCCGGTCAGGGCATGGAGCCAGGCGGCCTCATCCATGAGCGTGCCGACCTCGTGCTCAGCCAGCGGGAACTCACGCTCGAAGAGCGCGATGACCTTCTCCCACTCCTTCCGATGCGCCGCCGATCCGATGGAATAGGGCTGCATCTGGATCATCGTCGTCCGACCCTGCATCTGGGCACCCATCGCTCCGCCGAGGAAGTCGCTCTGTGGGAGATCGACCCCGACGTACAGGAAGGTTGCCGGGACGCGCTCGGAGAAGGACTTCAAGGCTGACGCAGCCTCCATGCCCGCCTGTGCCCGGGTCTTCAGGTGCTGCACCTCATCGAGGATGACCATGGTCGTTCCGAGTTCACGGAGGGTGTCGACAACTTGGTCCATCACCTGGTCGGTCGTGGAACGAGCCCGCAGGGGGAGGCCCAAGGTGGAGGCGAAGCGCATCATCAGGCCCTTGGGGGAAGTCTGGGGAGGTGCGCTCACGTAGAGGACTGGGGCGAATGCTTGGTCGTCCTCACGGGAGTGCTTGGCGCGCTCGTGGTCCTCATGGGTGCGTCCGAGATACATCGCGGCGGTGGACTTGCCGAGTGTCTGACTACCTGAGACGGCCAGCGCTTGGCGGGCAGTGAACTGAGCGCCCCGGTTCAGACCTGTGACGATCTTGGACTCCCGGATCAGGCGCTCCAACTCCGGAGTCGGAAGGACGATGGGGGCGTTGACGAACTCGATGCGGGCGTCGTCGTATCGCTCTCGCAGCAACGGCGTCAGGGAGTCCCGCTCCTTGACGCTGAGCGGGTCAGGACGCTCGGCCCGATAGGCGACGAAGGTGCGCCACGTGCTGAGGGAATCAGGGGTCCAGGCGGTCTGGGTCGTCATGGGGTTCCTCACAGCAGTCGGTCGGGTAGATCGGGTAGTGCGCGTGCTCTCTTCTCAGGCGTGCGCGAAGGCTTCGGTGTCGGTACCTCAACCGGCTCGGTCTCTTCAGGGACAGCAAGGTCCGGCACCGTGGGGGTTGATCTGCGTCGAGCCGCTGAGCGTTCCTGCCCGGTCACGTCCAAGCCGCTCTGAATACGGATGATCTCCTCCAGGACCTTGTGCTGCGGCGTGGTCTCGTCCCTGCGCGCCACAGCCTTGCGTGCGGCCTCCAGGACGGCGCTGGAGAACGGCGCGAGGGCCTTGTCGTCCAAGAGCCAGTGCGCTTCGATCCAGCGCCCCGCCCGATGGTCCCGGAGGAAGATCATATTCATCCGTGCAGGGTCGTAACGGACCTCCCAGCCATCCTTGGCCCGCCCACCCAGACCCGACTTCTGGCCGCGCAGCGGGTGCAGTTCGGGGGCGTCGTAGATGAGCCCGGAGTGGTTGATGCCGTAGGGCTGGATGGAGCGGAAGTCGATAGGCAGGAGGCTGATGTAGTCGTCCCGGGTGAGGGCAACCGCAGGCGTCGGAGCGATACCCGAGAGCGCCGCGTACGCCTCGTTCGGAGACAACGCCTTCTTCGGCATGGCGGGGACCGTCAGCCCCTTCCGAGGGGTGGTCTGCCAGTGCTGCACCAGCCAGGAGTCGAGGATGCTCTGCAACTGGGAGAGAGTCCAGTACGCCTCGGCGCTCGGGTCCTCACCACGGCGGTTCACGCTGCGACCCACATACCCACGCAGGTACTGGATCAGGCCGTCGTGCACTGCGCCGAACTGCCTCTCCACGTGCGGTTTGGCCGTAGGGGTGCCCGGGGGAGCGGGGATGACGCTGATCTGAAGTCGCTCGCACGCCAGTTGGAAGACCGAACCTGTGTAGACCTTGCCCCGGTCGATGGTGATGGTCTCGGGATAGATCAACGGGCGGGCAGCAATCGCGGCTCGCAGCGACTCATCCGGCTCGATCATGTCGGCAGGCAGGACTGAACGCGACAGGGCGAGTTCCTCGTTCCAACCCGGTTGCATGGGTAGAGGCGTCAGTGAGCGGGCCAAGACGAGCGCGGCCACGTCAATGCCCTTGGTCGCCTCAGGGAAGAGGACTGCTGCCGTGGGGGTCATCGTCGCCACGTCGATCATCGTCGTGAGTTCGGGGCGACCCGTCGTCCCGTCCGGGAACACAACCATGAGATCGAGTTTGGTGCTGTCGATCTCCACGAGTTCTCCCGGGCGCAGTGGTGTCCTTCGACCGTAGGTGCGGTCGGGGCGGTTGGCCTGCGTGCGGCGGAGAGTGGCGTCCCCGAACGAGTGGCGGGTCCCTACTTGGGCATCCACGAGCCGGTACATCGTGGTCCGCGACGGCAACTCGATGGGTTCCTGGTCGCGGGCGAGGCCGTTCGCTTCTGCCTCCTTCTGGGCCGCGTTGAACGCCTCGGCCCGTGTCAGGACCCGGGTGATCACCCGGGTCTTCGTCCCTGTGCTGATGTCCTGCTGTGCCGAGAGTTCCTCCCGGATCATCTCCAGCAGACGCGGGTCCTGGTCACGCCCTGGGGCAGCCTTCCTGACCTTGCGGCCATCCACGAGCGCCACGACCCCACGCTTGCGGTAGGCGCT
>CAZQPM010000283.1:0-5588 GCA_964595195.1 uncultured Burkholderiales bacterium | reverse complement strand
CCGGCGATCGTTGGAGGACAGCACGTCCATCACGATGGCCCCGGCGCCCAGGGCGGCCCGCTCGGCGCTCTCGGCGGTCATCTGCCGGACCAGCCCGGCCACCATCATCTGCAGGCCCCCGCCCGCCGAGGAGGTGGACAGGTACAGGTCGACTCCCTGCTGGCCGTCGTAGGGCTTGATCAGGCGCCCCTCGGCGTCGACCATCGGTCTGCCGGCCAGCTCGGCCACCTCGGCCACGGCGTTGAGGACCCCGCGGGTTACGTCCTCGGCCGGGGCCTCCACGGTGGTGGGGGCCTCGCCGCGCACGGCCAGGCGGAATCCGTCGCCCTGCTTCTCGATCAGGATCGCCTTGGTCGTGGTGCTGCCGCAGTCGGTGGCCAGGATGGAGCGGATCTCGTCCTTGTTCATCGGGGGGGGCCGTTCGGCCCCGACCGGCGCGCTTCCTCGCGGCCAGGCGCCGGGTGCGCGGAATCCGGCTGGTGGCTCGGGTCGTCCGGCCGCCGGGCCTCCTCCAGGTCCTCGATCACCTCGATCAGGCGCTCGACGCGCGAGCGGTCCTCCAGGATCCGCACCAGCAGGTCGTAGTCCGGGGCATTCAGGAAGGCGCGCACCAAGGGGTCCAGGAAGACCAGGGCCTGGCTGCCCAGGAAGCAGAGCGGCCGGGCCGACTCCAGGACCAACACGGCCGGGGCGGTCAGGCGGCGCCGGACCACCTCGGTGGCGACCCGCTGGATCAGGGCCTCCACGCGTTCGCCCTGGGTCGGGTCCAGCGGCTCGGGGGCCAGCGACCACATGTTCTGCAGATTCATCGCTGGGGCAACCTGGCTTCCAGCAGGGGGCGGGCCCGAGCCTGCAGATCCGCGTCCAGCGGCAGGAAGACCTCGCGGCGGTGCGGGCCGCGACCCGGGGCGGCGGGCGACCCGCCCGGTCCGGGTGCCCTGGCCCGGGTCCTGCCACCCCGTCGGGCCCCGGCCGCCACCGGCAGCAGGAGGATGCCGTCGCGCTGCACCTGGAACCCGGCGAATCGGGTCCAGGGGTAGCGCCAGCGACGGCCGGCGCGCACCACTTCCAGGCCCTCCTCGTCGAAGAGGTAGTCGGTGGGAGCATAGAAGGGCAGCAGACGGACGCCCAGGACCAGGCCCAGCGACAGGATCACGGCGGGCTCGGGCAGCACCGCCCAGGCCGCGCCGCCCAGGACCCCCAGGCCCAGCAGGACCAGGGCCGCCAGGACGGGCCGCCGGGCCGCCGGGTGGGAACGCAGCCCCTGGCTCAACCCCTCAGGAACTCCAGGGTCCTGCTCCACACGTCCTGCAGATACATCACCCGTCCGATCAGGAGGGAAACGCGAGCCATGACGGTGTAGCCGAAGGCCGCTCCAAAGGCGATCATCAGCACCCCGATCCCGATCCGGGCGGCGCTGCCGATGACCGGGCCCTTGTGCTCGACCGAGAAGTAGAAGTACATCAGGCCCGTCAGGACTCCGACCACCAGGATCCAGTTGAGCACCGTGGTCGCCAGGTCCGGGTTGCCCCAGAGAGGCACCAGGGTGGCCTCGACCTGCTTGAGGATCTGGGCCTGCATCGTGTAGACGATGTTGAAGCCGGCGAAGATGCCGACCATGAAGGCCAGGGGCCAGCGACCCACCCAGGCCACCCGGGGCACCAGGCGGGCCACCAGCATCAGGCCCATCACCGCCGCCACGAGGTAGCGCCAGTCCCCTGCCTGCAGCTTGCACCACAGGTTCGGGTACAGCACCTGCCAGAAGCCGATGCACATCCAGTAACCGGCCGAGACCCCCACGAAGAGATGCTCGGCCAGCTTGTAGAAGACGTTGTCCTTGTAGAGGAAGCTGAAGACGCACAGGGTCAGCAGGCCCCCCACCCACAAACCCAGGACCTCCGACAGCGACAGGGGCCCGGTCATCGGCCGCGCTCCTGGCGTGGCCGGCGCTCGCGACGCTCGGCGAAGTAGAGCAGGTTGGCCACCACGATGAAGCCGGCGATCACGAAGTGCACGACCGATTGGGCGTCCATGCCCCGGGTGGCCGTGCCGGGGTGGCCGACCAGGACCTCATACTCGGCGGCCCCCCGCAGGCCCGAGAGCAGGCCCTGGACCTGTCCCGAGTTCAGGAAGGGATAGGCCTCGGGCGCCGTGACGGCGGTCACCCCGGCCACCAGGGGGCGGCCGTACTGGGTGGCCACCACGCGCACGTGCTGCAGCAGGCCGGGGTTGCCCATCGACCAGTCGCAGACCAGATCGAAACTCCTCCAGCCCCGGACCCGTGCCATCAGGGGAAGTTCGTCCACCCGGCGGCCCGAGAGGTCGGTGGTGTAGAGGTTGCGGAAGTCGTCGGCGATGCCCCTCAGAACCACCTCTCCCCCGCTCTTGTAGCCCAGGTTCACGTAGTCGACGCCCTCCCGCCGCCCCATCTCGGCCCCCACCTGGCGCAGGGCCTCGCGGGCGAACAGGGCCCCTTCGGGCCACAGCGCGATGGCCACCACCCGGCCGTTCTTGCGGAAGACCTGGCGCAGGCCGGCCAGGGCCATGGGGTGGCACTCGACCTTGGTGCCGGGTCCGTAGTCGAAGGACATGCACACCAGGGCGTCGGGAGGCAGGGCCTCGACCGCGGCGTGCAGGGCGCGGGTCGGCTGGGAGGGTTCGATGGGCAGGCGCAGCGGCCAGACCAGGGGTAGAACCACGGCCACCGCCACGACCAGGAAGATCCAGCGCCGGTCCAGGTCGGCCAGAGGCCTGAGCATCAGTCGGCACCTCCCAGGTAGGAGCGCTCGATCCCCAGCAGGATCTTCAGCGACACCGAGATCAAGCCGACCGAGGCGCCCAGCATGATGGCCCGCTGCCCGGCTGCGTTGAAGCCTCCCATGACCCACTCCTCGACGATCATCCCGATGTCGTAGCGGCCCAGGACGGGCAGGTGGTTCCACAGCACTTCACCCAGGGGCACGCGGAAGAGCATGACCAGGAAGGCCGTGACCAGCAGCAGGGTGGACTCCACCGAGCGGGCCTTGAAGGCCCGGAACGAGGCCGAGGCGATGAAGAAGGCCAGCAGGCTGTAGGTGGCCGCCGAAAGCGGCGTGAAGACGTGGTTGAAAAGCCAGTCGAAGGCCGTCCCCTCGTCGATCGGCAGGTGGCCCGCGGGTCGCACCAGGAGGCCCAGGACCAGGGTGACCACCAACGCGACCAGCAGGACCAGGTTATAGCCCCAACCCGGCGCCTGGCGCTGGATCTTGTGGCCGTTGACCACCAGCAGGCTGGCCGCCCCCAGGACGTAGGCGAAGGTCAGGATGATGTTGTAGAAGTCGTTGAACAGATCCCCCAGCCAAGCCAGGGGCGTGGCATAGAACTGCACGATCATGACCAGGCCGGCCACGAAGGTGATCAGGAGTGGAATTTCGCGCTTCATGAGGTGAGCACCAGATCCTTGACCCAGGTCAGGCCCAGGGTGAGCAGCCCCGCTCCGGCCAGGATGGCCGCCATGATGGCGGCCTTGGCGGCGTCCTGGCCCTTGAGGCTGCCCACCTGCATGGGGTCCCGGGAGAGCCAGGCCGAGGCGGCGTAGAGTTCTTCGCCGATCAGCGTGTAGTCGCAGGCGGCGACGAAGAAGGGCAACTGCGAGGCCGAGGCCGAGCCGGCGATCTGGATGGCCCCGGTGGCGTTGCCGGTTTCCGCCAGGATCAGGGCTTCTGCGAAGAAGGTGCCCATCAGGAAGTTGGCGGCGGGGCGCTCGCGCAGCATCATGCCGCTGACCCCCGCGGCGAAGCCGAACTGTTCATCCGAGAGGTAGCGCACGTCATCCCGCTGGAAGGACTCGGGTCGGCCCGCCTTGGTGTAGGCTTCCTGCACCACCTCCTGGGCCATCGACATCACCACCGAGCGCGAGTTGGGCACCAGGATCGGCGTGTCGTACTCGGCCGTGCGCCGAGCAACGTGTCCCAGGATCGACAGCGAGGCCAGGGTCTGGATGTCGTCGACGTCCGCCAGACCCGGGACGTACAGCACCGGCTTGCCCATCTCGGTGGCTCGGCCCACGGCCTCGTCCAGTGCCGCCAGGCCGGCGATCGGCCGGATGAACAGGTCGCTGCGGCGGGCCCGGAGCAGGAAGAAGCCGATGCAGCCCGACAGCGACAGGACCCCGACCAGGTTGTTCCACTTGACCCAGTTCCACACGGGTACCAGGTTGCGCGAGGCGCGCAGGGCGCCGCTGGCCGGATCCATCAGGCCGGCCACATCGCGGTCGGTCAGCACGAAGAGCCCCGCGGGCAGGACCTGGGGGGAGCTGGCCAGCCCGGAGAGCGCGGAGCTGCGCCAGAGCCGGCGTCCGGACTGGGGATCCAGGGACAGCAGGGCACTGGTCGGCTGGCCCGACCAGGGGTTGCGGTCCGAGGCGATCAGGTAGAGGCCGTCGCCGGCCCGGGTCCACCCCGGTTCCAGTTGGAGGTCGCGCAAGGCCCAGCGCTCTCGCCCCGTGCCGGGATCCAGGGCGTGCAGGACCAGGGGCTCCTCCGGGTGGCGGAAATCCTGGCGCCAGACCTGGCCCGGCAGGCGTTCGGGCAGCAGGCGGGTGGTGTACAGAAGCAGTCCGTCGACCAGTTCGGCCGGAGCCTCCAGGGCGGGGTGGTCGACCAGGGCTTCCCGGGGATGACCGGCGACCTGGACCGCCCGACCCGTCTGCCAGGTGTACAGCCGGTGCCCTTCGACCGGCCGGCGCAAGGGTTGCCCCCGGCGCAGGTCGAGGATCGGCCGCCCCCGGGGGTCGAGGTCCGGCTCGGTGGAGGTCTCCCTCTGCAGCAGCCACATCCCTTGCGGGGTGGCGACCACCTGGGCCGGCGATCCGGGCAGGATGATCGGTTGGGCCAGGAGGCGCCCGGCTGCCCGATCCACGGTGAGCAGCCGGGTGCGGCTGCGCGGCTCGCCGGTGGGGGCCCGGGGATCCGGCTCGGTGAAGACCAGGTGCAGGCGGTTCGCCTCGACCACCGGCTCGGCGGCCGGGGGTCCGGGGACCGGCAGCTCCCACTCGCGGTGCCCGTCCGGCAGGCGGACCCGCAGCAGGCGACCTCCCGAACGGGTGGTGACGACCAGGTGCAATCCGTCCCCGACCCGGGTGGGCTCGGCGGCCAGGGCCCCGGGCAGGTCCAGGCTCCAGGCCGGCACCTCGGAGTGCCGGCGCCAGGCCACCAGGCGATGAGCTCCGGACTCGCGGATTTCGACCAGGGCCAGGTCGCCCTCGATCCAGGGGCCGGCGTTCGGGCCCGCGCCCAGCGGGGCGGTCCACCGCAGCGAGCCCCGGGCACCCTGCAACAGGGCCAGCCGCTCGGTTCCGGACGGGACCCGGCCACTCTCGGCGGGAGCGCGCCGATACCTGGAGGTCGGGACTGCCTTCGCCCCGGGCTTCAGGCGGACCACCAGGTCGGTCCCCCACAGCCGGGCCGAGGCCAGGTCCAGCGCCAGGGGCTTCTCCATCAGGCAGTTCACGCCGGCCTGGAGTACGCGCTTGTAGGGCTCGTAGTGGGAGCCGTCCGGCGCGATCACGCTGACGAGGTCGGGGGCCTCACGCTCAAGCATCTCCTCGA
>CAZQPM010000282.1:0-5600 GCA_964595195.1 uncultured Burkholderiales bacterium | reverse complement strand
TCCCGTGGTTCGAGCCAGCGGCCGGAGGCGCGTGACGCCCACCGGCCGCTCGGCCTGTACGGGCCTGTCGCCAGTGGCGCAGGCGAGATGTTGAACGGCCGCCCCGCACTGGGGCCGCAGGGGGGCGGGAGGCGGGCGGGCCTCTCACGAAGTGGCGGCCATGCGCCTTGGTCCCGGCCTGGAGGGAAGATTCCCCCGGGCAGCCTTGGTGGCCGCAGCCACAGCCTGGATTCTGGCCACCGCACTGGCGGCCGTGCTGCACTTCGGCGGGCTGCTGAAGGGGCCCGAGGCCAGGCTCCTGGATACCTGGTTGGGCCTGCGCCGGCCTGTTCCGTGTGACTCGCGCCTGGTGTTGGTCGAGGTCGACAGCGAGGTCGGTCCGCTGCTGGGTAAACCGACGGTCTTCTGGACCGGGGACTACGCCCGGGCCCTTCGGGCCATGCAGGACGCCGGGGCGATCGCGGTGGGACTGGACCTGATCCTGCACGCCCGCCGCGAGGGCCTTCCAGAGGATGGCGCCATCCGACAGGCCCTGGAGGAGGGGGAACTGGCCCTGGGCCTGGAGATCTTGCGAGGGCGGGTCGTCCTGGGGGAGTACTATGAGCCTGCGTCGTCGGAGAATTCCAGGTCCGTGCATCGCTCGGTCGATACCCTGCACTTCGCCGCCGAGCCCCTGAGGAACACGGGCTACCTCAACGTCGACACCGATCCGGACGGCACGGTCCGACGCGTTCCCCTGATCTGGAGCGCGGAGTCTCCCCCGCGAACCCGGTCACTGGTCGGCCGCCTGGCCGAGCTGGCCCTGGGCGGCGAGATGGTCCGCCGGGGAGACCGGGTCTTCCTGGCGGGTCGCGAGGTCCTGGCCGAGGACGCGGGCAACGCCTTTCGCTTCCAGGACCCGGGGCCGGTGTTCAGCCGTCTGCCCCTGAGCCGCATCCTGGCCCTCCTGAACGCGGGCCAGCCTCTGCCCGATCTGACCGGGAAGGTCTGCCTGGTGGGGCCCGGCAGCCACGAGGCCTCGGACCTCCACCGAACGCCGCGGGATTGGCGTGGGGGGCCCTTCAGTCTGACTCCGGGTCTGGAAATCCACGCGGCGGCCCTGAACACCCTCTTGACGGGTCGTTCCCTGAGGCCCGTGGCTCCGGCTCCGGCCCTGGCGGTGTTGGCCGCCGTCGCTCTCCTGGCCCTGATCCTGGCCCTGGGTCTGCGCCCCCTGGTCGGTGGAGCGGTGGCCCTTCTGTGCGTCCCGCTGGTCTTTGCTGGAGGGCTGTTGGCGGTCCAGGAGGCCGACCTGTGGTTCCCGGGAGTGGCCGTGGCCCTGGCTGGAGGCGCAGCCTTCGCCATGGGCTACGGAATCCGCTACTGGTCCGTCGAGCGCTCCCGCCGGCAGATTCGGAGCCTGTTCGGGCGCTACGTCTCCGAACCGGTCATGCGCGAGCTGACCCGCAATCCCGGCAGCCTGGCTCTGGGTGGAACCCGTCGGCGCCTGACGGTCCTGTTCTCGGACATCAACGACTTCACCCCGGTCTGCGAGCGGCACACTCCGGAGGAGGTCATCCGGATGCTGAATCAGTACTTCTCCGAGATGCTGGCCATCGTGTTCCGCTATCAGGGAACCGTCAAGCAGTTCGTCGGGGACGAGATCATGGTGATCTTCGGCGCCCCCGAGGTCCAGCAGGACCACGCGGCCCGGGCCGTGCGCACCGCGGTGGAGATGGTCGAACGCCTGGAGGAACTGGCTCGGAACAGTCAGGGCCGCCCGGGGTTCTACGCGGTGAAGATCGGCATCCATACCGGCGAGGTCGTGGTCGGCAACGTCGGGGCCGAGTCTCGGACCGAGTACGCCGCTGTCGGAGATGATGTCAACCTGGCCGCTCGCATCGAGGGCCTGGCGGGTCGACTGGGGGCTCCCATCCTGGTCAGCGAAGCCACCCGCTCCGAGTGTCAGGGCGAACTTGAAGACCTGGAGTGGATATCACGAGGGGTCCAGCCCTTCAAGGGGAAGACCTCCCGGATGGAAGTCTTCGAGGTCCGTCGTCGAGGCGAAGGGAGCGTGGAATCGTGAAGAGGTGGTTGCTGACCCTGGCCATGGTCCTGCTGGCGGGCCTGGTGGGCGTGGCTGCAGACCGGGTGGCCATGTTCACCGAGGTCTCCGGATCGGTGCAGGCCGGAGGGCTCAAGGCCAGGACCCTGATGCCCCTGGGCACCGGGGTCGAGGTTTCGGTGCCCCAGGGGGCCCGCGCGACGCTGACCTTCTTCCGGGACGGGCATCGCGAGCACCTGCAGGGGCCTTGCCGGGTCCGGGTATCGGCCTCGGGAACGACGTTGCTGGCGGGCCAGGCGGCAGCGAGGGTCCGCACGGCGGCTGCTCCCTCGACGATGTTGGCCCCTTCCGGCCAGAATCTGCGCCGCATGGGCGGAGGGCTGCAGGCCCTGGCTGTTCCGGGCAGCGCCGAGCACGATCAGGTCCTGGCCCTGGCGACCTTCAGCTTCGTCCACGGCATCGAGGAGGTCGCTCCCCCTGCGGTTGGAGGCGGCCGGCCTTACCTCCTCAAGCGGTTCCCGGGGGAGGACGGCGACCGGCCTCCCGGGGGGGCGACACCTCCTCTCCTGGCCCCGGCCCCTTCCGAACCCCCTGCCATGGTTCCCGCTCCCGCTCCCCCGCAGGCACCGGAGGTCGGCCCTGCCCCTGGCATCGTGGTCGCCCCGGTCCCGGAACCCTCGCCAGAGGTGGTCGGCGAGCCGGAACCTGAATACGCCCCGGCCCCTGAGCCTCCGCGCCTCTCCCAACAGCAGGTCTACGCCCTGGACCCCTGGCTGTCGTGGGCCGGAACCGAGCAGGTGCTGGTGACCCTGGAGCGGCGGGGGCATCCGGTCTGGTCCCAGGCCTGCCGGGGCGCCGCGCTGGCCGTGCCCGAGTCCGTCCGGCCGGGTGACTATCTGTGGAGGGTCAGGGATCTGGAGACCTCGCTGGAAGTCTCGGCCCAGGTGACGGTGCTTCCCAAGCGCGAGAGCAAGCGGGTCCGTTCGGCCTTCGAGGAGGCTCGTCGGGTGGCCGACGCCTCGGCCTGGGTCCTGTTGATGACCAGTCTTGCCGACCAGGGCCTCTACAGCGAGGCCCTGCAGGCCAACCAGGAAGCCCTGAGGTTGCAGCCCGAGGATTCCACACTGCATCTGGCCGCGGCCCGTCTCTTGTGGTTGTTGGCCCGGGAGGCCGAGGCCAGGGACCAGGCCATCCGAGGGCTGGAACTGGAGGCCGCCTCCGGGGAGGAGTGACCGGGGAGGTCGGTTTCAGGGGCGCCTGGCGGGCCGGGCCGAGCCTGGCCTGAAGGTCCGCGCCAGCCATTCCTTCCAGAACCTCCACAGGGCCCGATGCTCCGAGAACGGGACGCGGTCCACGTGTTGGGCCAGTTCGAAGAGAGGGCCCGCCAGAGCCTGGGTCGACCCGGGCTTTCTGGGTGGGGCCTGTCGCAGGGCTGTCTGTAGATCCTGGCGCAACTCGGTCGCCGAACCGTATCGAGCCTGAGGACGAAGTTGCAGGCAGCGGGCCAGGATTCCGTCCAACAGGGGAGGGACCGACTGGAAGACCGAGACCGGCGGGAACTGGAAGTGGAAGGCCTGGGGGTCCTGCAGGGTCAGGGTGAAGTGCAGCGTCACCCCCAGTGAATACAGATCGCTCAGCGGCGTGCTCTGTCCGTGATACTGTTCCGGTGCGCAGAAACCCGGGGTGCCCAGTTCCTGGGTGTCCTTGGCTGCAGAGGGGCGGTGGTAGCGCGCGATCCCGAAGTCGATGAAGCGAACCCGGCCCTGCGGGGAGACCATCAGGTTCGAGGGCTTGAGATCCCGGAAGACGATGGGCGGGTCCTGACGGTGCAGGTAATCCAGGACGTGGGTGGCCTGCAGGGCGATCGGCAGGGCCTCCCTGGGGTGCAGGGGCTGGCTCCGCCCGGCCAGCAGGTTGTCCAGGGGGACGCCGGGGATGCGCTCCATGACCAGGTAGTGTCGTCCACCGGGCTCGGAGAAACGACCCAGGACCCGGGGCAGGCCGGGATGGCTCAGCGAGGCCTGGATCTCCCCTTCGCGCTGGAAGAGGTTCCTGGTCATCTCCCGCTCATTCTCGGGGACCGAGCCTTCCCGGAACTCCTTGACGGCCCAGAGCGCACCCGGCAGGTCCATGTCCTCAACCAGGAAGACAGCGCTCATGGCACCCTGTCCCAGAGGTTCGAGGATGCGCAGGCGGCCCGCCAGGACCTCGCCCTTCCGCTGGTTGTGCACGGGGGAACTATACCACGATGGGGTCCCTGCGGTCAGGGCTGCTAGTCGGCGGCGTTGCGCACCGAGACCAGTTTCTGGCCTCCGCGCAGGATGCGGCGCGTGCCGGCTCGGTAGTAGTCCTGGCTGCCGCTGGTGACCCAGGAGTTCAGCTCCTCCAGGCCCATCTGGATCTCGTTGATGGCTTCACGGGTGCGTTCGGCCAGCGAGCGGGCCTGGTCGTCCTGCAGGTCCTCCGGCGACAGGGCGTCCAGGGCTTCCCGGCCACGCCGGGCCAGGTCGAAACCCCAGCGCAGGTAGGCGGTGAACTGCTCGGCAGAGATCTCGCCCGTGGCCGCCTTCTCGGCGGCCTGGGCGATCTCGAACATGTTCTGCGAGTGCAGGTTCTGGTTCTCCGGCAGTTCCGTAGGGATGGGGCCCAGGCCGATCCGGGGCATCTGGGCCGAGCAGCCCGAACACACCCTGGCGTCGGCTTGATTGAGCTGCCCGCACCGTGGACACGGAACCTGCCCCGCCCGGGACTCCTGCTCATCGAAGAAGCGCTGGGACTCGCGCAGATCCCGGGCCAGTTGCTCCAGGGTGGCCAGGTGCTCCTCCAGTTCGGCGTCGGTCTCCAGGGCGGCTCGGAGGGCTTCCAGGACTTCATGGAATCGGGTGAAGAGCTGCCGGGTCTGGTCGATCTCCTGGGTCGGACCGACCTCGTCGCTGGCGTTCTCGAATTCCCGCCAAGCCACCAGGAGGCGCTCTTCCAGGGCTTCCAGGGCCTCGGTCACCATCTCCAGGGGCAACTCGCCCTGGTCATAGGCTCGTCCCGCGAGCAGCAGGGCCTCGAGCCAGGAGGAGGGTGGAGTGGGGGGGATCGGTTCGTTGATCAGCGCGTTCTCCAGGTTGGTACAGGCCTGGACCATTTCGGGGAGCATCTCGGGGCCCCCGGCCTCCAGGGCGGCCACGGCGTCCTCGAAGGTTCCGGCCAGCGGGGCGAGGCGGGGATCCGGGCGCGTGGTCGCGGCCGCATGCTTCAGGATGGGCAGACACCAGGCCACCGCCCTCTGCCCCTCGGCGGCAGGCGCCTGGGCCAGGACGTTGCGCAGGCGGCGCAGCAGGTTCAGCAGCGGATAGGGGGTGTCTCCCGAGGTCATGAAGGTCCAGTCGAAGGTCCGCAGGGCCTGGTCCACCTCCTGGGCCGTGGAGGTCAGGCTTCGGGCGGCCGTCTCCAGCCGTTGGCGCTCGGGCAGGGCCAGGGCCTCGCCCACCAGGGCCAGGGCCTCGAGGTGCCCCTGGAAGGCCGCCTCCAAGGCCCGAGCGGCGTCGGTGGCTTCGCCGCGGTG
>CAZQPM010000281.1:0-5603 GCA_964595195.1 uncultured Burkholderiales bacterium | reverse complement strand
ATTCCGACCTGCAGCGCGCCCTGTCCAGCCTGGAGGCCCAGGAGCTCCCCCCCGGCCTTGCGGTGCGCCTGCGCCTGGTAGACAACGGGTCGCAACGTCCCGTGGCCGGGTTCCTGGCCGCCCGGGGCTGGAATCGTCCCGACATGCCCGTCGAAGTGGTCGTCGAGCCCCGCCCTGGCAAGAGCGCCGCCCTGAACCGCGGGCTGGAGGACCTGGACGTGGATCTGGTGGCCTTCACCGACGACGACATGGAGTTCCACCCGCGCTGGCTGGCGGCCGCCGTGGCCCGCCTGCAGGAGGACCCCCACCAGGGCCTGCAGGGGCACATCGAGATCCGCAGCGACCAACCCCTGCCGCCCTGGTTCACCCCCCGCTGCGCCCAGCTCTTCGGGGCTTCGGTCGGGCTGGACGACCGCGCCCCGCTGGCGGGACTGGCCGGGGGCAACTCCTTCGTGCCCCGCCGCCTGGTGGAGCAGGCCGGACGCTTCCGCGAGGATCTCGGCCCCCAGGGCCGGCGCCTGGGCTACTCGGAGGACATCGAGTGGAGCGGTCGCCTGCGGGATGCCGGCGTTCCCCTGCGCTTCTGCCGGGAGGCGGTGAACTACCACGTGATCGGGGCCGAGCGCCTGCGGCGCCGGATCCTGCTGCGCCGGCAATTCGACTACACCCGCACCGAGGCGCTGCTGGATGGACGCCTGCCCGCCGGGTCCCGGCGCTGGGAGGACCGCGTGCTGGGCTCCCAGGTCCGGGGCCTCGTGGGGGCCCTCCTCAAGCGCCGGGCCCGCTTCCAGGGGCTGGACTACGGACTGGAACTGGCCGGACGCCTGGGCCTGGTGTGGGGCCTGGTGCTGCGCCGCCTGGGAACCGGGCGCTGAGCGCCTGCCCTCCGGGTACGGCGAGGGGCCTGCGCCGCACCCCGGAAGGGCTGACACGGGGGCTCAGGCGCCCTCCTCGCGCTGGAAGTCCACGAAGCGATAACCCAGGCCACGCTCGTTGAAGATATAGCGAGGGCGGGCGGGATCGGGCTCGAGCTTCTTGCGCAGGTAGTTGACGTAGAGGCGCAGCAACTGGGTGTCGTCCCGATACTCGCTGCCCCAGACCCGGGACAGCAGGTTCTCGTGGGAGAGCAGCTTGCCCGGGTGGTTCATGAAGTGGTGCAGCAGGCGATACTCGGTGGGGCGCAGGTGTACCGGATCCCCCTCGACCTCGGCCAGACGGCGGTCGAAGTCCACCACCAGGCGCTCGTCCACCTGGACGCGGTGCCGGGCCAGGGGCGCGGGGGCCTCGGCCCGACGCAGGACGGCCTTGATCCGACTGACCAGTTCGCGGTGTCCGAAGGGCTTGCCGATGTAGTCGTCGGCCCCCAGTTCCAGACCGCGCACACGGGCGTCCTCGTCGTCCTGTACCGTCAGCATGATGCAGGGGACGCCCTGGGCCTGGCGGACCTGGCGCAGGACCTCGAAACCAGACAGGTCCGGAAGGTTGACATCCAGGAGCGCCAGGTCGGGCAGCTCCTGGCGGATGCGCTCCAGGCCCTCCAGGCCGGTGGTGGCTCCGGACACCACGAAGCCGGCGTTCTCCAGGGTGGTCCGGATCAGGTCCAGGATGTGGGGCTCGTCCTCGACCACCACGATGCGGCGCCCCTTGAAGTCGTCCAGGCTCATCCCATCTCCCTCGGCAAGGTGAAGTAGAAGCAGGCTCCCCCCTCGGGTCCGGCTTCGACCCCGATCCGCCCCCCGTGGGCCTCGACCAGGGCCTTGGCGATGAACAGGCCCAGGCCGCTGCCTCGGGCCCGGGTCTCGGCCCCCCTCTCGAAGATCCCGAAGATCCGCTGCCGGTCCTCGGGGGAGATTCCCGACCCCCGGTCGGTCACCCGCAGGCGCAGTTCCCGGTCGGCGGCCTGGGCCTGGACCAGGACGTGCCCGCCGGCCCCGTGCTTGATCGCGTTTTCCACCAGGTTGGTCAGGACCTGCTCGATCCGCGCCGCGTCGGCCCGAGCCGGGGGCAGATCCGCCGGGATCCGCGCCTCCAGGACCACGGAGCGCCCGCGGGCCAGGGCCTCCAGGCGGCGCAGGGTGCGCCCGACCAGTTCCTCCAGGTCGACCGGCTCGAGGTGGACGCGGATACCTCCGGCCTGGATCGAGGTGGCCTCCAACATCTGACGGATCATCTGTTGCAGGCGTTCGGCCTCATCCAGGATCACCGCGGCCTTGTCGCGGGCCTGTTCGGGACCCAACTGCACCGCGGGGTCGCTCAGCAGGCCCGCGAAGCCCTTGATCACGGCGATGGGAGTCTGCAGCTCGTGCGACATGGCCGACAGGAAGATGCGCCCCAGGCGCTCGGTCTCCTTGCGGCGCCGGGTGTCGCGCACCGTCATGACCCAACCCGCCGGCTGGCCCGCCTCGTCCCGGACCGTGACCCCACTGACCTCGACGTCGACCGGCTGCCCGTCCCGGTCGACCAGCCGGGCCTCCACGGGCTCGGCGGTGATGGGGAAGGCCACCGAGGGGCGCTGCCGGTACAGGGCCAGGCCCACGCCGGGCCCCGCCGACGTTTGCAGTGGGAAGATGGTGTGGGCCGGGCGTCCCACGGCCTGGCTCACCTTCCAGCCCGAGAGGCGCTCCATGGCTGCGTTCAGCCCGACCACCTGGCCGTCCCGGTCCAGGATGGCCACGCCGTCCGAGGACTGGGTCACCAGGGCCTCCAGCCACAGGCGCTCGCGCAGCAGGTGCTGCAGCAGGCGGGCGTTCTGGACCACGATCTCCAGGCGGTCGATGACCAGGTTGTACATCTGGGGCGAATCGCGCAGGAACCCGGGAGCGTCCGTCGGGTGGAGCATGCAGAACAGGCCGACCGATCGACCGTGGATCCGCAAGGGCATGGCCACCGCGTGCAGGGGGCCCAGGCCGGCCCGGAGGCTCTCGGCGGCGAAGCGGCGCTGCAGGTTCGAGACCGACTCGCCGGACTCGGCGGCCACCCCGGGGGCGGCCTCCTCGACCAGACGGGCCAGCGCCCGGCCGATCTCGGGCTGGAAGCCGAACTGCGAGGTGCGGTGGGTCTGGGGCTGCCCTTCCTCCCAGGTGGTCAGGATCCCGGCCTGCCCCCCGGCGGCCTCCAGGACCTGCTGGAGGAAGTCCTGCAGGTCCGGGGCCGACACCGCGTCCGCGTCCAGGTGGAGACTGAGGTCGCGAGAATCTTCCGGCACGTATCGTCCTCCGCTCAGGTTAACGCAACTCTGACAATTCTCATGCCGGCATCTAACACTCCTGCTTGTATCCTCGGGGCGAGAGACGGGACCCGAGGTCCCCACGAGGAGGTCACGAAGATGGACGTGTTCGAACCCCTGCGCGATGCGATGACCCTGCGCGAGGCCTTTGGACGTCTGCTGGAAGATAGCTACGTGCGCCCTGGACCCCCTGCCGTCGAGCGCCGGAACCTGCCCCTGGACATCCAGGAGGCCGCCGAAAACCTGGTGCTGGTCGCCTCCCTGCCCGGTTGCAGCCGCGACAAGGTGGACATCCAGTTCCAGAAGGATACCCTGACGATCAAGGCGGTCCTGAACGAGCAGGCGCCCCCCGAGGAGGGCATCCGCTACCTGGTGCGCGAGCGTTGGAGCGGCGAGGTCAGCCGCACGGTGAACCTGACCGTGCCCATCGACGCCGACAAGGCCAGGGCGACCTTCAGGGACGGCGTGCTGACCCTGGTCCTGCCCAAGGCCGAATCCGTCAAGCCCCGCAGCATCCCGATCAGCGACTAGAATGAATCGGGCCGTTCAAGGCCCGACCCGTCCGGCTCAGGTTATCAACCGAGGGCCCCGCGGCTTGCCACGGGGCCCTCGGCCCTTCCCCACAGTCCCCGGTGCACCGTGGGGCCGGGGGTCGGAGGGCTGCCGACCGCGGTGCCGAGGCGCCCGACAGGGTGGGGCCAGTTCTCGGGCCTTCTAACGTGTCCTGAGGATCCACAGGCCCGAACACGCGGGCGGCGAAGGCACCCGATGGCTTTGGGACCCATCCGCAGGCCCGTCTGAACGGGGATCTTGACCCTGGGGGTCCGGTTGACTGGAGGTTCTTCCCGATGCACAGGTTCCCGATCCGCTTCGACCCGCCCTGGGCCCTGCTGTTCCGGGCCCTGTTCATGCCGCCTTCCCAGGCCTTCCTGGAGGTCGACGAAGCTCGGGTCCGAGTCCGGATGAGCTTCGGCTTCGCGGCCAGCTTTCCCCGCGCTTGCGTGGCGTCGGTCCGCCCCCTGGGCACCTGGGTGCTGTCCATCGGCGTCCACGGAATGGCTGGACGCTGGCTGGTCAATGGCTCGCACCGGGGCATTACCGTCCTGGAGCTGCGCCCCGAGCAGCGCGCCCGGGTCCTGGGCTTCCCGGTTCGCCTGCGCCAGTTGATGGTCAGTGTGGAGGACCCCGAAGCCCTGGTTCGAGCCCTGGCCGGTTGCGCTGGCGTGGCGCCACCATGATGTCGAGGCAATGCCTGCAGATCATGGTGGCGCGGGGCTCAAGGTGGGTGGGGGCCGGGTCAGGCTGGATGGCCCTTGAGCTGCGGCCCCGTCCTGCGGGAAGGGAGAGACACACGTGGACATCGGTGGCATCCGCCTGCCCCGACGGCAGGGATCCTGAGCCCCTCTGAAAGACCGGCATGCTGGCGACGGCGCAGGCGCCAGGGCCCGGACCGAGGCCGCCCGCAAAGGCCCGGACTCAGACCAGCCAGGTGACCTTCTCGTCCGTCCTCTGCCCGTATCCCCGCACCAGGCCATCGGGGTATCCCAGGGCCACCGACAGGAGGGGTTCGAAACCCTGGGGGATCCTCAGGCGCTGCTGCAGTTCGCTCCCCCGCGAAGACTTGAACGCGAACCGGAAGAACCCGTTGTAGCACGAGCCGATGTCCAGCGAATGGGCAGCCACGCACATGTTCTGGACGACGTTGGCACAGTCGACGTCCGCATACCGGCTTGCGTCTCCGGACACGATGACCAGGGCGGGGGCGTGGTAGAAGCAGTGGAAGTCCGGGTTCTGACCGAAGCTCATCACGTCTTCCAGCCCGGATTCGCACATCCCCAGGCGGGTGGCCTCGGCCACCTCATCGATCAGGGCCTGGTCCTGGATGACCGTGATGTGCCATGGCTCCTGGGCCTTGGCCGAGGCGGCGTGCTGGCCGCACGAGACGATCGTGGACAACTGATCCCGGGTCAGGGGCCTGGGTTGAAAGTGTCGGCACGAGCGCCGGTTGAGCAGGGCGTCCACCACGGGGTTCTGGATCGCCGCACGGATATGGGATTCCGAAATGCTCATCTGGTCTGGTGCCTCCTATGGGGTTTCGGGAGGAATCAGCCGGCCACGACGGACGGACGGGCTGCCCCCGGAGGGTCTCGAGGCCCGACGGTCCGGCGCCTTGAGGTTCCTCGGGGCCCGGATCGGAAGGCCAGAAGAGGTTCAACGTCGCCCCCGATCCTGTCTTCAGCCAAAACCCGTTCGGGCGCACCGCGCGGGGTCCTCCCGGTTCCCCTGCAAGACGAGGGCCGGCTGCGCCTGGAACCCGAAAGGTTCAAATTTCCGTAACACGAGGACCGGACCCCCGACGGCTCGCCGCCGTTTCCGA
>CAZQPM010000280.1:0-5669 GCA_964595195.1 uncultured Burkholderiales bacterium | reverse complement strand
CCCACGTGGCTCCGGCGGATCCCCTCCCCCTGCCCATGCGCCAGGGCATGCCGCACGCCGATTCGCCCCGGCGCCCCTGGCCCGGGGTCGACTTCACCCGCTCGGGCCAGCCCGTCGTCCGGAATCCGGAGGGCTCGACCCTGCGCATCCTGGTCCTGGGCGGCTCGTCGGCCTACGGCTACGGGGTGACGCGCTTCCGCTCCTATCCGGGAATCCTGCAGAGCCGACTGGACGACTCCGGCCGCCCGGTCGAGGTGGTCAACGCCGCCTTCGCCGCCCTCGACCTGCTGGACTGCCTGCGGCTCCTCCAGACCGGCCTGCGGGACCTGCACCCGGGTCTGGTGGTCTGCGCCCTGGGGAACAACGAGATGCTGCGCGTGCAACTGTATGCCCGGGCGAACCCCTCCTGGAGCCCGGAGGTGGAAGGGGTGCGCCGGGGCCTGGAGCGTTTTGCCCTCTACCGCCTCCTGGCCGCCGGGTTGAGGACGCCAGGAGGGCCGGTCCTGCCACCCGACCAGCAACCCGACGCCTGTCTGGGCCCGGCCCACGCCGCCCTGGTCCGCCCCGTCCTGCGGGGAGCCCTGGAGGAGATGGTGGCCCGATGCCGGCAGGCGGGCGTGCCCCTGGTCCTGGTCCTCGACCCCTGCGACGAGACCTGGCCCCCCGGGTCCCCGTCGGGCAGGGCCGGGCAGGAATACGCCGAGGGGATGGATCTCGTCGGCCGGGGCCGCGGGGCCGAGGCCCTGACCCACCTGCAACAGGCCTTGGAGTCGGACCCGCAGCCCAAGCGCTGCCTGCCCTCCTTCAGCCGGCTGATCCGCGAGGTGGCCTCGGCCTCGAAAGTCCCCGTCCTGGATGGCCAGGAAGCGTTGCGCCGCCAGAGTCCGACGGGCCTGGTGGACGGGCGCTGGTTCTACGACAACTGTCACCTGGTGCCTCCGGGGAACCAGACCTTCGCCGACCTGCTCCTGGCCTGCCTGGAGCGGGAGGAGCTCCTGCCGCCGGCCGGAGCCCCTCCTCCCCCACCGGACCCGGCTGACCTGGAACGGGTGGACCTGCTGAACGAGGACCGGGTGCTGCCGCCACCGCCGGAAACGCCCCTGCGGCCGCCGACCGACTGGAGGTCGCCGCGACTTTCCTGGACCCGATACCAGTATCGGCGGCGACTGCCGGCACCGGACACCCTGGAGGGCCTCGTGCGCCGCGGGCACCTGGCCTTCAGCACCGAGGACCATCCCCAGGCCGTCGCCTGGTACCGCCGGGCCCTGGAGGCCGAACCGACGCGCCCCGTGCTGTGGAGGAACCTGGGACACGCCCTGCTGGCTGCCGGCCGCGACGCGGAGGCCCTGGAGGCCTACCGCACCTTCCTGCAACGCGGCGGCCGGGATCCCCGACTGAAACGCCTGGTGGAGAGCCAACCCGCCCCCACCCCGCGGGCGGGGGCAACCGACCCGGCCCCGGGCTCGCCGGAACGACTCCCGCCCTCGCGCACGTAGAGCCGCGGATAGACCATGCTCTCGGGGAAGGAGGGGTGCGGCTCGACCGCCTCGGAGGAGCCATGCACCCGGCGCAGCCGGGGATCGTCCCCGAGGCTCCAGTTCCGGGGCGCGATCACCACCAGGAAGCAGAGGTCACCCAACTCCAGGCGGGGGGCGGGCAGCAGGCGGACCACCTGGAAATGGTGTTCCAGGTAGGCCTGATAGAACATCTGCGTATCCTCGGCCCCGACCAGGACCAACCCGATCCTGGCCCCCGGGGGAATCCGACGGAAGACCGAGGGGGCCGGCATCGGGTCACGGACGGTGGGGATGCGCCAGTCCGGACGGGGAAGGCGTTCGTGGTACCAGGGGTGGTCGTAGAGCAGACGGGTCCGTCCCAAAGCGGTCCCGATCCCCATGTTCCCCACCATGTTCCCCACCATGTTCCCCACCATGTTCCCCATGATCTGCACGGGGCCCACCGCCAGCATGAAGACCAGGGCTCCTACGAAGGTGGCACGCCAGCGGGCCGCCCAGAGGAATCCCGGGACCAGGGCCATGGGCAGGAAGGGGGCCAGATAGCGGGCGTAGACGGGGGGCAGCAACCAGGCCAGCAGGACCAGGGTCGCCACCAGACCGCAGCCCACGGTGACCGCCGCCGCTCGGGTGGACCGGTTCCAGGCCAGCAGCAGGGTTCCGGGCAGCAGCCACAGGTAGCCACCCCAGTAGAAGCCGTGCATCCAGCACAGGTACTGCCTCAGCGAGGCCTCCAGCGTCCAGAAGCCAGCCAGGACTGGGGAGTTCTGCTCGACCAGGGCCGTCAGCAGCTCCATGATCCGCAGTTCCCGGTAGTACAGGAAGAAGGGCGAGGCCACCAGGCCAGCCAGCGAGACGCTGACGGCCAGCCCCGTCCCCGGGGTCCAGGGCCGGTTCCGGGCGGCCCACAGCGAGAGCAGCAAGGGGGCGACCCAGAGGTCCATCACCACGGCAGGCAGGATGCGGTCGGGAATCGGGAAGCGCCGGGCCGGGCCCGTGGAGAGGTCGGCCAACAGGACCGCCAGGAGGGTCAGGGCACCGGCCAGGACCAGGACCGAGAACCGGGACCGGCGACTCCGCCACAGCCCGCTGCCCCCCGCCAGGAGCACCGTCGGAGCCAGCAGCAGGGGGAAGATGAGGTCTGCCAGCCAACCCAGGCCCAGGGCCAGACCCAGGCCCACGCAACTCCAGGGCCGGGTGAGCTTCCGGGAGGTCAGCACCAGCAGCAGGGTCGCGGCCACGGCCAACATCGAGAGGGGCACGCGGGTGTAGTAGCGCACGAACATGAAGGCCCAGGGAGCCGTGGTCGCTCCCAGGGCCAGCAGAACGGCGCCCCTCCGGCCCGCCAGGTGCCAGCCGATCCCAGCCATGACCCCAATGACCCCCAGGATGAACGGGACCTGGGACAGTCGGGCCACGGCGATCTCGGGCCCCGCCAGGGCCATCGCGGCGCCGGCCACGGGATTGCACAGGGACCTTCCGGTCGTCAGGGCCATTCCGGTCGTGAAGGAATCATGGTATTCCAAGGCCGAGCGCAACCCATCGTTGCCATCGGCCGAGTGATGGTCCGGGAAGACGGCCTCCGTGCGCCCTTCCCACCAGGCCTGCGCGGCGACGAAGGCCAGCATCATCAGCGCCACCGCGACCACGACCCGGACCACCTCGCCCGACGGGAGGTGTCGGGGCCTGGGCGGGGCGGGGACGAGCGCGGCGTCTCCACGAGCTTCACCGACCCGCTTCACGGTCGGCCCCCCGGGCCTTCGGCCCCGGCCGGAAGGGGACGCGGCTGCCGGGCCCCGATCGGCCAGGTCAGGGCCACCCGGAAGCCCAGGTTCCCGTAGTGATCCAGGACGCCCGGGCGAACGGGAACGCGCACGGTGGTCCGCAGTTCTGCGGGCTCGCTGGACCAGCTTCCGCCTCGAACCACCCTGCAAGCGGCAGACCCGGCCGCGGACGCCCCGCCTGCCCCGGAATACCGGTCGTGCCAGCCGAGGCACCACTCCCACACGTTTCCGGACATGTCCAGGCATCCGTAGGGAGAGGCCCCCAGGGGTCGGGACCCGACCGAGAGGGGCCCTGCGCCACCGTCCCGGGCCGACCAGGCCCGACCCTCGGCCCAGGTGGGCCCCCAGGGATAACGCCTCGCGTCGTCGCCCCGGGCGGCCTTCTCCCACTCCGCCTCGGAGGGCAGGCGCAGACCGGCCCACCGGCAGTAGGCCCGGACGCCGAACCAGTCCAGGTGGACCACCGGGGCGCCGTCGCCAGCGCGCTCGAATGCCTCGCGATTCTCTCGGGGTGACCAGCCACCCGTGGCCGAAAGGAAGCGCTTGAACTGCCGGTTGGTCACCTCCTGCTTGCCGATCAGGTATTCCCCGACCCAGACCCGATGCGCCGGCTTCTCATCCGAACGAGCCCGGGAGTCGTCCGTTCCCATGGTGAAGGCTCCGGCCGGAATCCGGACCAGGGTCGTCGCATCCGTCTGGTTCAGGTATTCCTCGAAGCCCTGGGAGTTGACGCCCATCAGGACCAGCCGGGGGCGCCCCGCGGGCGCCTCGGGCTGGTCCTGTGCAGCCGCCGATCCGGCCGGGGCCGCGTGGGGCATACCGACCAGAAGCAGCACCAAGGCCAGAAGCAGGGTGGGCAGGGGCCAGAAGGGCAGGTCCTGGTCTCCGTCCGCGGGGACCGCGCGATCGGCCCCGGCATGATCCGGATCGGTCGCCAGCCGGGGGGAACCCGCGCCCGACCCGGCAGCCCGGCCCACCCCTAACGCGTCTCCGGCGCCCACGGGGAGGGCAGGGAACGCAAGAGGTCAGGATCCACCGGCTCACCGTGGAAGTAGGTGCCATAATGCAGATGGGGGCC
The DNA here is from genome assembly GCA_964595195.1 of uncultured Burkholderiales bacterium. Taxonomy (GTDB): domain Bacteria; phylum Vulcanimicrobiota; class Xenobia; order Xenobiales; family Xenobiaceae; genus CAZQPM01. Next base: position 1,293 of record CAZQPM010000280.1, on the reverse strand, counting down.
GGTGGACGCCCCCGTGTTGCCCACCCGTCCGATCGACTGCCCGGCCCGGACCTGCTGCCCCTCGCGGACATCGATCCCGGACAGGTGCATGTAGATGCTGGTCAACCCCTCGCCGTGGTTGACCACGACGCAGTTGCCCAACAGGACGAAGTCCGGGCCGACCAGCGTGACGACGCCGCCAGCAGGCGCCACCACCGGGGCCCCGGTCCAGTCGGCGTAGTCCAGGCCCCGGTGAAACCCCACCGTGCGCCCGTTGCGGATGCGCCGCACCCCGTAGGGCGACGACCGCGGGGCCTCGGAGGGCTCCCGGAAGTCTCCCTGCCAACGGGGCCCCGGTTGCAGATCCCGAAGGGCCTGGAGGACCAGGACCTCCTCCCGGTCCGCCTGGGGATCGCTGTATCTGGCCTCGTTGGAGGCGCTCATGCTGAGGTACTGCACCGGCCTCCACTTGGGGTCGATGCGGATCGGGCGCCGGACCTGGACGATCTGCCCTTCCCGGTCACGCAGTTCCAGGCGCAGGGTCGCCGTGCCGCCCACCGAGGCGTCCAGGGGGACGGCCAGACCGGTCCTCAGACCATAGGGGGCGGGGCTGAGATCACCGGATCGGCCGGCCCAGTGCCACGTGCCGCCCGAGAAGCGGTCCGACTCGACCGAGACGAAGAGCGCCCCCCCGGGCCAGGTGCTGCCCCGAACCCGGAGGAACGGTTCCTCAGCGCGGACGGGCAGGACGAGCAGGATGAGCAGCAGCAGGGCAAGGCGGGCGACTCTGGTCATGGGTCCGCGGCCTTCGACGCCGGGAGCCGATGGCCTACCCCGAGCCCAGGTCCGGCCCCGATCCGTCTCGGCGCCGGGGGAGACAAGCAGGTAATGCGGGGCGGCCTCGAAGGAGTCCCTTGTGCCTGGCATCGAACCGCTGCAGAGGAGGCCCGCCATGTTCCACAAGATCCTGGTTCCCCTGGATGGCTCCGTCCTATCAGAGGGTGCGATTCCGCCCGCCCTGGAGGTCGCCCGACGCTTCGAGGCCACGGTGGTCCTGTTCCGGACCTCGGTCCTGCCCGAACACCTGATGGTCAGCCCCGTCCCGGTCTCTCCGGCCACCTACGCCGAGATCGAGGAGAGCATCCTGGAGACCACCCGGGAATACCTCGAGGCCACGAAGGCCCGCTTCGCCGATTCCGGGGTCCCCCTGGAGACAGCCCAGGCCAGCGGTGAGGCGGCCCGCGAGATCCTGGAACTGGCCCAGAGCCAGGGTTTCGACCTGATCGTGATGTCCACCCACGGCCGCAGTGGATT
>CAZQPM010000279.1:0-5682 GCA_964595195.1 uncultured Burkholderiales bacterium | reverse complement strand
CCGCGCCGTTTCCCAGCCCGAAGGCGGCCGCCAGTCCCAGGGCGCCCATCGTGAAGGGGGCCATGGAGGGCACCGCCAGGAGTAGGGCCATCAGCACGGCCACCGGCAGGGCGGCCAGGAGGACCCGCTGGCCGCCGAACCGGTCGGCCAGGATCCCCCCCGCGGGACGCATCAGGGTGGCCAGCACGACGAACCCCGCCGTCCGCATCCCGGCGTCCGTCGGCGTCAGGCGGAACAGTTCCGTCAGGAAGGTGGGCAGGTAGATGCTCATCGCCACGAAGCCGCCGAAGGTCAGGAAGTAGAAGAGGCTGAGCAGCCAGGCCAGGGGCTCGCGCAGGGGGCGCAGGGACCCGGCGAGGGTGCCTGCAGGGCCGGCCGGGGCATCCCGCGCGGCCACCAGGAAGAGGGCCAGCCACAGGGTCAGGACCAGCCCGAAGCTCCAGAAGCCCCAGACGTAGCCGCAGCAACCCGCCAGGAGGGGGGCCCCGAAGGCCGCCAGGGACTGGCCCGCATTCCCTGCTCCGTAGAGGCCCAGGGCGGCTCCCTGGCGTTCGGGTGGGTACCAGCGGCTGACGAAGGGGACCCCCACGGAGAAGCTGGCCAGGGAGATTCCCAGGAAGAAGGCGCCGACCAGGAACTGTCCGTAGCCGGTGGCCAGGGCGATCAGGAAGGCGGCCAGGGCCGAGACCGCCATCGTCAGGCTGAAGACCAGCCGCCCCCCCAGGCGGTCCGTCAGCAGGCCCAGGGGGATGCGGCCCAGGCTGCCCAGCAGGACCGGTGTGGCCAGGGCCACGCTGACCTGCATCGGGCTGAGCTGCATCGTCTGGCGGATCGTGGGCATCATCGCGCTGACCGAGCCGAAGACGGCAAAGCACAGGGCGAAGGCGCCTGTCCCCAGGACCAGTTGCAGGGGATTGCCCGTGGGTCGGTCGCTCATCGCCGCTCCGGAGGGCTGGCCCAGCGCCACAGGCCCCAGTTCAACGCCTGGCAGGCCAGGCTGGCCAGCGCCGCGGGCCAGGCGCCCGACAGGTCACCCCCGAGAAGAGCGGCCATCGTCCCGGTCAGGAGCCACAGTTGGAGCGTCAGGACCAGGCCGACCAGCAGCAGGACGCCCTGGTCGAGCACGTCCCGCTGCTCCTCGGTATGGGAGTCCTGGTGGGGATTCATATCGGACGCTCCTGGACTCCGGTGGCGTAGACCACGCCGTCCCGGATCTCCAGCAGGACCCGGGGGAGGGGACGACGCGGAGGGCCGGCCTGGGGGCGGCCCTCCGCCATGTCGAACCACCCCTGGTGGCACGGACATTCCAGGCGTCCCAGGTCGGGTCGGGGAACGACGGGGCACTCCAGGTGGGTGCAGCGCTGGCCGTAGGCCACGAAGATACCGGGGGCCAGGTGCATCAGGAGGTTGGGGTCCTGTTCGCCGGGGTAGGCGAAGCGGAGGGTCCCGCCGACGGGCAGCCCGTCCACCCGGGTGAGGGCCCGGGGCGCAGGCGCTTCGGGGGCGGGCTTGAGGGAGGCCAGGCCGACCCCGAACTGGCCCACCGTGCAGGCCAGGCCTGTCAGGACCATGAGCCGGGTGAAGTCCCGACGCGAGACGGCGCGGTCTCGGGGCACGTCGACCGGGAAGGTCCTGCGCCAGGGGGGCTGACCCTCGGAGGGTTGCCCGTCCGGGAAGAAGACCCGGGGGGGCTGAGGTGTCGGGGACTCCGATGGGAAGGGCCCGGGGGCCGGTGAGGGCCCTCCCGGGGACCCTCTGGAGGACTTGTCCTGCATCTGCCTGCTCCTTGTCGCGGAACTGGAATCTCAGGCCTCCTGGAAGAGGCCCTCCAAGGAGATGTCGCCGAAGGGATCCTCCACCTCGAGGGCCTCCAGGGCACTGGTGACGTCCAGGCGGGCGACGGGCGCTTCCCGGGGGACCATCAGCTTCACCCGGGTCGTCAAGGTCTGGGCGCCGAACTCGAAGCGGTCCAGGGGGCGCGAGCGGGGACGCTGCTCGTCCACCTCTTCCCGGGTTCCGAAGAAGAGGGCGCCGCTGGGACAGACGGCGGCACACATGGGCTTCCTGCCGGCCTGGCTGCGGTCGTAGCACATGTCGCACTTCATCATCAGGCTGAGGCTGGAGTTCATCCTGGGAACACCGAAGGGGCAGGCCAGGACGCAGTTCGAGCAGGCGATGCAGCGGGGCTTGCGGGCGGATTGGACGACGCCGTCCGAGGTCCGCTTGATGGCGTCGGCCGGGCAGACCTCGGCGCAGGTCGGAGAGTCGCAGTGCATGCAGATCACCGGGACGGTCTGGACGGTCTGGGCCCGGTCCACGTCCTCCAGGTGGATCATTGCGTGGCCCTTGTGGGTGTCGCACTCGCTGCAGGCCTGCACGCACGAGCGGCAACCGATGCAGCGGTGGGGATCGAGGTAGAAGCCGAAACGCTCGGGGACGGCCATGCCTAGAGCACCCCGCTGCCCGGTCGGCCGCTTCCCAGGGCGGTCTCCCCGGCCTCCCGGGCGGCCGCCACCTGCAGGCTGGAGCGCGTCTCGGCCTCGGCCTGCTGGCACTCGTCGTCGGTCGCAGCCCGCACCCGGACCGCGCAGACCTTGAATTCGGGGATCCTGGAGATCGGGTCCTGGGCGGCGATGGTCACCCGGTTGATGCTCCTGCGGCCACCCCAGTGGTAGGGGACGAAGACCGTGTCCGGCCGGATCGTGGTGACCACCTGGGCTCGGACCGTGGTCGCACCCCGGCGGGATTCGACGGTGACCCACCGGCCATCCTGGACCCCCAGGCGTTCGGCCAGTCGGGGGTGCATCTCCAGGCGGGGCTCGGGGTACTGGTCAACCAGAGGGCCGATGCGGCGGGTCTGGGTGCCCGAGAGGAAGTGGCTGATCACCCGGCCGGTCGTCAGCATCAGGGGGTAGTCCCGGTCCACCTCCTCGGCGGGCGGCGTCCAGGCGGCCTCGTGGAAGCGCGCCTTGCCATCAGGGAAGTAGAAGGGCCCGGTTCCCCGGGCTACCGGGTTCCAGGATCCTGCCTCGAAGAGGCGGGGGGTGCCGGGATGGTCCTCGGACGGGCACGGCCAGAAGACCCCGTTCTGCGCCTCGATCTTCTCGTAGGTGATCCCCGAGTAGTCGGCGACCCCCCCGGCGCTGGCCCGGCGCAGCTCCTCGAAGATCTCCCGGGGGCTCTGGAAGGTCATCCCGTGGGGGCGTCCCAGGGCCTGGGCCAGGTCCTGGAGGATCCGCCAGTCCTGGCGGGCCTCTCCTGGCGGGTCCAGGGCCTGGTTGATCTTGATGACGCGTCCCTCGACCTGGGTGACCGTGCCCTCATCCTCCTCGTGCAGGGAGCCCGGCAGGACCACGTCGGCGTGCTGGGCCGTCTCGCTGACGAAGAAGTCGATGGCGGCAAAGAACTCCAACTTGTCCAGCATCCGGGCCACGAAGTCCGAGTCGGGTAGCGAGACCTTCGGGTTGAAGCAGATCGAGAGCAGGCCCCGGATCTCCCCGGTCTGGATGCGGCGCATCATCTCGTAGCAGTCCACCCCGGGCTGGGGGAGGCTCTGGGCGTCGACCCCCCAGACCGCCGCCACGTGGGCCCGGTGCTCGGGGTTGGCCAGGTCCCGGCCGCCCGGCAACTGATCGGCCTTCTGCCCGTGTTCTCGCCCTCCCTGGCCGTTGGCCTGGCCGGTGATCGTGGCGTAGCCGCAGTAGGGGCGACCGATCCGCCCGGTGGCCAGGACCAGGTTGATCGCCCCCAGGCAGTTGTGGACGCCGTGGCTGGAGTGCTCGATGCCTCGGGCGTGGAGCAGGAAGCTGGTCCTGGCGGTGCCCCAGAGCTCTGCGGCCTGGTGGATCCTCTTCTCGGGGATCCCGGTGACCTCGGCCGTTCGGGCCGGCGTCCACTGCCGGACGTGCTCGGCCAGGGCCTCGAAGCCCACCGTGTGCTGTTGGATGAAGCCGTGATCCAGCCAGTCGTGCTGGATCATCAGGTGGATCAGACCGTGGAACAGGACCAGATCCGTCCCCGGCTTGACAGGCAGGTAGAGGTCACAGGTGCGGGCCAGGGGAGTCATCCGGGGGTCGACGACCACGATCCTCCCGCCGTTCTCGCGGGCCTGCCACAGGTAGTGGGTGGTGATCGGAGCACACTCGGCCACGTTGGCTCCGCTGACCCAGACCACCTCGGCCCGGGTCAGGTCCGACCAGGGGTTGGCGGCCCGGTCGATGCCGAAGGCCTTCTTGTTGGCGGCCGCGGCGCTGACCATACAGAGTCGGCCGTTGTAGTCGATGTGCCGGGTCTTCAGGCAGACCCTGGCGAACTTACCCATCAGGTAGGTCTTCTCGGTGGTCAGGCTGGCGCCGGACAGCAGGCCCATGGCGTCGGGGCCATAGGTGGACTGGATGCGGTCGATCTCCGCGGCGACCCGGTGCACCGCTTCCGGGTAGGGGACCGGACGGAAGCCACCCGGAGCCGAGGCGTCCCGGTACAGAGCGGTCTGGATCCGGTCGGGATGGGCGCCCTGCAGGTAGCGCTTCACGCCCTTCGGACACAGCATCCCGCGGTTGAACGGGAAGTCCTCTCGAGGTTCGAAGCCCAGGACCTGGTTGCGGCGGACCTTCAGGTGGATGCCACACTGCTGGCCGCAGAAGCAGCAATGGGTCGCCACCAGGCGTTCGGGCTCGACCTCGGTGGCCAGGCGCGCTCCCACCGCGTAGGACAGGTGGGGACCGAATCGGTCCTGGATCTCCAGGGGGTCGCGGGGGGGCTGACTCACGGTTCAACACCTCCATCGAGGGTGGGGATGGGGTCCCAGACCCCGGCCGCCCTCCACAGGCGGGCCTGGGCCAGGCCGGGAAGGAGGCGACGGCACCGCGGGCACACCTCCTGGTAGTGACCGCCGTCCAGCTCGTAGCGGTAGCCCAGGCGGCCCTGCACCTCGACCAGATCCCGGATCTGGGCCGCGGGGGCGTAGGGCTGGGCACATCGCGTGCAGCGGGCCTCCTCCTCCAGGGTTGCCGCCTCCCGATACAGGGCCACCCCGAGTTGGGCCGGACGCTGGAAGAGATGGAAGAACTTGCCGAAAGGCAGCCACAGGAGGGTTCCGATGACCGTGACCGCGTGCAGGATGGCCAGGAACTCGTAGGCCTGGCCCTTCATCCAGGTGTAGGAGGCCGTCAGCATCAGGCCGGTCAGGCTGACCGCGAAGAGCAGGAACAGGGGGAGGAAGTCCTCGCTGACACTCTGGGTGGCCGCCGCCCCGTGGTCGCGAAGTCGGCGCTGGAGGGCCAGCGCGACTCCGCCGAGGACCAGGAAGGCCGACCAGACCAGCCCATGGAAGATCAGGAAGGCCGGGAGGGAGTGGACCGGCAGCGTGATGGTCGGGAAGCCGAAGACCACCACGGTGTAGTGGTCCAGGGCGGTCGGCGGGGTCTCGAAGTGGATCCAGCCGAAGACCAGGGGGAAGGTGATGGCCGCCGCCACCAGGCAGCCCCACATGATCAGCAGGTGGGCCAGGCCTCGCCGGGCGCCGCGGCGGAAGATGAACCCGTTCAGGGCGAAGTCGCCCAGCAGCCGGCGCGCCCCCTCGACCAGGTTGCGGCGCAGGAAGCCGGGGCGGAACAGGTACTGCCAGCTCCGGCGCCAGACCACGGCCGTCGGAGGGCGCTGCAGCCACATCGCGTAGCGGCA
>CAZQPM010000278.1:0-5682 GCA_964595195.1 uncultured Burkholderiales bacterium | reverse complement strand
GCCACCATGGCCGACCTGGATCTGCACAAGTGCACGATCGAGGAGCGCGAGGAATACGCCCCCCACATCGAGCGCGGCAACGTCGTCTTCGCGGGTGTGGATTATGAGGCCATCATGCACGAGGTCGAGAAGGAAGCCGACCTCCTGCTGTGGGACGGCGGGAACAACGACATCCCCTTCTACCAGCCTGACCTGTACATCACCCTGGCCGACCCCCATCGCCCGGGGCACGAGAAGGCCTACTATCCCGGCGAAGTGAACACCCGCGCCGCCGATGTGGTGATCCTCAACAAGTGCGAGACCGCCAAGCCCGAACTGGTCGAGCAGGTTCGCCAGAGCGTGATGGCCCTGAACCCGAAGGCCTCGGTGATCCTGGCCAACTCCCCGATGACGGCCGACAACCCCGACCTGATCCGCGGCCGCCGCGTGCTGGTCGTCGAAGATGGCCCCACCCTGACCCACGGTGAGATGGGCTACGGCGCCGGCCTGCTGGCCGCCCGGCAGTACGGGGCCGGCGAGATCATCGATCCGCGGCCCTTCGCCGTGGGCTCGATCAAGGCCACCTTCGACAAGTGGGCACACCTGGGCCCGGTCCTGCCGGCCATGGGCTACTCGGACAAGCAGTGCGACGAACTGCGCCAGACCATCGCCGCCTCCAAGGCTGAGGCCGTCGTGATCGGCACGCCCATCGATCTGGGCGCCGTGATCGAGATCGGCCTGCCGTCCACCCGGATCCGCTACGAACTGGAAGAGAAGTCCGGGCCGGCCCTGGCGGACCTGCTCAAGCCGGTGATCGAGAAGGCCCGCAAGCCGGTCGCCAGCCGCTAATCAAGTCCCAGGCTCCTGACGGAAGAGGGCCCGCCACCCTGGCGGGCCCTCTTCCTCATGATCCCGGTTGATGGGAAGGCTGGGATCCAGTCCGGCGGCGATGGAGGGACCAGACTCCCCATCGCGAGTCCTGCCACCCCTCCACGAGGTCGTAATCGGCGAGCCAGGTGGGCCGGGCCCCAGACGCCGCCGGGGCCGCGAAGACCAGGACCAACGAAGGGCCGGGCGCGGGTCCCCTGCCCTCCCAGGGGACGAAATCGCGGCCCAGGATGCGCCCCCGTTCGGCGGCCTCCAGCAGGACGGCGTCGCTGACCGGATTCCAGCGCACCGGCAGGGCCATGCCGACCCGGTCCTCGCGCGCCGGCAGGCGCTCCAGCTCCGCCAGGATCCGGGCCGCCGTCACGCCCGCGGGGCTGGTGTGGAGGTCTGGCGGGGGCAGCCGGACCAGGCGCGTTCCCCAGCCTCCCTCGCCCACCAGACCGTCGACGTACTGGGGAGGGGCGGCCCGGGGCCCGGCCTGGGTCCAGGACCCCAACCCCACCACCCCCAGGACCAGCAGCCCGGGGGCCAGCAGAACCGGAGCCAGGCGAACCCGACCCAACCAGCCGAAGGCCACCGCCTGGAAGAGCACGATCCCAGGCAGCACATAGTAGGGGCAGACGGGGATCCGCGCATTCAGGAAGAACAGCGTGCTCAGTCCCAGCCCCGACCAGGCCGCCAGCGTGGGCGCTCGCAGGTCGCGGACACCCACCCCGGCCAGGGTACCCAGGACGAACCAGGCCGGTCCCCCGAGGCACGCGGACGCCATCGGGCCGAACCAGCACGCCAGCGAGGGCGGTCCGTCCAGGCCCTGACCCAGGAAAACGGTCCCCTTGAAGAAGATGTCCGCCACGAAGGCGAAGTAGTACCACCCGCAGACCAGGAATCCCAGGGATCCCGCCAGGGCCACCCCGACGCCGGAGCTCCATCCCTCCCGCCGGCGACATCGCCAGGCGGCGGCCGCGACCAGCCCCCAGATGCCCAGGTTCACGAGGTAGGGAAACCAACTGGCCGCCCTGCCATGGGCCGGCAGGGCGGCCCGCAGGGCTGGCAGTGTCAGGAGCAGCGTCACCACGCTGAGGAAGGCCAGCTTCCGCGACGAGCCCTTCTCGCGCCAGGCCGCAATCAGGAGCCACACGGCCGGTGGCCCCATGAACAGGGCGAAGGTCTGCTTGGATAGCAGTCCCAGCCCCAGCACGACCCCCAAGGCCAGGGTCGGCCCCGGAACGCGCCCCCCGCGGCTGGCCAGCAACAGCGCGAAGGCCAGGGCCACCAGACCGGTGATGGCCACCTCCAGGCAGTAGGAATCCAGGTGCAGAGCAAACCACGGGTTGCCCGCCGCAGCCAGCAGGGTCAGGACCCCTCCGCCCCGCCCCCCGAGTTCCCGCCCGATCCACCAGCATCCGCCCACGTAGGGAAGCAGGAAGACGGCCTGCGCCAGCAGCAGGGCCTGTTGCGAGAAGCCCAGGACTGAATAGGCCAGCGCGCTGACCAGGTTGATCAGCGGCGGGTACTCCTGAGGGCCCAGGTGGCTGCCCGTGCGCAGTTCCTGCCATAACTGCAGGCTCTGCAGCGTCCACCGGAGGGGGATCTCAGGGACGGAGGTCCAGTCGGCGGGGACCCGGTGCAGGGCAAGCCACACCAGGCTGGCCAGGACCGCCCCCCCCAGACCGACCTCCCAGAGATGCACTGGGGGACGCTTGTGCATCGGCCCTCCTTATCAGGGGGTGGCTCAGGCAGCCGGACAGGCCCCCGGTCGGGGCCTGCGCGCCCGGCGTCGGGCTCCCTTCCACCGGGGCCCGGACTCTTCCCCCATCCGGCCTCGAGGTTCGCTGGTCGCGTGCTCCCACCGGGGCAGCACCGCAGGCCCCAGGACAAATGAAGAGCGCCACGGCGCTCCCGGTCAGGGGAGACACCGTGGCGCTAGGGTCACTTCAGGCTACGGCTGCGCAGCCAGATGGCTGTAGCGCTGGTAGCGCTCGACGACGTTGCGCTGGGCCTGCTCGGCGAACCGGGCCGCCAGTTCAGGGTTGGCCCGGACCAGGATCTGGAAGCGCTGTTCGGCCTTCAGATAGTCGGCCAGGGGAACCTTGGGTTCGGAGTAGTCCAGTTGCAGAGCCGGCTTGCCCTCCAGGCGGCGCCTGGGGTCGAACCGGTAGAGAGGCCACTGGCCCGTCTCCACGGCCAGCTTCTGCTGGGCGAGACCCCGAGACATGTCCGAGAGCCCGTGGGCCACGCAGTGCGAGTAGGCGATGACCAGGGACGGTCCGTTGTAGGACTCGGCCTCCAGGATGGCCTTCAGCGTCTGGGCGTCCGAGGCGCCCAGAGCCACCTGGGCCACGTAGATGTTGCCATAGGTCATGGCGATCATGCCCAGGTCCTTCTTGGCCAGGGGCTTGCCGCCCGCCGCGAACTTGGCGACCGCGCCCAGCGGAGTCGACTTGGAGGCCTGGCCGCCGGTGTTCGAGTAGACCTCGGTGTCCAGGACCAGGACGTTGACGTTCTGCCCCTGGGCCAGCACGTGATCCAACCCGCCGTAGCCGATGTCGTAGGCCCAGCCATCGCCGCCCATGATCCACACGCTGCGCGGAACCAGGCTGTCCAGGACGGACTCCAGCTCGGCAGCCCGGGGGTCCTTCAACCCGTTCAGGCTGGCCCGAACCTTCGCGATCAGGTCACGCCGGCGCGCGATCACCTCGGGCTCGGCCGGCTGCTCCTCCATCAGTTCGCGAACCACCTCGGCGTCCAGGTGGGCACCCAGCTCACCCATCAACTGCCGGGCGTAGGCAGCCTGGTGATCCAGGGCGACCCGCATGCCCAGGCCGAACTCGGCGTTGTCCTCGAAGAGCGAGTTGGCCCAGGCCGGGCCGCGACCGCTCTTGTCGAAGCTCCAGGGGGTGGTGGGAAGGTTGCCGCCATAGATGCTGGAGCAGCCCGTGGCGTTGGCGATGACGGCCCGGTCGCCGAAGAGCTGGCTGACCAGCTTGACGTAGGGCGTCTCGCCGCAGCCCGCGCAGGCCCCGGAGAACTCGAAGAGCGGCTGCAGCAACTGCACGTTCTTGACCATGTTGCGCTTCAGGCCGCCTGCCGGCGCCTGGGGATGGTCCGGAAGTTCCAGGAAGAACTCCCAGTTCTTGCGACCCTCCTCGCGCAGCGGGCGCTGCGGAGCGAAGTTCAGGGCCTTGCGCGAGGCATCGGTCTTGTCCTTGGCGGGGCAGGTGGCCACGCACAAACCGCAACCGGTGCAGTCCTCGACCGAGATCTGCAGGGTGAACTTCTGGTCATTGAACTCCTTCCACTTGGCGTCCGCCGAGCGGAAGCTTGCGGGAGCGTGGGCCAGTTCTTCAGCCGAGACGATCTTGGTGCGGATCACGGCGTGGGGGCAGACCATCGAGCACTTGCCGCACTGGATGCACAGGCTGGGCTCCCAGACCGGCACCTCGGTGGCCACGTTGCGCTTCTCCCACTTCGTGGTTCCGGAAGGCCAGGTGCCGTCCACCGGGATGGCGCTGACCGGCAACTCGTCGCCGCGCTCGGCGAACATCATCGCGGTCACCTGACGGACGAACTCCGGAGCGTTGGCGGGAACCAGTTCGGGCAGGGGCTTGCCGTCGGCCTTCCGGCCGTCCAGGGACACCTCATAGAGATGGGCCAGGGTGTGGTCGATGGCCTCGTAGTTCTTCTGGACCACGGCCTCCCCCTTGCGGCTGTAGGTCTTCTTGACGCCGTCCTTGATGCGCGCGATGGCCTCTTCCCGCGGCAGCACGCCGCTGATGGCGAAGAAGCAGGTCTGCATCACGGTGTTGATGCGGTTGGACATGCCCGCCTGGTGGGCCACCTCGTAGGCGTCGATGACGTAGAAGCGCAGCTTCCTGGCCAGGATCCTCTCCTGGATGGGCCGAGGCAACTCGTCCCACACCTTGTCGGCGCCAAACGGGCTGTTCAGCAGGAAGACTCCGCCCTCTTCGGCCTGGTCCAGGACCGGGTAGCGATACAGGAACTCGAACTGGTGGACGCCGACGAAGTTCGCGCTCTGCACCAGGAAGGGAGCGTCGATCGGCTTGGGACCGAAGCGCAGATGCGAGACCGTCCGGGCCCCCGACTTCTTGGAGTCGTAGACGAAGTAGCCCTGGGCGAAGTTCTCGGTACCCTCACCGATGATCTTGATCGAGTTCTTGTTGGCGCTGACGGTGCCGTCCGACCCCAGGCCCCAGAACACGGCGCGGACCGAGCACTCGGGCTCGACCACCCAGGCGGCGTCGTAGGGCAGGCTGGTGTGGTTGACGTCGTCGTGGATCCCGATGGTGAAGCCGCGCATGGGCTTCTCCTTGGACAACTCGTCGTAGATGCCGCGCACCATGGTCGGCGTGAACTCCTTGGAGGACAGGCCGTAGCGACCACCGACCACGCGCGGGGCCTTGGAGAACGGGGCGGTCCCCTCTTCCATGCCCTGCATGATGGCCGTCATGACGTCCTGGAGCAGGGGTTCTCCGGCCGAGCCCGGCTCCTTGGTGCGATCCAGCACGCCGATCGTGCGCACGGTGGCCGGCAGCACCTTCAGGAAGGCAGCGATGTCGAACGGGCGATAGAGGCGCACGGTGACCACGCCGACCTTGCGGCCCTCGGCCAGCAGCTTGTCCAGGGTTCCCCGGACGGTGGAGACGCCCGAGCCCATCAGGACGGTGACGGCTTCAGCCTGGGGGTGACCGTGGTATTCGAAGAGGCCATAGTGCCGGCCGGTCAGTTGGCCCAGCTTCTCCATGCACTTCTGCACGATGGCGGGCGTCGCCGTGTAGTAGGGGTTGCTGGATTCGC
>CAZQPM010000277.1:0-5704 GCA_964595195.1 uncultured Burkholderiales bacterium | reverse complement strand
TGCAGGTAGAACACCGAGGCCAGCAGGATCAGGCCCACCAGCCAGCGCAGGCCCCGGGTCAGCGGCTCGACTTCGGACTCGGACAGGGGGGACCGGCAGGCCCGGGCCAGCAGACCGACCAGGGCCAGGGCAGCCGCCAGGCAGGCCCAGACCGGCAGGAACCGGACCAGGGCCTCGGAGACCAGCAGCAGCAGCGACAGCGAGACAGGAAGCCCCAGGGCCAGGGCCAGGGACGGGTCCGAGACCCGGCAGGCGCGCGCCGCGATCCGGGCGCCGCCTGCGCCGAGCAGGGCCAGGACGAGCAGGAGAACCGGGTCGGCAAGCATCGGTGGCAGTCCGTCTGGCAGGTTCCTCCACCCGGGACCGGCTCCTGCAAGGATCAGGCGGGGGTCCTGGCCAGGATCGTCGGGAATCAGGCGGCCGGCCAGGGCGGGCGTCAATAACCGGGGCCCCGTCACGCTTGACAAAGTGTCCCTGAAACCTAAACTGGAGTCTCGAAGCTCAGGCCTGCGGCCAGGTTGGAGGACCCGCATGTCGTTCCGGGAACTGGCGCAGGTACTCTGGCGCCTGATGGGCTTCATCCGGCCCTATTGGAAGATCGTCCTGGGCGCCCTGCTGCTGACCGTGCTGGTCACGGCAGCCCGCCTCTCCCAGGCCAAGTTCGTGGGCCTCATCATGGGGATGATGTCCGAGGAGTCCTTCACCTACTCCGGCGGACAGAACCCCTTCATGAAGCTGAACCTGATCTGCCTGGCCTTCCTCGGCATCATGGTCCTGATGGGGGCCTCCTCTTACTTCCAGCGCTACACCATCGACCTGGGCGGGCAGTGGGCGGTCCGCGACTTCCGCGACCAGGTCTTTGCCCGCCTGCAGCGCCTGCCCATGTCCTTCTTCGACGGGATGAAGATGGGCGAGATCCACTCCCGGGCCTCCAACGACATCGTGATCGCCACCAGCGTGTACACCGCCCTGTCGGACTTCATCAAGAACTCCCTGACGGTGACCGCCTGCCTTGTGTGGATGTTCTGGCGCGACTGGCAGATGACCCTGGTGGTCCTGGTGATCAGTCCCCTGGTAGGCACCGCGGTCGCCAACTTCGGCCGCCGGATGCGCACGCGCTCCGAAAGGCTCCAGGCCCGCCTGGCCGACCTGTCGGCCCTGCTCTACGAGAACATCTCCACCATGAAGGTGGTCAAGGCCTATACCCGCGAGGACTACGAGATCCGGCGCTTCGCCTGCCGCAATGAGGACAACTTCGCGGCCCAGATGAAGCTGGTCCAGGTCCTGGCCATCCAGTCTCCCGTGGTCGAACTCCTGGGGGCCTTCGGCATCGTGGCCATCGTCTGGTTCGGCGCCACGCGGATCCTGCAGGGTCAGGTCACCTTCGCCCAGATGACCGAGTACTGGACCCTGATGGTCATGACCACCCACCCGGTCAGCGCCCTTTCCGGCTTCTATGGCACCTGCAACGCCGCGGCCGGAGCGGGGCGCCGGGTCTTCGAGATCATGGACGTCGCTCCCGAACCTGCCGATCCGCCCGACGCCATCGAACTCTCCGGGCTGACGGGTGCCATCGAGTTCCAGGACGTGCACTTCCACTACGAACCCGACAAGCCCGTGTTGCGCGGGATCAACCTGTCGATCCGGGCGGGCGAGGTGGTGGCCGTGGTGGGGACGAACGGCGCCGGCAAGTCCACCCTGGTCAACCTGGTCCCCCGATTCTACGACCCCGTGGCCGGCGCGGTCCGGGTGGACGGGCACGACCTGCGGGCCGTCCGACTGCCCTCGCTGCGCGCCCGGATCGCTGTGGTCATCCAAGAGTCGGTCCTCTTCAGCGGCACGATCGACGACAACATCCGCTGCGGCAACCCCGCGGCCACCGACCAGGATGTGCTGCGCGCAGCCGAACTGGCCAACGCCCACGACTTCATCCTCCAGATGCCGCAGGGCTACCAGACCGAGGTCGGCGAGCGGGGGCTGCGCCTGTCGGGAGGCCAGCGCCAGCGCATCGCCATCGCCCGGGCCCTGCTGCGGGATCCCCGCATCCTGATCCTGGACGAGTATACCTCGGGGATCGACACGGAGTCCGAGAACCTGATCGCCAAGGCCCTGGACCGGGCGATGAAGGGCCGCACGTGCCTGGTCATCGCTCACCGCATGAACACCATCCGCCACGCCGACCGGATCCTGGTCCTGGATGCGGGCCGGATCGTCGAGGAGGGAACCCACGACCAGTTGCTGGCGCGGGGCGGCATCTACAGCCGCCTGCACGAGGCCCAGGTCCACACTCCCTCCACGACGCCGGGGACCACCGGGGTTCCGGAGTGAGCGGCCCGGGGCCAGGGTTCCCAGCCCTTCCGCGGGCTTCCGCGGACGGCTTCCGCGGGCTTCCGCGGGCTTCCGCGGACGGCTTCCGCGGGCTTCCGCGGACGGCTTCCGCGGGCTTCCGCGGACATGATTGTCTTCTTGCCAGCAGGGTTGGCGGAGTGTCTGGCAAAAGCCCCGCTCCGTTCGAGCGGTCCGACGAGCCCAGGGCTCACGGTCTGCCCGACAGAAAAAGTCCGGAAGGTTCCGGCACAAGACGGATTCGTTCAGGAGGGTGCCTGGTTGCCGGGCATCCCCTGTCCTGGTTTCTGCAAAGGGACGCACGGAATCGGCGGTCGAGGCTGGCTGGAACCGCCGGATTGGATGGGATCTGCGACGGGTCCCCGATGGGCTTGCAGGCGTTCAGCCTCCACAAGTCCGTTCAGCCTGGTGCCAGGCGGGCCCGACGCAGAGCGACTTGCTGAAATGCTTGAGGGATACCGATATGCTTGACCTGGACGAGACCCTGGCGGGGGCCCTGCGAAAGAAGATCGAGGAAGGCACCGCCCGCGTGGCCGTCATCGGCCTGGGCTACGTGGGCCTTCCCCTGGCGATGGGCTTTGCCCGCCGCGGCTTCGCAGTCGAGGGTCTGGAGGACAACGAGGACAAGGTCCGGATGATCTCCGAGGGCGTCGATTACATCGACGGCCACCACGAGGACCTGGCCGCCCTGGTCGCCGACCGTCTGCACGCGGGGCTGGACTTCGAGATCCTGGAAATCTGCGACGCGATCATCATCTGCGTGCCGACGCCGCTGACCCGGAACCGCGAGCCCGACATCAGCTTCGTGCAGGATGTCAGCCAGAGGATCGGCCAGCACATCCGCCCCGGGACCCTGGTCGTGCTGGAGAGCACCACCTTCCCCGGAACCTGTGAGGAAGTGGTGCGCCCGGGTGTGGAATCCGGCGGCCGCGTCAGCAGCCCGGGAGAGGACTACTTCCTGGCCTTCTCGCCCGAGCGCGTGGACCCCGGGAACCCCAGGTACAACACCTACAACACGATCAAGGTCGTGGGCGGCATGACCCCCACCTGCGGTGACCTGACAGCCCTGCTCTACTCGCGGATGCTGGACAGGCCCGACCTGGTCAAGCGCGCCACGTCCACTCGGGCCGCCGAGATGGAGAAGCTGTTCGAGAACATCTTCCGCAGCGTCAACATCGCCTTGGTGAACGAATTGTCCATCCTGTGCCGCGAGATGGACCTGGATGTCTGGGAGATCCTGGAGTTGGCATCCACCAAGCCCTACGGCTTCATGCCTTTCTATCCCGGCCCCGGAATCGGCGGGCACTGCATCCCCCTGGATCCCTTCTACCTGACCTGGAAGGCCCGGGAGTTCGACCACCAGACGCGATTCATCGAACTGGCCGGAGAGATCAACACCCGGATGCCCTACCACGTGGTCCAACTGGTCGCCGAGGCCCTGGAGGACAAGGGCCTCAAGGGCGCCCGGGTGCTGGTGCTGGGGGTGGCCTACAAGAAGGATGTGGCCGACCCCCGCGAGTCCCCCTCGCTGCGGATCCTGGAGATCCTGAAGAGGAGGGGGGCCCGCGTCGAGTACCACGATCCCCTGATTCCCACCCTGCGCTGCCACTCGGGACGCGAGATGAAGTCGGCCAGCCTGGACCACCTGGAGGACTACGACTGCGTGGTCCTGGCCACGAACCACTCGGTCTATGACCTGGACGAAATCGCCCGGCGCAGTCAGCACCTGGTCGATACGCGCGGGGTGACCCGCGGCCTGGACTCCAACGGCAGGATCACGCGACTGGGCGCCCCCAGGCACACCGAAGAGGCCCGATGAGACCGACCGGGGACCGGGTCTGCCCGCGGGTCACCGATGGGAGGGTCCGCCAGGCCCCCGGAGGAGGACGAAGTTGACCGACGCCTCGGTTCCTTTGCCAGCCCTTCAGGCCCCGGCCACCTCGGTGGTGGAGCCCCAGGTCCGGATCGGACCCGGCTGCCAGATCGGGCCCTTCTGCCACCTGCGCCGCGGGGCCGACCTGGGCGCGGGGGTCCAGGTCGGCTCGCACGTCGTGATCGGCGAGGACGCCGTCCTGGAGGAAGGAGTCTGCCTGGGCTCGCACACGGTGATCCACGCCGGGACGCGGGTGGGAGCTGGGACCCAGGTGGGCGACCACGCGATCCTGGGCAAGCGACCCACGGCGGCCGTCCTGAGCACCCTGAAGTTCACCGGCCAGTTACCGCCCCTGCAGATCGGCCCGCGCTGCACGGTCGGGGCCCTGGTGGTGCTGTACGCCGGGACCACCCTGGCCGAGGAGGTCTTCGTGGCCGACCTGGCCTCGATCCGCGAGCGCTGCCATCTGGCCCCCAGGGTTATCGTGGGTCGCGGCGCCACCGTCGAGAACGACGTGACGATCGGCGAGGCGACCCGACTCCAGGCCGAGGTCTACCTCACCGCGCACTCCACCCTGGAGGGGCACGTCTTCGTGGCCCCCACGGTGGCGACCACGAACGACAACTACCTGGGCCGCACCGAGGAACGCTTCCGGCATCGCCGGGGTTGCACCCTGCGCACCGGGTGCCGCATCGGGGGCGGAGCGATCCTGCTGCCCGGGGTGGAGGTGGGCGAGGAAGCCGTGGTGGGGGCCGGCTCGGTGGTCACCCGGGCGGTGCCAGCCGAGCAGGTGGCCTATGGCGTCCCTGCCCGGGTGGTGCGGCCCACCCCGCCCGACCAGATGTTGAAGGTCCACAAGACGTCGTGACCCGGGGGGGTCCTGAAGGGGGAAGGCCGAGGAATGACCCGGTCGTTCCTCGGAGTCCAAGCAGAAGGTAGACGGAATATGATCCCCATCCTGCAACTATCCACCCAGTACTCCCAGCTCCAGACCGAGATCGAGGAAGCCGCCCTGCGGGCCCTCCGCTCCACCCACTACATCCTGGGCCCCGAGGTCGAGGCCTTCGAAGCCGAGTTCGCGGCCTGGAACGGGGCCCGGTTCGGCATCGGCGTCGGCAACGGCACCGATGCCCTGCACCTGGCCCTGCGGGCCTTGGACGTGGGTCCTGGGGACGAGGTGATCTGCCCGGCCTTCACCTTCGTGGCCACGGCCGGCGCCGCCGCCCTGACCGGGGCGACTCCCATCTTTGCGGACATCGATCCCGACACTTTCGCCCTGGATCCCGCCCGTGTCGAGGCGGCCATCACCCCGCGCACCAAGGCCATCGTGGCGGTGCACCTGTACGGTCATCCCGCCCCCATGGAGGAGTTGCAGGCCGTCGCACGGCGCCACGGCCTGGGCCTGGTCGAAGACTGCGCCCAGGCCACGGGGGCCACCCTGAACGGACGCCGGGTCGGCAGCCTCGGCGACCTGGGCTGCTTCTC
>CAZQPM010000276.1:0-5709 GCA_964595195.1 uncultured Burkholderiales bacterium | reverse complement strand
CTTCTCATCGACCGGCATGGCGTGCAACTCGACGGCGCCCAGGGCGGCCGCCAGGTCCAGCATCTCGGGAAGGTGCGCGTGATTCTGCTGCATCAGCACGAAATTCAGGCGCAGCCGGGGGCCATGGCCCCGCCGCCGGACCTCGGCCACCAGGCGCCGCAGGGCTCTCTCGGTGCGCCGGAAGCTGCCGGCGACTCCGCGCACGGCGTCGTGGATCCGGGGCCGGGGGCCGTCCAGGCTGGAGGAGACACCGTGGACCCGGGCCCGCACCAGACGTCGGATCCGGTCGGGGGTCAACAGCGTCGCGTTGGTCGTCAGGTTGACCTTCAGCCCCAGCGCCGTGGCGTGCTCGACCAGGTCCAGGAAGTCCTCGCGCAGGAAGACCTCGCCTCCCGAGAAGTGGACCTTGCGGCAGCCCAGGTCGGCCAGTTCCGACAGGATTCGCCTCCAGGAGTCAGTTGCCAGCGCCGTCTCCTCGGTCGTTCGCCAGTAGCGGCACATCTGGCAGCGCAGGTTGCACCGCGAGGTCAGCTTGATCTTGGCGCAACGCAGGAACTCGGGGCGTCCCGTCTCCAGGGCCCGGATCAGGCTGTCGGGAGAGCGGGCGATCTCCTCCACGCGGTACACCTCCAGGTATTCCTCGCCGCCGGGCGAAGGTCCCGCCTTCGATGAGAGTGCTGTTCATGGCGCCCGATCCGGCCCCTCACCCCAAGGGAGCGGCCCAGCGGATCGAGGCCACCGTCCGGGCCCTGGCGGCCGCCGGAGCGCGGGTGACGCTGCTGACTCCGACGGGTCCCGAGGGGCGGACGCTGGCGGGCCTGGACCACCGTTGCGCAGCCCTGCCGCACGAGGGATTCCTGGAACGGGCCCTGGCCTTCCGCGAGGTCGCGGCCACGCTGGTGCGCCAGGAACCCTGGGACGTGGTCTGGTTCCGGAGCCCCTGGGAGGGTGTCCCCGCCGTCCTGGAGGCCCGGCGCCGCGGCCTGCCCACCGTCTACGAAGCCCACGGTTTCCCGTCGGTGGAGTTGCCTGCCCACCATCCCGGCCTGCGGGCCCGGGAGGCCACGCTGGATCGCCTGGTGGCCGAGGAGAACGCGGTCCTGCACGGCTCCACCCGGGTGGTCACCCCCTCGCGGACTGGGAGCACCTTCCTGCAGATGCGCCTGGTCCGGCCTGAGAGGATCCGGATCGTGCCCAACTCCGTCGACCTGGACCGCTTCGGGCCCGTGGCTCCGCCCCCCGGGGGACTGCCGCTGCGACTGGTCTATCTGGGCACGCTGGCTCCGTGGCAGGGCCTGGCTCTGGTAATCGAGGCCCTGGCGCGTCTGAAGGGTCGCCTGGAGGTGCGCCTGCGCCTGGTCGGGACGCGCAAGGGGCCGTGGCTGCGGGACCTGCGCGAGCGGGTTCGGGCCCTGGGAGTCCGCGGGATCCTGGAGATCGAGGGGCCGGCGGAGGCGGAGCGGATCCCCGGTCTCCTGGCCGAGTCCCAGGTCTGCCTGGCGCCGCTTCCCGACGACCCGCGGAACAGCCTGCAGGGGTGCTGCCCCATCAAGATCCTGGAGTACCTGGCGGCCGGTCGGGCCGTTCTGGCCTCGCGCGTGCGCCCCGTGGAGGAGATCCTCGAGCATGGCCGGACGGGCTGGCTGGTGCGGCCGGGATCGCCCCAATCCCTGGCCGACGGCATCCTGACGCTGGCCAGTCGCCCGGACCTGGTGGAACGCCTGGGCCTCCAGGGGCGAGTCGAGGCCGAGGCCCGATGGGGTCGGGCGGGGTTCGACCGGGCCGTGGCGGGGGTGCTGGGCGAGTTGCAGGCCGGGAGACATGTCGGCCCCGGCGGGCTATAGCTCGCGGTAGACCGCCAGCAAGCGGTCGCGCTCGGCCTGCGGCGTGAAGTCCTCCAGGACGCGCCTCCTGGCCGCTGTCCCCACGGCCAGACGCTCCTCGGCGGGCCGTCCCAGGACCCCCAGGAGGTGTCCGTCCAGGCGGTGCAGTTCCTCGGGGGGCAGCAGCCAGCCCGTGCGGCCGTGCTGGATCAGGTCGGGGATTCCACCCACCTCGGTGGCCAGGATGGGGCGGGCACAGGCCATGGCTTCCAGCAGGGCGTTGGGCATCCCCTCGAAAAGGGCCGGCAGCAGGACGACGTCCGCGCGACAGTAGAGGCTGCGCAACCGTTGCGGATCGCGGACGTAGGGCAGTTCGCTGACCCGAGCCCGGGGATGCCGGACCCTCCAGGCCTGGAAGGCCGGTCGGTCGTCCCGGCGAACTCCGCCGGCCACCACGAAATGCAGGGGGGTCCCCGTCAACCGGGCGGCGGCTTCCAGGAAGGGTCCCAGACCCTTCTTGAAGCGCATCTCCCCGGCGAAGAGGATCACCGGGTCGGAGCCCAGGTCGGGTGCCGCAGGTCCCGGGTGATAGACCGTCCCGTCCACCGAGTTGGGCGTGAAGAGGGTATCATGGCGGCCGGAGAAGGCTGCCGCCCGCCGGCCGAGTTCGCGGCTGACCGCCAGCACGCGGGTGGCCTGGCTCAGGGTCCAGTGCAGCATGCCCGGTTGGCTGAAGACGCCCCGGTCCATGTCGTTGCCCCGCAGGCTGGTCACCGAGGGCAACCCCAGCCTTCGGGCCACCAGGGTGGCCACGAAGCCTGCCGGGACGGCGTGGAAACCGTGCACGATCTGCGCCCCCATGCGGTCGGCCAGGCGGCAGGCCGCCAACTCCAACAACTGCAGCGAGTCTTCCTGGCGATCGGCCCGGCCCAGGCGATGGACCAGGTATCCCGACTCCTCGCGCGTCTCGGAGGCACCCGCCGGCAGGTCGCCGTCCAGGTGCAGGATCTCCAGGCGCTCCAGGTGGGGGGCCAACTGGCGCGCGTTGCGCTCGGCGGAGACCGCGACTCCGCCAGACTGCGGAGGGAAGCGTTCGGGCAGCAGCAGGACCCTCATCGCACCCGGAGCCTCATGGCAGGAAGCGCAGGACTTCGTGCAGTTGCAGGGGTCCCGGGCGGCCCTCGAGTTGGACGGGCTCGAGCGCTCGGGCCTCGACGTGGCGTTCGACCTGGCGGTGGGTGGCCGGGCAGACCAGCACCTGGCCCTCGCCGACCCGGGCTTGGACCAGGCGGCACAGTTCCATCGCGTCCCCCATGATCGTGTAGTCCAGGACCTGGCGCGATCCCAGGTTGCCCACCAGGGCGTCCCCCGTGGCGATGGCCACGCTCAGGGCCAGGCCTCCCAGACCCGGATGGGCGTCGCGCAGGCGAGAGAAGGAGTCCCGCATCTGCATCCCCGTGCGCACGGCCCGCAGGGCATCGTCGGCATAGGAGCTCGGCGCTCCATAGAAGGCCAGCACCGAGTTCCCCAGGTACTTGTCGAAGGTCCCTCCGTTCTCGAAGATCCCCGGGACCAGGGTGTCGAAGAGGGTGTTCAGGGTCGAGGTCACGACCTCGGGCCGGTGGGCAGTCCGGAAGTCTTCAAATCCGCGGATCTCGGCCAGCAGGACCGAGACGCGCCGCACCGACCCGCCCAGCAGTGGGATCTCACCGCCCGGGTTCTCCAGGATCTCGGCCACGTGGGCGGCCGACAGGTAGCGGCCCAGGACCTGGCGCAGCAGGGAGTCGCGCGTGCGCAGGTCGCGGTTCATCGCGCTGATCCGCACCAGCGAGCGGACGCGGGCCAACAACTGGGCTTCCTCGACGGGCTTGAGGAGGAAGTCGTCGGCCCCCATCTCCAGACCCTTCTGGCGAGCGGCCGGATTGCTCAGGGCCGTGATCATCAGGACGGGAATGTGCCTCAGCTCGGGATCCCGGCGCAGGCCCTGCAGGACCTGGAAACCGTCGACCCCGGGCAGCATGCAGTCCAGCAGGATCAGGTCGGGACGGAAGACCGGGGCCAGGTCCAGGCCCATCTGGCCATCTGAGGCCTCCTCGACCAGGTAGCCCGCCTGCTCCAAGCGGTGGCGGACCAGCATGCGCTGGACCACTTCGTCCTCGACCACCAGGATTCGAGCCGCCTTCGCCACAGTGGTTGGCCTTCGCCATCACGGTCGGATCCCTTCCCGGTAGGCCTCAGATGGCGCCCGTCGAAGCCATCCGCTCCAGCCTCTGCAACCGGAGAAGCCATGGACACGCCTGCCGCACCTTGCCCCCACCTCGCCGCCCCGGGCCCGCCTTCCCGGCCCTCCGACCGCCGGGCCCCTGGTGGCTGGTTCGCGCCCGGCCCCCCCGGGGTCCGCTACCCGATGTCCTCCCGGAGCCTTCGGTGAGTCCGGCCGACCCGACCGGGCCCGAAACCGAGGGAGCGGGAGGCATCTGGGCGCTGGTCGCCGAGGAGGACCCCGTCACCCGGGAGACCCTGACCGAGCACCTCAGGAGTCGGGGCTTCAGGGTTCTCACGGCCAGGGATGGGGAGCAGGCCAGGAGGATGCTGCTGCAATATCCCGGCCTGAGGTTGCTGATCTCGGATTGGCGTCTGCCGGGTTGCGACGGCCCCGAACTGTGTCGCGCCGCCCGGCAGCAGATGCGCCCCCGGTACCTGCACATCCTGGTCCTGACGGTCCGCTCCGACAAGCAGCAGGGCCTTGAGGCCATCCAGGCTGGTGCCGACGCCTTCCTGCTCAAGCCGGTGGCCGGTCCGGAGCTGCTGGCCCAGGTCGAGGTGGCTCGCCGGGTCCTGGCGCTGGAGGACGATAACTGGCGTCGGATCCAGGAGTTGGACCGGATCAACCAGAGCATCCAGAAGGACATGGAGGCGGCCACCCGGGTGCAGCAGTCGTTCCTGCCTGAGCAGGTGGTGCGCGCCGCTCGCACCAACTGCGCTTCCTTCTTCAGGCCCTCCACCCACGTGGCCGGCGACATGTTCAACCACCTGGAACTGCCGGGGGGCCTGCTGGCCGCCTACGTGTTGGACGTCAGCGGTCACGGAACCCAGGCCGCCCTGCTTTCGGTCAGCATCCAGTTGTTGCTGGAATCCCTGGCCGGGTCGGGTGGGGAGGCCGCCGGTCGGGAGGAGATCCCCCTGGAGGACCCGGTCGAGGTCCTCAGGGCGCTGAACCGGCGCTTTCCGGTCATGGCGCAGTCCGGGCAGTTCTTCACCATGCTCTATGGCGTCCTGGACCCTCAAGAGGGCGTCTTCCGCTATGCTCGGGCCGGCCACCCCTGGCCCGTCGTCGTGGACGCCCGGGGGGCCACCCTGCTCGAGGAGGGCAGCGGCTCCGCCCTGGGGGTCTTCCCCGAGGTCCACCTGGAACAGCAGACGATCACCCTGCACCCCGGCGCCATGGTCGTCCTCTATTCGGACGGGGTGACCGAGGCCAGGAGTGCCTCGGACCGCCGCCAGGAGTTCGGCACCGAGCGCCTGATGGAGGTTCTGGAGAAAGCGCGGGGTCAGGGGGTCGAGGCCGCCGTGCTGGAGTTGCAGCGGGTCCTGCTGGACTTCGTGGGTCCTCGGGGGCTGCATGACGATGCCACGGTTCTCGGGGTCGAATGGCTGCCGGGGCCCGGGCCTGCGAGGCCAGGCCGCGGGGTCCCGGCCGGACCTTCCGCGCCCCTCGACACCTGAAGTCAGGCCTTCGAAGGCTGACCCGCGGGCGCGGTGGATGGTCGGGCGCTGTCCTTCCCTGAGTTCGGCTTCCGCTTCCCGGTCGCCGGCCGTGTCGGGGGCTCGGCGGCCGGGCCGGCCGCCCCGGGCACCGCCCCGCATCTGCATCATCATTTCAAAG
>CAZQPM010000275.1:0-5728 GCA_964595195.1 uncultured Burkholderiales bacterium | reverse complement strand
GGCCCCGGCTGCGCAGGCCGAGGCCGGGGCCACAGTGCCCCAGGACCCGACCCCGCAGGCCCCTGCGGGCGACATCCGGGAGGTTTCAGTCCCGCCGGCTCCGCCGCCCCCCGCCCCGCAGACCGGAGCCGAGCCGCCGCCCGGCCAGTCGGGCAACGCTCCTGAGAACTGAGGGCGACCTCCCGGAACTCGAGCCGCCGGCTCGGGTTCTGTAGGGAGAACCCTTCCAGCGCAGTCCGATCGACCTTGCGGGGGATTCGGCGCCTCCCCCGGAGTGCGGGCTGCCGCCTGTGGTCCTGGTGGTGCCAGCAAGAACGAGGAGGAGAGCATGAAGATTTCCCGGATTGCGGTGGGAGCCGCCCTGGCCGTGGCCTGTTGCATGACCCCGGCCGTCGCCAAGGAACGGCAGGAGATCCCCGAAAAGTACAAGTGGAACCTGGCCGATCTGTACCCCTCCGAGCAGGCCTGGTCCCAGGCCTGCGACACCCTGGCCGGCAGGCTGACCGAAATGCGGCCCTTCCGGGGGCACCTGGGCGACTCGGCGGCCACCCTGCGTCAGGCCCTGGAGACGCGCGAGAACCTGGTCAAGGAACTGTACCGCGTCTACGTCTACGCCTCCATGGTCTCCGACGTCGACAAACGCGTGTCGTCCTCCCAGGCCCTGGTCCAGCGGGCCCAGAAGCTGGAGAACGACCTGACCACGGAGCTGGCCTTCTTCGAGCCGGAGCTGCTGGCCGTGGGCGACGAGAAGGTCCAGGCCTTCCTCAAGCAGGACGCCGAGCTGGCCAGCTTCCGTCCGGTCCTGGATGATATCCTGCGCCAGCGCAGGCACACCCTGACCCCTGCCGAGGAGAAGGTGATCGCCCGCACCAGCACGATGGCCGAGGCCCCGGGTGACCTGTACGAGATGTTCACCTCGGCCGAGATGCCCTTCCCCGAGATCGAGCTGTCCACCGGTCAGAAGGTGCGCCTGGACCAGGCGGCCTACGGCCTGCACCGGGCCTCGGCCGTGCGCGCCGACCGCCTGGCCGTCTTCCAGTCCTTCTGGAAGACCTGGCAGGACTTCCGCAGCACCCTGGGCCTGGCCCTCTTCAACCGCGTGAAGAGCCACGTGGTGACCAAGGATTTGCGCGGGTACGAATCATGCCTGGCCGCGGCGCTGGACAACTACAACATTCCGACGGGCGTGTACCACCAGTTGGTCAAGGACGTCAACGCGAACCTGCCCACCCTGCATCGCTACCTGCGCCTGCGCCAGCGGATGCTGGGGGTCGAGAAACTGGGCTATGAGGATCTCTACGCGCCGACCGTCAAGGCCGTCGAGATGTCCTTCACGCCCGAGGAGGCCATGGACCTGACCCTGAAGTCCTCGGCCCCCCTGGGGCGTAGCTACGTGGACATCCTGGGCAAGGCCTACCGCGAGCGCTGGGTGGACTGGATGCCCAGCCCCGGCAAGCGCTCGGGAGCCTACAGCAACGGCTCGGCCTACGACGTCCATCCCTACCAGTTGTTGAACTTCAACGGCCAGTATGACGACGTCTCCACCCTGGCCCACGAGTCCGGCCACTCGATGCACTCCTACCTCTCCAGCAAGAACCAGCGCTTTGCGAATTCCGACTACTCGATCTTCGTGGCCGAGGTGGCCTCGACCCTGAACGAGGACCTGCTCTTCCACTACATGATGGAGCGGGCCAAGGATGACCAGACCCGGCTGTACCTGCTGGGCGAGCGTCTGGAGACCTTCCGCACGACCCTCTTCCGCCAGACGATGTTCGCCGAGTTCGAACTGCGCATCCACGAGATGGCCGAGAAGGGTGAGGCCCTGACGGGCGACACCCTGACCGCGTTGTATCTGGACATGTTGAAGCGCTACTACGGCCACGACGCAGGCGTCTGCGACATCAAGGATCTGTACGGCGTCGAGTGGGCCTTCATCCCGCACTTCTACTACAACTTCTACGTCTATCAGTATTCCACCAGCCTGGTGGCCTCCTCGTCGATCGCCTCCCAGATCCGCCAGGAGGCCGGCCAGGGCTCGACCCGAGCCCGCGACGCCTACCTGCGGATGCTCTCCAGCGGCTCGTCCCGCTATCCCGTGGACCTGCTCAGGGCTGCCGGCGTGGACATGACCACCAGCGCACCCTTCACTGCGGCCATCGGTGAGATGAACCGGATCATGGATCAGATGGATGCCATCCTGAACAAGACCGCGGCTCGCTGACGGTCGGCCCGACCCATCGACCTGGGGCCAGGGACCTCCGGACGGGGGACCTGGCCCCAGGTCTATCCGGGCGGCAGGAAGGTGAGGATGGTCCAGGAGGTGGCGGCGCCGAGCGCTGCCAGGAAGGCCAGGGTCGTCAGCACGCCGACGGGGAAGGCCGACATCGTGGCCCGGCTGGCCAGGTCGTGCAGCTTCTCCTCGGCGGCGGCCAGGCTCTCGGGGAGCCGGCCCTCCTCCTCGCCTCGGCCGACCTCGGCCAGGACCTCGGCCGAGAAGAGCCGGGCCGAGGTCAGCGAGTCCAGCAGGGGGTCGCCGGCCTCCATCCTGCGGGCAGCCCGGTCCAGGGCGCGGGTGTACTTCTCGCTTCCCGTGCATCCGGCCGCCAGCCTTGTGGCTCGGGGCCCGGGCAACCCGGCCTCGAGCAGGGGCCCCAGGGCGCGCATGAAGCGCCCTCCGGAGCGCAGGCGCAGGACCGGACCGAAGACGGGCAGGGCCACCAGGAGGTTCTCCTCCAACAGGCGGAACCAGCGGAAGAGTCGGAACCCCTGGCGCAGTCCCTCCAACAGTTGCCCGACCAGGGCGGCGGCCAGCAGGCACACCAGCACCGAGGCGACGAAGACCATGTCGTCGTGGGTCCTGCGCAGGGACCACAACAGCCAGGTCGGTACGGCCAGGCCGACCAGCAGGTAGAGCGGATAGACGGTGTCCCGGAAGCGTTGGGTCAGGGCCTGGGACCCCTTCAGCGAGGCCACCAGCAACTGCAGTTGCCGCTCCAGCATGCCGCCCGCCTCGCCGGCGGCCAGCATGCCCAGTTCGTAGGGGGTGAAGCAGTCCCGGAAGCTGGCCAGGGCATCCGAGAGGCTGGAGCCCGCCTGGATGTCGGGGATCAGTTCATCGGCCAGCGCGGGAATCTTGGCCCAGGCGGCGGCCTCGGCGGATCTCTGGAAGGGCATGCCCCCCTCCATCAGCCGCAGGACCTCGGCGAAGAAGGCACAGCGGCGGGAGGGGGAGGGGCCCCGGCTCAACAGTCGGGTCCGGCGCGGAGAGGCCTGCTTGTCCGCCTCGGCAGGCTGATCCAGGAGTCGGGCCTCCCGGCGCTGCTCGTCGGAGAGCTGATCCTTGGGGATCCAGTGCAGCGAGATGCCCTTGGCCACGTCGATGCGGTCGTGTGGGGCCAGGCGCACGTTGCCCGTCTGGGGTTGACCGCCTACGACCAGGGGCCCCCCGGTCAGGGAGACGCAGATCAGGTGGTTGCCCTCCCACTCCAGCGAGACGTGCTCGGCCTGAAGCAGGGGTGTCGGCAGGCAGATCTCGCAACTGGCCGAGCGGCCGACGCGGGTGGCGCGCCGATGGACGGGAAAGCGCGGAGCCGCGCCAGTGGCTTCCTGGCGGATCTCGAGATAACCCATGAAGGGGGCATCCGATGAGGTCTTGCCCCCTTTGTTCGAACCAACTTGACTCACTGGGGAGGAGAATTCCCCGTTTCTCGCCCAGACCCTGGTTGCTGGAGGAAGAAACGGGGCTGGAAACGGAACGGCAGGAGCCCGGGTGGGTTCGGTCCGGAACCCCGACCGCCGTGCCCGCCTCGGGCCCGGACACTCCAAGGCAGGATTTCGGGCCACGGGGGACTAACACGAGGTGCCGCCTCACGAACGGTCCCGGAGGACGATCCTGTGGAAGACCTGCTGACCCTGCCGTACATGGACATCGTGCACCGACGCGCCCTGCGACGTCTCGGGCGGACCGAGGACGCGGAGGTCGCCTCGGAGATCGACCTGGATCTGGTCGACGCCATGGCCCGCGAACTCCACGCCGACCGGATGGCGCCGGCCGGAGTGCGGCGGGAGGTGATGCGGGCGCTGGTCGCTCCCAGCCCCGGGGGACTGCAGGCCCTGGGCTGGCTGTGCCGCCACGAGCCGGTCGAGGCCCAGTCGGTCATGACCTATGCAGCCAACCTTCCCCTGGGCGAGGCCGTGCCTTCTGCCCTGACCGAGCGCGAGTCCCTGGAAGCCGTCGAAGCCGTGATGGGCACCCTGGAAGGGGCGCGGACGGGCCGCCTGGGTGTGGCCGTCCACCTGCTGGCCAGCACCCTGCTCGGCGAGGCCGGGCGCAGCGCCTGTCTCAAACGTCTGGTCACCGGCCCCTGGTTGACCCCCTCCGATCGGCGCACCCTGGTGGAGTGGGCCGTCGGCCTGGACGTCGCCGACGAGGTGGTCTCCGGATTCGCCCACGGTGTGCCGCCGGCCCCGCCGGCCCTGGCCCGAACCGCCCTGACCTGTCTGGTGGACCAGGGCGACGACCTGTCCAGCGTGGTCCGCAGCGTGATCGCGAACCTTTCGGGGTGGACCGACGCCCGTCCGATCCTGCAGGGCCTCCTGGACCTGGTGGACCGCAACGGAGCCGATCTGCAACCGGCGCTCCGCCGTCAGGCCCTGGACCTGTGTCGGCGCCAGAAGGAGGCCCTCCTGCGCCGGCGAGCCTACCAGTTGGCCGCTCGCACCGAGTCGCCGGACTTCCTGCGCGAGGCCCTGCGGGACTCGGACTTCGGCGTCCGTTCCTGGGCCTTGAGCCGGCTGAATCGGCCCGACGGGCAGAACTGAGCGGGCGACACCGGCACGGGATCTGGAGGCTGGGATGCGCGTAGGGCTGCTGAGGGGTCGGGAGAACAGCTTCCCGGATGCCCTGATCGCCAGGTTGAACGGTTCCCACGCCGGCGTCCACGCGGAGTACCTGTTCGTGGGGGGCACCGCGGTCGGCGAGGCCTGCCCCTATCGGGTGATCCTGGATCGCATCTCCCACGAGGTCCCCTACTATCAGGTCTACCTCAAGCAGGCCTCCCTGCAGGGGACCTACGTGATCAACAACCCGTTCTGGCAGAACGTCGACGACAAGTTCTTCGGCTACGCCCTGGCCCGGCGGCTGGGGATCCCCGTGCCCAGGACGGTGGTGCTGCCGAACCGGGCCTATCTGGCCGACATCGACGGTGGTTCGCTGCGGAACCTCTGGCCCATCGACTGGCAGGCCCGCCTGCGCGAGGTGGGCCTGCCCTGCATCATGAAGCCGGCCTTCGGCGGCGGCTGGAAGAACGTCTGGAAGATCCACTCGCCCGAGGAGGCCGTCCGGGCCTACGAGGAGTCGGGCGCCCTGACCATGACCCTCCAGGAGTTCATCGACTGGGAAGACTACATCCGCTGCCTGGGCATCGGGCGCCGTCAGGCCCGCGCCATCCAGTACGTCCCGCGCCCCCTGGGCCAGGGGGAGTACGTGCAGGATCGCTCGCGGATGAACCCCGAGCACCTGCGTCGGGCCGAGGAATACAGCGTTCTCTTCAACCAGGCCGTGGGCTACGACATGAACGCCATGGAGTTCGCTGTCAAGGGGGACACCCTGTATGCCATCGACATCACGAACTACGTCTGTGACTTCGACTTCAACTCGCTGCGCGAAGCCCACTTCGGCTGGGCGGTTGACACCATGTGCGACTTCATCCTGGAGGTGGCGCACTCC
>CAZQPM010000274.1:0-5735 GCA_964595195.1 uncultured Burkholderiales bacterium | reverse complement strand
GCGCACACGGTGGGCATCGACGCCATCATGAACATGAAGGGCTACAACCACCACTACGGCCTGGAGCGCTATCCCGAGTTCGAGACCTACAACCTGGGCGCCCAGGTGCCCAACGAGAAGCTGATCGACTACGCGGTCAAGGTGAAGGCCGACGCCATCCTGATCTCGCAGGTCGTGACCCAGAAGGACATCCACATCCAGAACCTGACCGAATTCATCGAGATGCTGCAGGCCCGGGGGCTGCGCGAGGAATTCATCGTCCTGGTGGGCGGCAGCCGCATCGGCAACAAGCTGGCCGTGGAGCTGGGCTTCGACGCCGGCTTCGGCAAGGGGACCTACGCCGACCACGTGGCCACCTTCATCGTGGACCGCCTGCTGGAGAAGCAGGGCTGACCCCGAGGCCATCCGTCCAACCCTGCGGGCCTACGAACTGCACGGCCGGCGCTATGTGGAGATGATGGACTGCTCGTGGCTGGACCAACTGGGCCTGGGCCTGGTCCTGTGGAAGGGCACCTTCGAAGGCTGGGACGATCAGTGGCTGCGCTGGTGCGACCCCGACCGCAACCTGCTGTCGACGGGCGAAGAGCAGCGCACCCGGGCCGAGGAGGCCAAAGGCAGAACCCAGAAGGCAAGCCAGCGAGCCCAGGGCGCCGAGGACCTGGCCCGGGAAGCGCAGGCCCATCCGGAGCGCATCCAGGAGCGCCTTCGCGAGCTGGGCCTGGAACCGCAGGGTCCTTGAGCAGGTCGACAAACGGCAGGCACCGGCCGCTCCATGACAACCTGTGTCAGGTCCCTGCGCTACGGTACCCGGGATCCCACTTCCAAGAGGTATACCCGTGCGAAGAACGCTGTTGATCCTGATCGCCCTGCTGAACCTGACTTCCGTGGTGTCGGCCCAAGGTCCCACCGGGGTGGTGGGGCGCGAGGTGCCGGACCAGGTCGGTGTCTTCGAGGTACGGGTCAAGGACGCTTCGGAACTGCGGCCCGGGGACATCCTGACGGTGCTCCGGACGGGGGAATCCCAGGGCGAGGCCGTGATCCTGAGCATCGAGGGAACGAAGCTCCTGGTCTCGACCAAAGGGGAGACCGAAGCCCGGCCAGGAGATGAGGTGCGGTTCGCCCGGCGCCCGACCCCGCAGGGGGGTCAGCCGACCCAGGCGACCCGAGCCGACCGTCGGGCCGTCGGCTACGGTGGCTCCGCGCAGCGCGAACCCCTGCCGGCGAAGCTGAAGGTCAGCCGCGGTGCCATCTACATGGCGCCGACGGGCTACGTCCGCGTCCAGGTCACGGTGCGCAACGTGGGTGAGCAGGAGTCCCAGCCCGACACGCTGGAGTGCCGCTGGACGGCCTTCGGTATGCCCGACGTGATCGACACGCTGGCCATCCCCCCGCTGGCCCCGGGCGAGGTCCGCACCGGCACCATCTTCTCGATGATCCGCGCCGAGCCCGATGTGGTCAACCAGCCGCGAGACAGCATCTACGCCGAAGGCGGAGGACACCTGCGCCCGAACCTGCGACTGGGGTCCGAGAAGAGGTAGGACGGGGAAGCGGGGCGCAAGGCCCTCAAGGGCGGGGATGAAGCATCGGGCGTCACGGAACGGGCTGACGTTGACGGCACCGCCACCACCGATCACGAATCGGGGCGCAGCCGCAACGATTCCGCGGATTACCTACCTGCCGTACCCGATGTTTCGGGCAGACTTGCCGTTGCCCTTGGCGGTACGAACCCAGAACCCGTGCTCTTGGGCCTTCTCGAGTATCCTGGTCGAGCCTGGACCCCGATCGATGCTCTTGAGGTTGGCCTTGATACCCGCCTTGCGGACCATCGACGCGATCTGCCCCATCACCTTGTCGGTGGCGAAGCGCTTGTCGTTCTTGGCTTCCAGATCGCCAGCGATCCCGTACTTCTTCAAGAGGGCGATCTGGCTTTCCAGGGTGTGGATCCGAGACTGGCCGTCCTTGTTGCGCAGTCGACTGACTTCCGCAAAGGTCATTTCTGAGACCTTGGTCTTGGGGTCCAACTTGCCCAGGGGGTCATAGAATCCATCCTTGGCCATCGGTTGAGACCAGTGGGTGTTGACCAGGACGCCGTCCTTGGTGATCTGCATGTCGAGGTCGATGCTCGAATAGCCATGTTTCGCCGCGTACTTGATCCCTTGGGGCGAATTCTCAAAGGCGTAGGTGGGACAGCCCTTGTCTCCCTTGTGGAACATCCCATCGGAGTAGATCGACTTGCCTCCGGGGATGCGCTGGGTCTTGCCAGTCTGGGAATCACCAACCGCATTGGCCCCTTGCAGGCCATTGAGGTATCCATCCAACCGCGTGGACAGGCTGCGTGCTCCGGTGTTGGAGGTCTGCGGCGAAGCGGTGGAAGTCATGCTCTGCAAGATCCGCAGCATCTGCTTCATGGCCTCTTCGAACTGGCTCCCCAGAGTCGATTGAGGCGACCATGCCGCAACCCCCCAGGTCCCATTCGCTCCATAGGTGCCCTGCACTCCATTGCTGGAGTACCGGGCACTCACTCCGGGAAAGCCGAACTGCATCGCACCGATCATCGCAACCTCACAAGCCTGCCAGACATTTGAACATTTCATCACGACGTTCGACGGATCCGTCAAGCGGGTCAGCCAGGTGGCGGATTCTGGGAGGCTGCGGCCGTTGATCCGGATGGCGTGACTGTGGTATCGCGGGGGGTGCCCTCAGGGTTCTGCGGCTGGCCAGGGTGACCAGGCCAGACGGGCCGAGCAGAGGCGGAAACGAGCCGGGTGCCAGCGAAGGGTTCCCCATCGCCACGGGGAGGTTCACCATGAGATCCACCGCTGCCACCCTGGCCCTGCTCCTGGGCCTGCTCTGGCTGGTCTGCTCGCTGCCCGCCCAGGCCCAGACCCAACACGAGATGAACCGGGAG
Source organism: uncultured Burkholderiales bacterium (assembly GCA_964595195.1). Classification (GTDB taxonomy): domain Bacteria; phylum Vulcanimicrobiota; class Xenobia; order Xenobiales; family Xenobiaceae; genus CAZQPM01. The sequence goes on along the minus strand of CAZQPM010000274.1, from coordinate 2,827 downwards.
GCCGAAGAGGGCTACCGCCGGGCCGACCTGGAGTTGAACCGGGTCTATCGGGCCCTGCTGCCGCGCCTGCCGGCGGCCGTCCGCGAGAAGCTGATCGACGCCCAACTGGCCTGGATCAAGTTCCGGGACGCCGAGGCGGAGGCTCATGCCTGGGAGTTCGAGGGCGGCTCGATGTATCCGTTCCTGTACCATTCCAGCCTGGAGCACACGACCAAGGAGCGGACGCGGGACCTGCGGGCCTGGTTGGAGTCGCTGCCCCCGAGCGCCCGCTGACCTTCAAGCGGGGCCAACCGACACGGTGCCCCCGGGACGAACCGGCTCTCAATGTATACTGGTCTTGATGGAGGACACGCGCATGGCCTCGCCCCTGCCCCACGAAGAAGAGTCCTTGGAGCCGGACATCTCGCACCTCGTCACCGAGGATGACACTCCGGTGGACGGCACCTACTCCGAGAAGCAGATGCGCCTGCTGACCAGCACCCTCTACACCTCCTGGAAACCCGAACGCGACTTCGTCGCCATGGCCAACGTCGGCCTCTTCGCCAAGGCCGAGAACCCCGCCGTGGTCCCCGACGTGATGCTCAGCCTGGACGTCGCCCTGCCCGAAGACCTCTTCGAAAAGGGCAACCGCTCCTACATGATCTGGCGCTACGGAAAGCCCCCCGACCTGGTGATCGAGGTGGTGTCCAACCGAACCGGTGGTGAGATCGAGAAGGCCGAGACCTATGCCCGCATGGGCATCGGCTACTACGTCATCCATGACCCCGAGCACCATCTGGGCAACCGCACCCTTCGGGCCTACGAACTGCACGGCCGGCGCTACGTGGAGATGATGGACTGCTCGTGGCTGGACCAGTTGGGCCTGGGCCTGGTCCTGTGGAAGGGCACCTTCGAAGGCTGGGACGATCAGTGGCTGCGCTGGTGCGACCCCGACCGCAAACTGCTGCCGACGGGCGAAGAGCAGCGCACCCGGGCCGAGGAGGCCGAAGGCAGAGCCCAGGAGGAGCGCCAGCGAGCCCGGGAAGCCGAGGACCTGGCCCGGGAGGAAAGCCAGCGCGCCCAGGCCGCCGAGGACAGAGCCCGGGAAGCGCAGGCCCGTCTGGAGCGCATTCAGGTGCGCCTTCGCGAGCTGGGCCTGGACCCGTAAGGCCTGCCCGGTCCCTCCGTGCCAACATGAGGCGAGACAGGTGACGGCGTGGAGGTCGTTGGTGCGCAACACGGGTCCGAGAAGAGGTCGCGGGGAGGGCTCAGGGCCCCTCGGTCAGGGAGGGTGACCAGGCCAGACGGAAGCCCAATCCGGGGCTGGGCCTTCCGGGTGGACGCTGGCTGCGCGCTGCCGCGCGGGCGAACTCCTCGGGGAAGAAGTAGGAGCCGCCCCGGACGACGACGGAGGGGCCTCGGGTTTCCCCGACCGGATCGGTGACCCGGCCCTGGGGATAAGGCCCGTAGAGACCGAAGCACCACTCCCAGACGTTGCCCAGCATGTCGTGCAGGCCCCAGGGGTTGGGCTTTTTCTGCCCGACCGGGTGCACTTGGCCGCCGGAGTTCCCGGCGTGCCAGGCGACCTGGTCCACCGGCCCGTAGCGGGCTCCCCGGCTCCCGGCCCGGCAGGCATACTCCCACTCGGCTTCCGAGGGCAGCCGGAAGCCCGGGCGCGCCAGGCCCTGTTCCCAGGTGACATTGTCCTGCGAGGTCAGGACGTAGACCTCGTCCAGACCCCTCCTCTTGGAGAGCGCGTTGCAGAAGCGCAGGGCATCGGTCCAGGTCACCTCGACGACCGGCCGATCCGACCTTGCCGTCGCAGGATCTCCAGGTCCCATGAGCGCCTGGTACTGGGCCACGGTAACGGGGGTGAGGCCCAACATGAAGCCGCCGGTCAGGACGACCTCGTGCTGGACCTCGTCGTCGCGACGTCCGGCTTCGCCTGCAGAGAAGAGACTCCCGGCCGGGCTGCCCATGATGAACCGACCGGGCGGCACCTGGGCGAACTCGAGGCTGGCGAGGGCCGCGTCCAGGGCCCTCTCGGCCTCCTCCAGACTTCGCTCGGGGTGCTGGGTGCAGAACCGGGTGCCGAGGGGATGCTCCCCACGGCACACCAGACAGGACACCCTCAGTGAGGCACCGCACCGGCCGCAGCCCCGGTCCTGCGGGAAAGCGGCCGTCCCGCACCGGGCGCAGACCGGGCCCGCTGTGCCGGAATTCGACACCCAGCCATCGGGGCCAGGACGGCAGGCCACCCCACAGTGTTCGCACCGCATCCTGGCGTCGAAGGAGGGGCCGCCGCAATTGGGACAGACAAGGGGCGTAGGGCTCACGATGCACTCTCCTTTGGCTGCCAGTCTAACGCCCGGGGATGACACAGGATGTCAGGCCAGGACCCGCCTGCAGCAAGTGTTGAGGCCCACGCTGCGTGGCCGCCTGAGGGCGGGTCCTGGCCGGGAGCGTCGGCAAGCGGGGGAACGGCGGTCCGGGATGTGGGGCGCGCCAGGCCCGCCTCGCCCCCGCCTACCGCCCCAGCCTGTGAAGGGAGGCAAGAGGGAATCGGCATTGAGGTCTGCCTGCTGGAGCCCTCGGTCGCCAGCGACCTGGTGCACGTCGATCTCAGGCTGCGACGGCCGCGATGGCGGTGGCGACCAGGCGGACCGCGTGGGCCACGGCGCCCTGGCGGGCCGGAGCCGTCGCCCGACCCAGCGGCAGACCTCGGGCATCCCGCCAGTCCAACCCGCTGTCCGGGGTCCCGTGGATCCGCAGGGTGCCCCGGTGCACGTTGCGGTGGCAGCGGGTGCACAGAAGGACCATCCCCGAGGGCACGCTGAGGCCCCCCTGG
>CAZQPM010000273.1:0-5744 GCA_964595195.1 uncultured Burkholderiales bacterium | reverse complement strand
CGGGGGATTTCGTTTCGGTCCTGCGTGTGTTGGAACCCGGGTTGCAGGGCATCGAGCCCATCGTTGTGGGGGGGGTGCCCACCCTCTTCGCCGTCCTCTCCGAGGGGCGAAGGCAGCCCTTGCACATCCTGGGGGAAGGCTCCCTGCGTCTGGCCACGGTTCTCCTGCTGATTGCGAATGCCCGCGGGGGCTGCGTTCTTGTGGACGAGATCGAGAACGGTCTCCACTACTCAGCCCTTCCAGACCTGTGGATGGCCCTGGAGGCCGCCTGCCGTCGGTATGGGGTTCAACTCTTCGCCACCACCCATAGTTGGGAATGCCTGCAGGCGGCTCAGGAGGCGCTGGGAGACAGGCCCGATTTGATGCTGTACCACCGGCTGGAACGTCGAGGTCGCGACGTGGTCGTCGTCACCGTGGAGCCCGAGGACCTCCACAGAGCCGCCGAACTGGGCCTGGAGATGCGGTGAGCCGGACCGGGGGTCCAGGCCGGATGCGTCGACCTCCAGGACGCGGCGTTCACCCCGCTGCGTGAGTTGCTGGACCTGATCCCATAGACTCCCAGCCAGATGGCGGGCTGGCGATCCAACCGGTCCACCCCTCTGCGCGAACGCACTCCGCGACCCACCGCCACTCCGTGGCCCTGCTGGAGCTGATCCCAGCCTCCCTGCACCAACTCCTGGACCGAAAGACCCCGCAGGCAGGTTCCCACCTGCCCGACGGAAAACCTCCGCTTCCGAAGGACTTCGCGGCGCGACCCAGGGAGAAGGACATGCCCACCCTCATCAAGGACCTCATCCACATCCCCGAGCAGGTGCACCGTGGGGACCTGGTCCTGAAACTGGTCGAGGGGGTCGCGGATCCCGAGGGGACCCTGGCCGTCTACGTGGTGACCCCCGCCCTGCAGCACACCTTCGAAGACGCCATGAAGCTGGTGAAGAGCGCCGTCCTGGAGCGCTCCAGCAAGGCCACCTACCTGCACGGCAGCTTCGGCGCCGGCAAGTCCCACTTCATGGCGGTCCTGCACATGCTGCTGACGGGGCACGAGGCCGTCCGGCGGCACCCCGACCTGCAGGAACTGTATGCCCGGCACCGCTCGTGGAGCGACGGGCGCCGCTTCCTGGTGGTGCCCTTCCACATGATGGACGCCCGCAGCATGGAGTCCGCCATCCTGGGGCAGTACCTGGAATACGTTGGGAAACTGCACCCCGAGGCCCCGCTGCCCGGGGTCTTCCGGGCCGAGGGCCTGCTGGAGGATGCCCGCAGGCTGCGCGAGACGATGGGCGACGAAGGCTTCTTCGCCCACCTGAACGAGGGCCGGGACAGCGACTGGGGGACGCTGGACGCCGGTTGGGACCCCCGCAGCTTCGAAGAGGCCACCCTGGCGCCCCCCGGCAGCGAGGCCCGCACCCAGTTGGTCAGCGCCCTGGTGACGACGCTTTTCACCAGCTACGCCCGGGTGATCCACGGCGAGGCCGAGGCCTACCTGGACCTGGACACGGGGCTGGAGGTGATCAGCCGCCACGCTGCCAGCCTGGGCTACGACGGCCTGGTCCTGTTCCTGGACGAGCTGATCCTGTGGCTGGCCAGCCGCGCCGCCGACCCCCACTTCGTGCACGTCGAGGGGCAGAAGCTGGCCAAGCTGGTCGAGGCCCAGCACATGGACCGGCCGATCCCCCTGGTGTCCTTCGTGGCCCGGCAAAGGGATCTCTCGGAGCTGATCGGCGATCACGTCACCGGGGCCGAGCGCCTGACCTTCAAGGACTCGCTGGCCCACTGGGGCGGGCGCTTCCACACCCTGGTCCTGGAGGACCGCAACCTGCCGCTGATCGCCGAGAAGCGCCTGCTGCGCCCCGTCGACGAGGCCGCCCGGCTGGCCATCGATGAGGCCTTCGACTCCACCATGAAGGAGCGCGAAGAGGTCCTGCGCATCCTGATGACCGACGAGGCCGACCGCCAGGCCTTCCGCCAGCTCTACCCCTTCAGCCCGGCCCTGGTCGAGGCCCTGGTGGCCGTCTCGGCGGTGCTGCAGCGCGAGCGCACGGCGCTGAAGGCCATGCTGGAACTGCTGGTGCGCCAGCGGGACACCCTGGAACTGGGCAGCGTCCTCCCCGTGGGCGACCTTTTCGACGTGGTGGCGGACGGCGAGGAGATCTACACCGACGTCATGCGGGTCCAGTTCCAGAACGCCCGCAACCTGTACCACCAGAAGCTGCTGCCCCTGCTGGAGGAGACCCACGATCTTTCCGGGGAGGTGGCCCTGGCCGGCCCCACCGGCATGGACGCCGACCAGGACAAGCGGATCCGGGCCTTCCGCAACGATGATCGCCTGCTCAAGACCCTGCTGCTGGCGGCCCTGGTGCCCGAGGTCAAGTCCCTGAAGAACCTCACCCCCAACCGCCTGGCCGCCTTGAATCTCGGCTCGTTCAGGTCCCGGATCCGGGGGGAGGAGGGCCGTCTGGTCCACAGCAAGCTGACCACCTGGGCCGGCCGGGTGGGCGAGATCCGCCTGGGCGGCGATCCCGCCAACCCCACGGTCAGCCTGCAACTGGTGGGGGTGGACACCGAAAGCATCCTGCAGCGGGGGCGCGAGGTCGACAACGTCGGCAACCGCAAGACCATGCTGCGGCGCCTGCTGTACGAGTCGACCGGGGTCCGCGAGGAGGGGCTTTTCGCCCGGCATCGCCTGGTCTGGCGGGGGCTGCCCCGCGAGGTCGAGGTGGTCTACGCCAACGTGCGGGAACTCAACCCCGAGGGCCTGAGGGCCGAGGGCGAAGCCTGGAAGCTGTTCCTGGACTATCCCTTCGACGAGCAGACCTTCGGGCCCCAGGACGACCGCAACCGGGCCCAGGAGTACCTGGATGGCGGCCTGCCCCCCACGCGCACACTCCTGTGGCTGCCCTCCTTCTTCTCGGGCGAGACCCTGCGCGAACTGGGGGACCTGGTGGCCCTGGAGCACGTGCTGGCCGGCGAGCGCTTCGACCAGTACGCCAACCACCTGAAGGCCAGCGACCGGCCCGCGGCCCGGGTGATCCTGGAGAACCAGGCCAACGCCCTGAAGAACAGGTTCCTGCGCTACCTGCTGATGGCCTACGGCGTGGCGCCCGCCGAGCCCGGCGTGCTGGACGAGGCCCGCAGCCTGTCGGCCGAAGAGCACTTCACCTGTCTGCACCCCGACTTGCGGCCCCTGCCGCCGGTGGGCGCCGACCTGGCCGAGGCCCTGCGCCGCCTGCTGGGCCAGGCGGTGGACTCGCAGTACCCGGGGCATCCGACCTTCAGCGAGCAGCGGGACGAGTTGCGCGTCCGGGACGCCAAGGCGATGTGGTTGGAGATACAGAGCGCCGCCGGCGCCCCCGACCACCGGGTCTTCGTCGAGAACAAGTCCATCCGGCCGGTCCTGGGAGACGTGCTGGGCGCGCTGCAGGTGGCCGACATGGGCGACACGTACCTTAGACTGCTGCCCGAGTGGACCGTGCGCTTCGAGCGGCGCCTGGACGAAGACAAGCCGCCGACCCTGACGGTTCGCCACCTGTACCGCTGGATCGACGACCCTCAGCCCACGGGCCTGCCCGACTGGTTGAAGGACCTGGTGGTGCTGTCCTTCGCGGCCCGCAGCAACCGCTCGTTCGTGCTGTACGGTCGACTGGAGGAGCCCCAACCCGGCGATCTGAAGCCCGAGATGGAACTGGTGGCCCAGGCCCTGCCCTCGGAGGCCGACTGGCTGGAGGCCCACCGTCGCGCCCTGGCCCTGTTGGGGGTGAAGACCCCCTCGGACGCCCTGCGCCCCGCCCCCGTGGCCCGCTTCGCCGACGAGGTCCGCAAGAAGGCCGAGGGGCTGCAGCCGCCGGCCAGGGACCTGCCCAAGACCCTGGTCGAGCTGATGCGACGCCTGGTCGAAACCGTGGACGACGCGCTGCTGGCGGACTGGCCCCGCTACCGCACGGCCAGGGCGGCGACCGCCTTCCTGGAGGTCCTGGTCAAGGAGAAGGAGCCCACCTTGCTGGTGCAGGCCCTGGCCCAGGCCGACCTGCCAGCCTCGCTGGCCGTGGTGGCCGACAGCCTGGCCCGGGCCGAGCGCCTCAACTCGTGCATACGCACGGGCCAGCTATCCCTGCTGGAAGGGATCGCCGGCCTGGAGGGCGACCGCGGTCAGACGGCCCGCTCGCTGCTGGACCGCCTGACCGGGGCCCTGCGGGCCGAGGAACTCGAGCAGCCCCTGGCGCCCAGGCTGGAGGAAGCCCTGAACCGGGCCGTCAAGCTGCTGGTCGCCCCCCCGACCGTCGCCCCTCAGCCCGACGCGGTGGCCGAGCCCGACCCGCCCCCACTGCCGGCCCCTCCCAAGAGGGCCAGGGTCCGCGTGCTGGAGCAGGGGAACATGAGGGCCTTGTCGGGCCAGCAGGCCCTGGATCGCCTGGGGGCCCTGACCGCCATGGTCCAGAAGGGGGCCTGCCTGGACCTGAGTTGGAGCGCCTGGGAGGAGCAGGCGTGATCCCCACCCCGGCTGAACTGCAGGGGCACCTGGCCGGCCTGGCCATCGCCGACCCCGAGGCCACCGCCGTCGCCTTCGCCGCCTCTCCCGGTTGGAAGGGGCCCGAGGTGCTGGAGGTGGCGGGGCAGGCCTTCCGGGTGGTGGAGGCCCGCTCGGTGCTGGAGATGCGTCAGCACCTGGAAGAGGCCGAGGCCCGCCAGGAGCGCCTGGTCTGCCTGACCCTTCTTTCCGAGCGGGACCTGGGCCTGGAGGTCCTGGCCCGCCTGGCCCGGCGCAGGGTCCACCCGGTGGACGCCTGGGTGGCGGTCATGGCGCTTTTCCGGGCCCGCGAGGTGGACCCCTGGCTGCGCCGCCACCGCCACCTGGCCGCGCGCCTGCTGGACTACGCCCCGCCCAGCGGGTATCCCCCGGCCCCGGGCGGGATCCTCTCGGCCGACGTGGCCTGGGGGCACCTGGTCCGCCAGGCCTTCGGGCTGCCCCGCGAGGACGTGCGCGACCTTCTGGCCTGGACGCTGCAGGAGGCCGCCGCCCGCTACCTGGGCGCCGCCGCCGACCTGCGCCAGAGCGCGCGCCAGCGCCTGGAGCGCACCTGCGGCCCCGTGGCCGGGCTGGTCCTGGGCTGCGTGGAGGCCGGTTACGCTGCGGACGTGGTGCCATTGGGCCTGGCCTGCCGGGCCCTTTTCCCCGAGAAGGGGGACCTGGAGCCGGTGCAGCACGCCGCGGCGGCCCGCATGGAACGCTTCACCGGCCAGGTCCTGACCCCGGCCCTGGGCCTGGCCTGGGCGCGGCGGGCCCAGGAGGTCTTCGAGGACCTGACCCGGGCCGACGGCGGCAGCCTGGCCGCCCGGTTGCTGCGACGCTCGGACGAGTTGCTGGAGGCGGTGGGAGGGCTGGACTTCGCGCCGACCAGCGCGCTGTCGCCGGCGGGCTTCCAGGCCCGCGTACGGACCTACGCCAGCGCCCTGGAGGTGGCCCTGGAGAACCCGCAGGCCCTGCCGGAGGCCAACGCCGCCCTGCAGCGGGTCCTGGAGCACCGCGAGGCCGTAGCCCCCGGGCGCGAGGTCCTGCAGATGGCCCTGCGCCTGGCCCGTTGGCTCTCGACGCCGGCCACCCCGGCCGCGGATCCCGCGACCCTGGCCCGGCAGTACCGCGACCAGGGCTCGTTCGTCGATATGGCCCGCCGCCGTCTGGGCGGTGGGGTCCTGGTCCCCGAGTTGGACCGGGCCCTGGCCCGGTTGTTGGAGCGGGTGCAGGCTCG
>CAZQPM010000272.1:0-5744 GCA_964595195.1 uncultured Burkholderiales bacterium | reverse complement strand
CGCCGCGATAGACGACGCCCATGCCTCCGCGGCCGAGTTCCTCGATGATCCTGTAGCGACCGATATGGACGGGAGCCATCCTGCCTCCGAATCAACCTGGAGCGGTTCGGGATTCCGTGGGCAACCATTCCGACACGAGGGCCATGGCCTCCTCCCGGGTGCGGACCCCTCCCTCGGCCACGGCCTCGGCCAGGCGCTCCAGGAGGCGGCCCACCCGGGGGCCCTGGGGCAGGCCGCAGACCCGGGTCAGGTCGCGGCCCGTGACGGGGAGCTTCGGCCGCGCGACCCGACCTTCCTGGAAGAATTCGTCCAGCATCTGGCGGACCAGGCCGCGGTGCCTGTGCAGGCGCCCGGCGCTCTGCCCCGGCCCCCGACTGGCGTCCACATCGGCGGCCGACAGGACCAGCAGCTCGGGAGCTACGTCCCCAGCGGCCCGGAACAGACGGTATCGCCCGGTCGCCGTAGGCGGCGCGAAGGCCAGGGCCTGGGGTCGCAGGTGCAACGCCACCAGGCGGACCAGGCGCAGGGTCTCCCGTCGGGAGAGCACCAGGCGCCCGCCGAGCCCCTCGACCAGGGCGGCTCCCCGCACGGCGTGCCCTGGGAAGCGGATCCGCCCGCCCGGACCCGGCCTCTGCGCGCCGGGCTTGCCCACGTCGTGCAGCAGCACGGCCAGTTTCAGCAGTTCCGCCGCCGATCTGTGGAGCACCAGGGGCCGGGCCAGGTGCCGCTCCAGCCTGGGCCCGTGGTCGGTCAGGTCCCGGAAGCCGGCAGCCCGCCAGGCCTCAAACCGACGCAGGGCCTCGGCGCTGTGGGCCAGGACGTCCAGGTGATGGAGGTCGTCCTGACCGAGCCCGGCGGCCGGTCGCAACTCGGGGATCACCTGGAAGAGCAGATCCGTCCGGACCAGCGTGTCCCACCACGGGGTGACGTCTGCGCGCAGGCATGCGAAGAACTCATCACGGATGCGCTCGGCCGAGACGCGGCCCAACAGGGCGGCATGGGCCTGCAGGCGCTCCACCAGCCCCGGAGCCGGTCGCAGGGGGAACGAGCACAACATCCGGATGGCCCGCAGCAGGCGCAGGGGATCCTCGACCAGGCTGGTCGGAGCACAAGGGCGCAGGATGCCGGCCTCCAGGTCGGCAGCCCCACCCGTCGGGTCGTGCACCTCTCCCGAATGGGGATTCCAGGCGATCGCGTTGACGGTGAAGTCCCGGTGCCGGAGGTCCTCGTCCAGGTCCGCTCCGCAGCGAGCAGCCAGGTCCAGGTCGCGCCCTCCCGCCAGGACGATCCGGGCGATCCCCCGGCCCGCGTCCAGGGGGACGAAAGCCCCCTGGACGCGCCGGGCCAGATCCCGCGTCAGGTCCAGGACCGCCTGGGGACTGTCGGCGTCCACGACCAGGTCGAGATCCTTGACGGGGACTCCCAGACGGGCGTTCCGCACGGCGCCTCCGACCAGGTACGCGGGCATGCCCAAGGCTCGGGCCCGGTCCAGGGCCAGGTCCAGGACCGGGCCCAGGGCCGCGTGGAAACGATCCCTCCACACCGGTTCCTCGCTGCCGGGTCCAGGCCTAGAAATCGGCGGAATCCGGATCCGTGAGCGGAGGCGAGGGTTCTGCGACCGTGGGCCCCGGCTCGGGAGGCGCCGGAGAGACCGGGGCCGGGATGAGCTCCGGAGACGACTTGGACTTGGGCTTGGGCTTCGAGGAGGACTTGGACTTCCCACCCACCTTTCCCTTGCCGGCCGGACCGGCCTTGGGCGAAGGGCTGACCTCCGGCGAAGGGGTGACCGCGGGAGTCGGCGAGGGGCGGGGCCGGCGCACCTTGGGCCGGGTCGGCAGCGTCGACGGCGTGGGGCTGAAGAACAGGCCGGGACGGCGCAGGCGCAGGACCTGGACCCGGTGGTTGTCGGTGTCCGCCACCAGGATCCGGTCCCCGGGACCCTCGGCAATCTGCTGAGGCTTGTTGTACTGGTTCGGGGAGGTGCCCATCTGGCCCCACTCGGTCTCGTAATCGCCCTGCTGGGTGAATTTCTGGATCCGGTTGTTGCCCGAGTCGACCACCAGGATCGAGCCCTCCTCGGTCACCAGGACATCCGTCGGGTGCCGGAACTCGCCCTTGCCGGTTCCGGGAATCCCCCATTTCTTGAGCAGCTCACCCTCGGCGGTCAGCTTGAGGACCTGATGGGAGGCCTTGTTCGTCACGTAGAGGTTGCCCAGGCTGTCGACGGCGACCCCCCAGGGCTCGCGGAAGGGCACCTCACTGGCCTTCTCCAGGACCTTCAGGACGCGGCCCTCGGGGTCGAACTTCTGCAGGCGGTTGTTGCGGCTGTCGGCCACCCACATGTCGCCGTATTCATCGAACGCAATCCCGATCGGACCGGCGAACTGGCCAGGCTTGTCGCCCCAGGACCCCAACTCTCCCAGCCAGCCGCCCCGAGAATCGAAGTGCTGCAGACGATCGTTTCCCGTGTCGGCCACCCACAGGGTATCGTCCGGAGCCAGCCGGACCCGCAGGGGTTCGCGGAACTGGTTCCTGTCGGCGCCCGGACCGCCCCACAGGTCGATCAGCGTGCCCTCCGCATCGAAGCGCTGCAATCGGCAGTTGCGGGTATCCACCACGTAGTAGTTGCCGCTCTGGTCGACGGCGACCCCGGCGGGTTGGTTGAACTGGCCGGGCTTGTCACCGGGGACGGCCGTTCCCACCGTCCTCTCCAGGGCCGGAGGCAACTCGTGTTGCGTCAGGTAGAGAACCGCCGCGACGGCGGCCCCCAAGACACCCACCACGACCAGGACCCAGATCAGCAGTCGCGTATTCTGCAATTCTCGAACTCCGGACGGCGAACCGGGACTGGCCCGGGTCGGACGCTTCGTTGTAGGATGGAGGGAACCCAAGATGTCGGGAGGCCAGACCCTGGACCCCTTCTCAGACCTTCGTGAGTTCTACAGGCGCCTTGACGAGATCCTCCCCGGACCCGATCTCCCCACCGCCGCCGACTCGAATCCCTGCGGAAGCTGCGGCGACTGCTGCCGCTGGTTCTTCTACCTGTCCCGGCACGAATGGGACTACCTGGCCCACGACCTGGCCGAGCGCGGACTGGCCGGTCTGGCCCACTTCCGGGTGGCCCTGACGGCCGAGCAGGACGAGCGCCTGCAGTTCGACGAGTGGCGTTGCCCCCTGTACCAGGTCGGCCAGGGCTGCCGGGTCTACGCCGCGCGTCCCCTGGCCTGTCGTCTGGCCGGCCCCTACCTGCCGGTGCAGTCCCGCCTGCCCTCACACTGCATCTTCCAGGCGCCTCGTCGCTACTCGACGGTCGAAGAGATCCCCCTGTGGGAGGAGTACGTCCGGGTCCTGCGCCGGCATCCCTCGCCCCCCGGCTACATGGCCCCCGGCCCCGCTCCCTCGGACCGCCTCAGTGGAACCCCAGCCAGGCCCCCGAGAAATCCAGGATCCCCAAGCGATCCACCGTGACCCCGCGCAGGCGCCGCCGGTGGGCGGTGACCTCCAGCGACCAGGCCAGGGGGACCCGGGGAGCCGCCCTGTTCAGGTGCTGCTGCACCTCCCGATACAGCCGGTTCCGCCTCCTGGCGTCCGGGTCCGTGCGGGCCAGGTCCAGCAGTTCCTGAAGGTGGCCACTGGAGAAGCGTGACACGTTGGTCCCCCCGGGGATGCTGTTCTCGCGCGACCAGTCGGGGTACAGCTCCAGATCGGCGTCGACCCGGCCCTGTTCCTCGAACCTCAGCGCCAGGTCGAAGCCTCCCCGGGCCAGGCAGGCCTCCAACTCCTCAGCGGTCACCGGCTGGGGACGGACGGCCAGACCCACCGAGGCCAGACCGTCGGCGACCCGCCCGGCCAGCCCCGCCGTGTCGGCGACGACGGGCGACGCGGTCGGGAACAGGAGCGCCATCGGCATCGCCCGAGGCAGGCGGATCCGGGCCAGCAGGCGGCGGGCTCGGGCGGGGTCCCAGGCATAGCCCCGCTCGCCGGGATCCCAGGCCCGACTTCGCGGGGACAGCATCCCCGTGGCCGCCACGCTGCGCGTCCCTCCGAACATCCGGGCCAGCTTGACGCGCGGCAAGGCGTGCTGCAGGGCGACGCGGCTGCGCAGGTCGCTCCAGGGGTGGCGAGAGCAGTTCATGACCAGCGACCAGGAGTTCAGGCCTCCCGCGGGCGACACCACCAGACCGGCGGCCTTCAGGGAATCCACCTGCAACAGGTCGACGGCCGTCGCCAGGTCGGCGTTGCCGCGCACCAGTTCTCGCTGCCGCGCCGCGGCCTGGGGCACCACGGTGAAGACCAGGTTGTCCAGGGGCGGGCGTCCCCCCCAGTAGCCGGGGTTCGACTCCAGGGTCACCCTCTGCCCCGGACGGTTCTCGACAAAGCGGTAGGGGCCGGTCCCCACCGGACTGGAACGGCCGGATGAGGAGGCCACCGTCGGCGCCACGACCGCGCAGGGTGGATGAGCCAGGATCTCCAACAGGTCCCTCACCGGCTGCCGCAGCTCGATGCGCACCGAGCCCGTGCCCCAGGGGATGATCCTCTGGATCCGCGGCGGGGTGCCCCCCAGGAGGCTGCTCAGGAAGACGAACCGCCCCCCCCCGAATCGCGAGGCGGCGGCCTTCGGATCGAGCTGTCGGAGCAGCGAACGGGCCACGGCCGAGGCGGTCAGGGGCCGACCGTCGTGGAATCGGACATCCCGCCGCAGATGCATGGTATACCGGAGACCGTCCGCCGAGACCTCCCAGGAGGTGGCCAGCCCGGGCCGGACCTGCCCGGGTTCAGGACCGGGACGGACCAGCGTCTCGTAGACGCAGGACAGGACCCTCCAGGTGGAGCGGTCGCAGGTCAGGGCGGGATCCAGGGCCTGCAGGTCCGAGGGAATGGCCACGACCGCCGTTCCCCCTGCCGGCAGGTCCCGGGAGGTCGCCGCCACCCGATGGACCAGGATCAGCAGGATCACCAGCAGGACGGCGCCGACCAGGCGCCGCAGCCTCCTCCAACGGCCCGACGAACTAGCCCTCAAGGCCTGCCGGCGAGACTTCCAGGTCGGGACGGAAGAGCATCTGCACCTGTCCATCGGCCAGGACGCGCCGGGTCCGGGCCATCTCGGCAGCCAGGATGGCCTCCACCTGGCCCACCGCCACCTCGACCCGGTCGTTGATGATCGTATAGGCGTAGCGGTCCATGTGCTTCAGTTCGCTGCGGGCCACCAGGAGGCGGCCCGCGATCTGCTCGGCGTTCTCGGTGCCCCGGTGCTTCAACCGCCAACGCAGGGCCTCCAGGTCGGGCGGAGCCAGGAAGATGCTGACACAGTCGGGCTCGGCGGCCATGACCTCCAGGCCTCCCTTGACGTCGATGTCCAGGACCACGTGCAGGCCCCGATCCCGGGTCTGGTTGACGAACTGCCGCGGGGTGCCGTAGTAGGCGCTGTGAACCTGGTTCCACTCGAGGAAGCGGTTCTCTTCAATCCACCGGTTGAAGGTCTCGGTGGTCAGGAAGTGATAGTGTCGGCCGTCCACCTCGCCCGGTCGGGGGGAGCGGGTCGTGGCCGAGATCGAGAACACGCAGTCCTGGCGGCGGGCCAGCAGGTGCTCCAGGATCGTGCCCTTGCCCACTCCCGAAGGTCCCGAGACCACCACCAGCAGGCCCTGCCGCACCTTGCCACCCTCGCTTGTCACTGGTCGTCCTCCTCCCTGAATCCGCCACCAACCGTGGCATTCGGCCGCCGATCCGGGCCCGTCTGCGTC
>CAZQPM010000271.1:0-5786 GCA_964595195.1 uncultured Burkholderiales bacterium | reverse complement strand
GCCGCTGGCGGTGAACCAGGCTGTGCAGTGGCCGCTGGCCGAACTGCAGACCGAAGTGGAGGAAGCCCTGCAGGCCCACTCTGCCCGTCTCCTGGAACACCAGGGGACCCGCGTGGTGGCCGCCTTCGCCGGTCGCGAACCGGGTCTGCGAGCCGTCCAGGCCGTAGAGCGCATGCGCACCCGGGTCCAGACCCTGCTGCGTCGCTACGCGCTGAGCACTCCAGCGGCCCTCTCGGCCGGAATCTTCGGGGGGAATCTGCCGCCGCGGGCCCCGGGCGACTCCTGGGAGGAGGTCGCCCGCAAGGAACTGATGCACGGAGCCCAACGCCTGGAGATGCTGGCTCGCGAGCATCCCGACGCCACCCTGATCTGCGCCGACAGCCTGGATGAGCGGGTGCCGGTGCAGAAACTCCGCACCCTTTTCGTCCGGGGACGCCGGGACCCGGTTCAGATCTACCGGGTCCTGGGGGCCTGAACAGGCAACGCTCGGCCGCCTGACCCGGCGAGGCGACGGGGGTGGTCGCCACACAAGCAGCTAGAAAGGACTTGCGGTCATGGAACTCCGATTCCTCGGGTTCCCCCTGCTCCTGGTCGGGGGAGCGGCTTGGCTGACCCTGGTGGAGCTCCGCCACTTCTTCTCGGAGGGCGCCCCCCCGAAGGGGGCCTGGGCCCGCCTCGGGCGCCGTCTGGTGGGGGCGGCCCTGCTGGTCGCCGTGGCTGCACTCTTCCAGTTTTCCGACACCTCCTCGCCGGCAGGGCTGCCCCCCGAGGAAGCCGTGCGCCGCTTCCATTACTGGATGGCCACCCTGGGCGTGGTGCTTCTGACCGGCGGTCTGGCGATGTGGGACGTCATCGCCGAGTTGCGGCGCCTGCGGAACTACGTGGACGTCGTGGAACGCGACGAACTGCAGAGTCTGCGCCGGCGCCTGGAGGAGAGGGAATCCTGAGAACCGCCGGCCGGATCCTGCTCCTGGTCTGCCTGGCCCTCCCGGCCCTGGCGGCCCCGGCCTCCCTGACGGTCCAGACGCTTGCCGACCCGGCACGCGTCCGGCTCTGCCGCGACCAGGAAGTGCTCCTGGAGATCGAGGGCGGAACCGCCCAGGAAGCCCGACGCGCCGCTGACCTGGCGGCCCGGCCGGGGCAACCCCTGCGCGTGACCACCTCCCAGGATCGGGCGCTGGTGTGGTCCGGCCCCGATCTCCTGGCCGAGATCACCCAGGCCCAGGCCGCCCGCTGGGCGACGACGCCCTACTCGCTGGCTCGCACCTTCGCCGCCCGCCTGGCCGCTCCCCTGGGCGAGATTCGCTCCGCAAAGACCGAAGCGCCGCCAACCATGGACCCCGCCCTCCTGGCCGTTCCCCTGGGCGAGACGCGCTCGGCCCGTTGGCTCAACGTGACCGGAGCTCCGGCGGTCAGCCTCTCGGATCCCTCGATAGCCGAGGTGCAGGTCTCCCAAGGGAAGCTCCTGGTGGCTGGCCGGAGCCGGGGCGACGCCACCGTGACGCTTTCCTGGCCGAAGGTGCGCCTGGTCCTCCCGATCTCGGTCCGCCCCCGGGCCGCGCGCCTCCCCGCCAGCCTGGAGGTCCCCGTCTCCGGGGGCCTGCTGCCCCTGGAGGCCCTGCGCCGCGTGCTGCTGGGCCGGGCCCAGCCTCATCCGGCGGCCCGCCTGGACCTGACGCTCCCCCCCACGATTCCCTCCGACAAGCCGATCGCCGTCGCGGTCCGGGCCAGCGGACCGGATCTCCTGGAGGACTCTTCCAGGATCCAGGTTCGCTTCGTCCCGATGCCGGTCGAGATTCCCCGGGCCGGCGGACTGGTGATCAGCAACCGCCCCGAGAAGGTGGAGGCCACGGGGGTCCTGCTGCGCCAGGCCCTGCCTGCCGCCCCGGTCCGCCTGCTGGCGCACCACCGCAACGCCCCGGAGGCCCCCGAACGCTTCCTGGAGGTCCTGCTGCACAACCGTTCAGGCGAACCCGCCCGGGTCTTCACCATCCTGACCGGGGTCGGCCCCTCCCAGGACGAGATCTTCGCGGGGCACCTGGCGACCCGCCGCTTCCTGGAGGCCCTGCAGGCCCGCCAGGGCGTGACCCTGAGCCTGGCGGCCGGAGAGACCCTGCTGCTCGAGCGCCTGAGGATGAAGCCGGGCCAGACGGTCAGCGCCATGGGCTGGCTGCAACCGGTCGGTCAGACCGTCCTGGAGATGACCGTGCGCGCCGTGGACGGCCAGGGTCAGGCCCCAGACACCGACCTGGCCGCCCCGGGCCCGGGGCCCTTCCCCACGGGGCGCGGCTACTTCCCGGCCGAGATGTCCGCGGCCTACGCCCACGACCTGGGCTCACGCTTCACCTTCATCCCCCTGGGTGACACCCCGGTGACCAGCGACCCCGCGACGGGGGAACCCAACCCCGGCAACTTCGGCGTGGTGCAGCGCCTGCTGGTGGTGCTGCGCAACCCCACCGACCAGGCCCGTGAGGCCCGCCTGGACTTCCATCCTCGGGGTGGCCCGGCGCGGGGCCTGTTCTACGTGGACGGAACCCTGGTGGAGACCCCCATGGCCACCGCGGCCCGCCCCAGTCGCCTGGGGCGTTGGGTCCTGGGACCAGGTGAGGTCCGGGAGGTCCGGCTGGAGACCCTGCCCCAGTCGGGCTCGAACTATCCGGTCAACCTCGAGGTCCACTCCGACTTCCTGGGTCTGCCATCGACGCCCGCCCCTCAGGTGGGCCCGCTGGACCCCTGCTGGTTGCCCTGACGAGGAGGTCCCCAAGCCCATGCCTGAACCGGTCCGCTGCCCCTGGTGCGGCCAGGACCCGCTCTATACGGCCTACCACGACCGCGAATGGGGTGTCCCCGTACGCGACGACCGGCTCCTCTTCGAGTTCCTGGTCCTGGAGAGCGCTCAGGCGGGACTCTCCTGGCTGACCATCCTGCGCAAGCGCGAGAACTACCGGCGGGCCTTCCAAGGCTTTGATCCCGAGCAGGTGGCCGGCTGGGGCGAGGAGCAGGTCCGGGTCCTGCTGGCCGACGCGGGCCTGGTCCGCAATCGCCGCAAGATCGAGTCCGCCGTGACGAATGCCCGGGCCTTCCTGCGCGTCCAGGAGGAGTGTGGAGCCTTCTGGCGCTTTGTCTGGGATTTCGTCGACAACCGGCCGGTCCGCAACGCCTGGAAGACCTCGGCCGAGGTCCCGGCCACCACCCCACTGGCCGAGCGCCTGAGCCGGGAGTTGAAGGCCCGGGGCTTCGGCTTCCTGGGGCCCACGATCCTGTACGCCCACATGCAGGCGACCGGGATGGTCAACGACCACCTGGTGGACTGCCACCGTTGGGCCGACCTGGACCAGGGCGCCGCGACAGGCTGAGAGCGGGTCCTGACCCGAATGCCGCGTCGCCCCCGGAGGACGAACCCTGGAGGACGCATACCTGCGACCCAGCGCGGACTCGAAGGAAGAAGGCCCCCTGAACGGAACCCTGGCCAGACCCCACGACCTGGAGGAGAACCATGTCCGCCCCCAAGACCACCCCGCACATCTCCTGCACCTCCGAGCAGTTCGCCCGCACCGTGATCATGCCTGGCGACCCCATGCGCTCGCGCTTCATCGCCGAGAACTACCTGGACAACCCCGTCCTGATCAACAACGTGCGCGGGGTTCAGGGCTACACGGGCACCTGGCAGGGCAAGCGGGTCTCGGTCATGGCCAGCGGGATGGGGGTGCCCTCCATGGGCATCTACTCCCACGAACTCTTCAACTTCATGGGCGTCGACAACATCATCCGTATCGGCACCTGCGGAGGTATGCACCCGGCCTTGAAGGTGGGCGACCTGGTGCTGGCCCAGGGGGCCTGTACCAACTCGAACTTCGCCAGCCAGTTCCGACTGCCGGGAAGCTTCGCGCCCCTGGCCAGCTTCGATCTGCTGCGGGCTGCCGTGGAAGCCGCTGAGCGCATCGATCTGCGCGTGACGGTGGGCAACGTGGTCACCTCGGACTACTTCTACGACGACTCGGCGTCCACCATGGACTGGGCCAGGATGGGGGTCCTGGCCTGCGAGATGGAGGCGGCTGCGCTCTACATGAACGCCGCCCGCGCCGGCAAGCGGGCCCTGGCGATCGTGACGGTCTCGGATGACCTGCGCAGCGGCGAGGCCATGACGGCCCAACAGCGGGAGACGACCCTGGGCACGATGATCGGACTGGCCCTGGAGATCGCCTGAGGCCGAGCAACGACCGGCATGCGGTCCGTGGACGCCCCCCCGGCCCATGGGCCGCGCCCGCCAGGAAATGACGTCCTTTCGAGGGGGATTCGAGACAAGGAGGTTCCCAGCGTGAACGCAATCCTGGAGAACATCAAGACCCGGCGCAGCGTCCGGGCCTTCACTCAAGAGCCGATCGCCCGCGTCGACCTGGAGCAGATCGCCCAGGCCGCCCTCTGGGCCCCCAGCGCCCGGGGCCGACAGAGCTGGCAGTTCACCGTGGTCTGCAGGCGGGAGAAGATCGCGGAACTGGCGGCCGCCATCGCCGACCAGTTGGGACGCGACCCCAATCAGTACACCATGTACCGCCCCGCAGCCCTGATCCTGGCCTCCAACCACCGGGACAACGAGCATGGCCTGGCCGATTGCTCGTGCGCCCTGCAGAACGTGTTCCTGTCGGCCCACGGGCTGGGCCTGGGCTCGGTGTGGATCAACCAGCTCAAGGGCCTCTGCGACGAGCCCCGGATCCGCCCCGTGCTGGACAGCCTGGGGATTCCGGAGGACCACGTCGTGTGGGGCATGGCCGCGCTGGGTCACCCCGCCGGCCCCCTCCCCGAGCCTGCGCCGCGCCAGGGAGTGGTCCGCTTCGTCGACTGATGCCGAGGCGCTGAAGTAATCCTGAAACAGATCCTCGAATGAGCTTGACCCGCCGCGAGCCTGTCGTGATAGAGGGGAAGCCATCGTTCGTGGAAGGTGGAAACGGTGCCCTGTGTCCGGGAGCCTGCCCGTGGTGCTCCCGCAAAGGAGAGGTCGTATGTTTGACATGTTCGCCCGGATTCCCGGCCTGAGCAGCCTGACGTCCTTCGGTATCAGCCCGATCGGGGGCAGCCACCTGACGCTGCTCTCCACCCTGACCAGCAACCTGGTCGGAACCCCCACCCTGGGCGGGGGATGGTCCTCAGGGCCTCCCGTCAACGTGGTGGCAGGACTGTCCGGTTACCTGGGCTCTCCCCAGTCAACCACCATCCCCCGGGCAGCCACGGAACAATCCTTCGCATCGGCGGCTTCCGGCCCCATCGCCGGAAACCCCGCCGACTACCTGGCCCACTGGAAGGTCGCGGAACCCCAGGGAAGCTGGACCTCCCAGATGGCCTGGTTCACCGACCTCCACGGAGGCTCCACCTCCTACGGGCCCGGTGACACGCAGGCCACGCAGACCTCCGGGATCCTGGCGTGGGAGACCGGAACCCTGCAGCCCGAATCGGTCAGCCTGGGGCGAAGCGTTCCCAGCGATGCCGAGGGTGCGCAGAGCACCGGACCCAGCGACAACAGCAACCAGGCCGAAGGGACCGTCGGCGGACCGGGCAACAACGGACAGGGCAACGCCACCGGGAACCCCGACAACGGCAACAACGGTAACGACGCCAGCAACGGCAATGCCGGCGGCAACAACAACGGCGGCAACACCGGCGACACCACCGGGCCGGGCAACAACGGCAATGGCAACGCCACCGGGAACCCCAACAACGGCAACAACGGCAACGATGGCAGCAACGGCAATGCCGGCGGCAACAACAACGGTGGCAACGGCAACAACAAC
>CAZQPM010000270.1:0-5794 GCA_964595195.1 uncultured Burkholderiales bacterium | reverse complement strand
CGGGGCCTCATGCTGCCCGCGCCCGGTCCTCCGGGCGGGGGCAGATCTCGATCCCCGGCACGCGTTGGCGAGGTTCCCGGACCTGTGGCCGCGGGCTTCGTGCTAGAATGTCTTCTTGTGAAGGAGCTGGATGATTCCTGGAGGATCTGCGCCCTGTGCCGCCACCTGGAGGCGGTGGAGGAGGGGAGGGAATTCCCCGGGATCGTGGATACCGAGTACATGGTCTTCCGATGTCGCAGGCTGGGCTGGAAGCAGCGCGAGGACTACCTGATGGAACCGGTTCGCGAGGACCTGGAACCTGCAGATCCTGTCGGTTGCCCCTACTGGGAACCCTGGGAGGACGCCTCTTGAATCCCCTGCCCGAGCGCTTCTCCGGTGCCAGGCTCCTGGGCCCGCGCACCTGGAGGTTGACCGACGGTCGGGTCCTGCGGGAAGTGACCGGTCTGGACGCCATAGGGGTTCGGGCCCGTCTGGAGTCCCTGCGTCACTGTGCGTCCCCGGGCCTGGTGCTTCCCGAGAGCCTCGAAGAGGTCCAGGAACGTCTCTTCCTGGTACGTCCGTGGGTCGAGGGTCGGCCTCTGGAGCCCATCTGCAAGCCTGCCGAGGCGGCCGACCTGGCTGGCATGGTCGCCGACCTGCCCGAGGACCTCGTGCTTCTCGACCTGCGCCCCGAGCACGTCCTGCGGACGGAACAGGGTCTGGTCCTGTGCGACCCGGGCTGGGCAGAGCCCGGCACGCCACCCTACGCCGCTCCCGAGCAGCACGGTCGGGGCCGGGTGACTGCGGCCACGGGGCGCTACCAGTTGGGGGCCACGCTGCTGCACCTGCTGTGCGGTGAGCCTCCTCCGGACGCCCTGACGCTGCTGATCCCCGGGTCCGAGCCGAGTCTTCCCGAAGGGCTGCCCAGTTCGCTGGGGGCCCTGGTCCTGGGCCTGCTGGACCCGGATCCCCGGGACCGGCCTGCACCTCGGCAGGTGCAGCAGGGTTTCCAGGATTGGCTGTCGTTCCGCAGGGGCGCGGCGCCGGCCCGGCCACCCGACCCCCCCCCGTCGACGCGCCGGTCAGCCCCCGGGTCGGCCGAGCACGCCTCGATCCAGCCGATGGTCCGGACTCGGGGCGGGCCGAGGTGGGCCACGCTGCCGGTCCTGGCCGGCCTCGTGGCCCTGTTCGCGATGCTGGGGCTCCTGGCCCTGACCTGGCCGGCTCTGCAACCGCGACCTGTCCCGCCTGCGCAGCCGGCCAGGGCGGTGGAGGTCTCCCCGCGCCCAGCGGGCAGCCCCCTGCCCAGGTCCTGGGTCCACCGCAAGGATGACTCCCGGATGGTCCTGGTCCCTGCGGGGCCCTTCCTGGAGGGGCCACCTCCCGAGGCCGGTCCCGGGATCCCTCCGCAGCGTCGCGAACTGGCGGCCTTCTACATCGATCGCTACGAGGTGACCAACCGACAGTTCCAGCGCTTCGTCCAGGCCACGGGGTACAAGCCCCAGGGCCGCTGGCGGACCTTCGCCACGCCCTCTCGGGATCGGCATCCGGCCATCGCGGTCTCCTGGTACGACGCCGAAGCCTACGCTCGCTGGGCGGGCAAGCGTCTTCCCACCGCTCCCGAGTGGGAGAAGGCCGCGCGCGGAGGGGACGCGCGCCTGTATCCCTGGGGCAACCGATGGGACCCCGAGCGCCTGAATTGCGCCCTGTCCCCGATCGGTAGCACCACCGAGGTCGGGAGCTACCCCACGGGGGCCTCGCCGTTCGGATGCGAGGACATGGTCGGCAACGTCTGGGAGTGGGTGGACGAGTGGTACATTCCCCTGGGTGCAGGCTCTGAACACCTTCCCCTGATGCGTGTCGCCCGGGGCGGGGCTCGCAACGACCCCATCGAGGAGTGCACCGCGCTGAACCGCGTCGGGGTCCTGCCCGAGAACGGCAACCTGGTCGGTTCGGGGTTCCGCTGCGTGTTGGATCCGGCACCCTGAGGGGCTGGAGGCCCGCGGACGGCGAAGGCGCGACGGACGATCGGGGGGGGGGCAGGTCCGGGGAGGAGGTGCCTCCCCACCCCTAGAAGTCTCCACCAGCGCCCACAGGCGGCGCACCGCGGCGGGCAACGCCCCCTGCGAGTCGAGCCACCGGAGGCCCCGGATGCTCGCTCAAGTGGATTCCGCCACCCTTCTGGGAATCGAGTCCTATCCTGTTCGCGTCGAGGTCGATGTTACCTCGGGTCTGCCGAACTACATCCTGGTCGGTCTTCCCGACGCCAGCGCTGCCGAGTCGCGCGAGCGCGTTCAGGGAGCCCTGCGGAACTCCGGTCACAGTCAACCCAATCGTCGCGTCACCGTGAATCTGGCCCCCGGAGAGGTCCGCAAGGAGGGCCCCCGCTTCGACCTGGCCATCGCCCTGGGCATCCTGGCTGCCGGCACCGACCAGAAGGAGGTTCGCTCCACCGACCTGCGGGAGTTGCTGGTCCTGGGCGAACTGGCGATGGATGGCGCCGTCCGGCCGGTTCGCGGGGTGTTGTCGTCGGTCATGCTGGCGCGGAAGATGGGCATCTCCAGGGTCATGGTCCCCTGGCTCAACGGCCCCGAGGCCGCCCTGGTGCAGGGGGTGCGGGTTCTGGCCGTGCGGGATCTGCCGGAGGCCGTCGAGATCCTGGCGGGTCGTCAGGAACCCTCACCCGTGCTGCCCGAGTCCGAAGCCCTGCCGGCCGGGGGCCTTGACCTGGAGTCCGTGCGGGGGCAGCATCAGGCGCGACGGGCCCTGGAGGTCTCGGCCGCCGGAGGGCATCATCTGCTGCTGCTGGGGCCACCGGGTTCGGGCAAGACCCTGTTGGCGCGGTGTCTGCCCTCGATCCTGCCACCCTTGTCCCAAGAGGAGGCCCTGGATGTCGCCTGCATCCACGGGGTCCGGCGGGGTCGGGGCACCCTGCGGGGCCTGATCCGCCAGGCTCCGTTCCGGGCCCCGGCCCAGAGTGTCTCGCTGGCCGGTCTGGTCGGGAGCTTCACGCCTGGGGAGATCAGCCTGGCGCACCGCGGGGTCCTGTTCATGGATGAGTTTCCCGAGTTCCGCCGGGATTGTCTGGAGGCCCTGAGGGCCCCGCTGGAGGATGGTCAGATCCTGGTGGCTCGGGCTGGATTCAACGCTATGTACCCCTGCCGGTTCACGCTGGTGGCCGCGATGAATCCCTGCCCCTGTGGCTACCAGGGCGACCCCGTCAAGGATTGCACTTGTTCAGCGGCCCAGAGGGAACGCTACTACCATCGGCTGTCCGGGCCCCTGTTGGACCGGATCGACCTGCAGGTGCGGGTTCCCCGTCCGGCGGCGGAGGAATTGCTGTCCATGCAACCCGGCGAGCCTTCGGCCGCCGTGCGCCAGAGGGTCGTGCAGGCCGTCCGGATCCAGCAGGAGCGGGGTTGTCGCAACTGCAACCTCTCGCCCATGCAGACCCGGAAGGTCTGCACCCTGGACGCCGAGGCCCGGGACTTCCTGCTGGTCGCCATGCGCCGGATGGCCCTGTCTGCGCGGATCCACGATCGCGTCCTGCGTCTGTCCCGGACGCTGGCGGACCTGGATGGTCGGGACACGATCAACCAGCAGGACATCTGCGAGGCCTTGGATTTCCGGGCGCTGGAGCGGCAGGCGGCCTGAGATGGTTTGGAGTGTTGTGGAGACGGGGTAGGGTGGCTATAATCGGTTCCGCAGGAGCGGTCCGACGCCCGACCCCGGGGGCCGGGGCGGACCCGACACCAGGAGGAGAGAACCAGAATGATCACCGCCACCGAGGCCGCTGTCCGTGAAGTGAAGCGGCTGATGCAGGAACACGCGCTCCAGGATGCCATCCTCCGGATGGGAATTCAGGGCGGCGGGTGCTCGGGTCCGGGTTATGCCCTGGGCTTCGACAAACAGACGAACCCGACCGACCAGGTCTTCGAGGTCGACGGTCTGCGCATTGCCGTGGATGAGAACAGCTACGAGTACCTTCAGGGCACCCAGTTGGACTACGCCAGCGACGTCCACGGTGGTGGTTTCGTCTTCAACAACCCCAACCAGGTCAGCAGTTGCGGTGGCTGCTGCGGCGGCTGCGGCGGCTAGAGATGCTCCGCTGGGGCCCGGCACCAGGAGCGCCAGGCCCGTAGTCCGAAAACGTCGGTCCTGGCGCGGGGGGCTCCAGGCCGGCGTTCGGCTTGTCGGGGGGGGCGGCCCGCACGCCAGGGAGGGACCGGTTTGATCTATCTGGACCACGCAGCCACCACCGGCGTCCTGCCCGAGGTTGTGGACGCGATGCTCCCCTACTTCAGCCGTGAGTATGGGAACCCCTCGAACGTCTACGGTCTTTCCCTGAGGGCCCGGCGGGCCCTGGACCGGGCTCGGGAGACCGTGGCCGGTTGCCTGGGTGCCCGACAGGCCTCGGAGATCGTCTTCACCGGCAGCGGCACCGAGGCCGACAACCTGGCCCTGCTGGGCCTGGCCCGGGCCCATCGGGGGCGCGGTGACCACGTGATCACCACGCGCATCGAGCATCACGCCGTGCTGCATCCATGCGACGCCCTGCAGCGCGAGGGTTTCCGGGTGACCCGGTTGCCCGTGGACGAGTCCGGACGGGTGGATCCCCAGAGCGTCGTGGCCGCCTGTGAGTCCGGCACCATCCTGGTCTCGGTCATGCTGGCCAATAACGAGATCGGGACCCTGCAGCCGGTGGCCGAGATCGCAGCCCTGTTGGAGGGGCGGGGGATCCTCCTGCACACCGATGCCGTCCAGGCGGTGGGTAGCATCCCGGTCGATGTGCACGCGCTGGGTGTCGACGCCCTGAGCCTGTCGGCCCACAAGTTCTACGGCCCCAAGGGGGTTGGCGCCCTGTACCTGCGCGCGGGGACCCGGATCGAGCCCATCCTGCACGGCGGGGGCCAGGAACGCGGCCTGCGTTCGGGCACGGAGAACGTGCCGGGTCTGGCGGGTATGGCCCGGGCCCTGGAGCTGGCCTGCCAGGACCTTGACGAGCGAGCGCTTCGTCTGCGCGGCCTGCGGGAGCGTCTGATCCAAGGGATCCTGGGGCAGATTCCCGGGGCCCGCCTGACCGGACACCCCGACCTGCGGCTGCCGGGAATGGCCAGCTTCGTATTCGAAGGGGCCGAGGGAGAGTCCATCCTGTTGCAGTTGGACCGGAAGGGAATCTGTGCCTCCACCGGCTCGGCCTGTTCGACGGCGACCTTGGAGCCTTCGCACGTGCTCAAGGCCCTCAACCTTCCCCTGAGGTTGGCCCATGGCAGCCTGCGCCTCTCCCTGGGGCGTGAGAATACCGAGGAGCAGGTCGACCAGGTGGTCGCTGCCGTGGTCGCAGCCGTCCGGAAGTTGCGGGCCGTGGCGCCCAGGTCTTGATGTACAGCGCCATCACCTTGGATCATTTCCACAACCCCCGGCATGTCGGCGAGGTCGAGGGCGCCACCGGGTACGCGCGACGAGAGAACCCCGTGTGTGGGGACCTCGTCGAGTTCTGGGTGGTGGTGCGTCAGGGGTGCCTGAGCAGGGTCGGATTCCGCGCCTTCGGTTGCGCCGCGGCCCTGGCCTCGTGCAGCCTGTTGGCGGACCTGGTCCTGGGGAAGCCTCGTCAGTGGGCGCTGGAGATGTCTACCGCCGGCCTGATCGAGGCCCTGGGGGGCCTGCCCGGCAGCAAGACCCATGGCGCCAGCCTGGCCCTGGAAGCCCTGTGGGCGGCCCTGGAGGCTGACGCTTCCGAGGCCGCCTCCGAGGTGGGCGAGCCATCTGTCCCAGGGGAGCCCGGATTGTAGGCATTCCCGGGGGACTGTAGAAT
>CAZQPM010000269.1:0-5800 GCA_964595195.1 uncultured Burkholderiales bacterium | reverse complement strand
CCCCAGGTATCACCTTGCCGAGATGTTCCGCCAAGGTTCCTGTCAGTGGTCCATGTGGAAGGCATGCCCGACGAAGAGCGCCAGCAAGACCGCGACGGTGGAACCCGCGAGCATGGCCTCCCGGCTCACGCTCGGGAGGCGCGCCGCGGTCCCCCTCGCATGGATCCAGAGAACTTTGCGATTGAGCACGACGTGCCAGATCGAGAACGCGACAAAGAGGATCCCCAGGGCGTTGTGGGCGGTCATCCAGGCGTGGCGCTCGATGGACGGCGGTTCGAACCCGTACAAGTGGTTGACGATTCCGGTTACCGGCAGACCGAGGCCGCTGAAGGCCATCACCATGGCCACGAAGGCCCGGTGGTTGAAGGCTCTGGCAGGAATCTCCATGGTCAGTTCCTCTGCTCTTGAATGGTGGATCGAGTCACGCGGCTGCGATCCCCGGCCAGGTGCCGCGCTTGGTGCCGGGCACCTGATGCTGTGCAGGCCGCCCTGGCCCTGAGTTGTTCGCTCCTACCAGCGGCTCTCCCGCCCGGCAGGGGCCTGGGAAGATGGCACCGGGGAAGGCGCAGCACCAGTTGTCTGACGTCAACTATATTTCCCCACGGATTGCCTCACGGTAGAATCATACCGAAAGCGAGGTGTTGTGTCGCGAGTAATGTAACCGGCCTGATGCTGATCCGGAACCGAGTCGGGGAGAAGGATGACGGGGCGGCACTGGCCCAAGGGGGGCGAGCACGACACGGGGCTACATGTCTCACCTCATCCTGGCGCAGAGGGCTTGATTCTATCTCAATTACCCGGAAAAGCGGAGCCCGGAAGCTCCAGAGGACGGCCTTCAGCGCATGTCGTAGCCGCCGTCCACGTTGAAGGACTGGCCGGTGATGCCCCGGGCCGACGCGCCCGACAGGTAGACCACCATGGCGGCGACCTCGTCCGGGTCCAACAGGCGACGCAGCGGGATCTGGGACAGGGTTCCCCGCAGCATGGCCTCGCGGTCGCGGCCGAAGAGTTCCACCAGCGGCGTCAGGGTTCCCTCGTGGAACATGGGGGTGTCCATGGCCCCCGGGCACACGGCGTTGACCCGGATGCCCTGGCTGGCCACCTCGCGGGCCAGCGAGCGGGTGAAGCCCAGCACGGCCGCTTTGGCGGCGGCGTAGGCGGCCGCCAGGGGGGCCCCGGTGCGCGCCGAGACCGAGGCCACGTTGACCAGGCTGCCGCCCGTGGCCCGGGTGGTCCACAGGCGCACGGCCTCGCGGCACATCAGGAAGGTCCCGGTGGCGTGGACGGCCAGGACCTCGTTCCACCGGTCCAGGTCCGTGTCGGCCACCCGTCCCAGCCAGGCCTGCCCGGCGTTGTTGACCACGGCGTCGGGCGGGCCCAGGGCCTCGAGGGTCTCCCGGAAGGTTCGCAGGACGTCCGGCTCGCGGGACACGTCGGCCTGGATCGCCAGCACCCGGCCCTCGGCGTCCAGCGCCGCGGCTGCGGCCTGAAGGCGCTCCCGGTCACGGCCGGTGATGGCCACCTGGTAGCCTGCACGCAGCAGGGCCCGGGCGACGGCCAGGCCCAGGCCGCTGCTCCCGCCGGTCACGATGGCGGTGGACGGGTCAGCCACGGCGATCGACCTCCGGGTGGTATTGCAGGATCTCGACCCACTCGCCTCCAGGCGAGTGCATGAAGAAGAAGTCGCACGCCTCGGAGTGCTGGACCTGGTCGTGCAGCAACCGGGCCCCCTCCTCCCGGAACCGTGCGAAGTCTGAAACGACGTCGTCGGAGTGGAAGGCCACGTGCTTCAGACCCCCAGCGCGCACCTCGCGCCCGTCGGTGGGTTGGAGGATTTCCACGTGGTCCCGCCCCTTCTTCAGGTCCAGGATGAGCATTCCCGGAACCTGGCGTCGGGAGACCTCGGTGAAGCCCAGGAAATGCTGGTAGAAATCGGAGACCTCGCGGGCGTCGGCCGTCAGGAGGCTGACGTGGTCCAGTTCCAGGATGGCCATGAGAACCTTTCTGCCCCTGGGTTCAGCGGGGCGCTGCAATCTGTTCCAGTCCGGGCCGGCCTGGCTCCGGTCAACCGGAGGCCCAGGGTCCGGCCTGCGGGAAGAGCTTCTGGAGGCGCTCGGAGCCGGTGTGCAGCAGCATGCGCCGCCGCTCGGCAGTCAGGTGCCGCCGGACCAGGTCGGCGGCCTCCTCCAGGGTCACCGCCTCGACCTGTCGCAAGTAGGCCGACAGATGGAAGGGCTCGCCGTCCCGCGACATGGTCTGGCCCAGCAGGCGGGCCACCTCCAGCGAGTCCTCGCAGCGGAAGACCAGTCCCGCGGCGTGGCGCACCGCAGCCTCGCAGAAGATGTCGGGCGGCACGCGCAGGCGGGCCAGGTCTTCAAGAAGGGCCTGGATCCTGTCCAGGACCTTCTCCAGGTCGCGCTCGGCCAGGGCCAGGTGCACCTTGAAGATTCCCGTGTCGGCATAGGTGTTGAAGGCCGTGCTGCACACGTAGGTCAGGCTCTCCTGTTCGCGCAGGGCCTGGTTCAGCAGGCTCGTGTAGCCCGAACCCAGCAGGGTGTTGACCACCCGCCAGGTGACCAGTTCCCTCCTGGAACTCACCGGGAAGCGCCAGCCCAGGCCAAGGAAGACCTGCTCCTTCTGAGATGAAGGATGCAGCACCACGCCCGGGTCCCTCAGGGTGGTGTCCAGTTCGAAGTCGGCCGGGGCGGCGGGCACACCGTCGGGAGCCTCGGCCAGGGCCAGGGCCCGGTCCAGGGCCTGTGGCAGATCGGGGCTGAGGCTCCCCGCCGCGGCCACCACCAGGTTGGCCCGGTGGTAGTAGTCCCGCAGGAAGGAGCGCAGGAAGTCTGGCGTCAGCCGGGCCAGTTCGGCATCCTCGCCCACCGGGTGGCGGCTGACCGGGGAAGGCTGCAACAGCAGGCTCTCGATGGCGTGGGAGACCAGGCCTGCGGGGTTGTGGCGCTCGCGCAGGCGCTCGTGGCCGATGATGGCCCTTTCGGCCTGGATGAACTCCGGGTCCAGCCGAGGGTGGAAGAGGACCTGGGTCAGGACCTCCAGGCCCACCGACTCCTGGCCCGGGGGCAGCTTGACCCAGTAGGAGGTCAGGTCCCGGGTCGACCAGGCCGAGATCCTCCCCCCGATGCCCTCGACGCGCCGAGTCAGGTCATACAGGGTGGGGTACCGCCGGGTGCCCCGCATCAGGATGTGCTCCAGGAAGTGCGAGGCGCCCCAGTGGTCGCGGCTCTCGTAGCGAACGCCGGCGCGCACGCAGAAGAGCAGGGCGGCGGTGGGGAAGCCGGGCGTCGACCGGTGGACCAGGGGAACCGAACCGGCGGTCAGGACGGCCTGGACCGGGTGGGCCGCGGCGAAGGCCGTCAGCCCGTCAGGGAGCGGCATGTCCGTCGGCCCATCCGCAGGCACCCTTGCCGCTCTGGACGCGGAAGGCGCAATAGGGATTGTCGAAGCGGTTGCCCGTGGCCCCGTGGGCCGTCACCACGCATCCGGCCCGGCAGGGGATGGCGTGCGGGCAGGAAGCGCAGTGTCCGCTGAGCATGTCCGGGGTGAAGTAGCGGTTGAAGCGGAACCTCTGGGGGTCTTCCCAGATCTGGCGCAGCGGCTCGTCCCGGATGTTCCCCTCGCTGAAGTCCTCGCGGCGCAAGGACAGGCAGCCCTTGACCGTGCCGTCGGCGTCGATGCCCATCACGTGGCGGCCGGCGAAGCAGCCTTTCCATGGCTTGTCCCGGATGGAGGGCGCCTCGAAGTAGCCCAGGTTGTCCCCTGCCACCACCTTCAGGCCGCCGCGCTGCTGGCAGCGGTGCACGAACTCGACGATCTCGGGGATCCTCTCGGGGTCCAGGGCGTAGTCGTCGTGCTCCCTCATCCGCCCCTCGCGGAAGGCCAGTTGGATCTGCCAGAACTTGAAGCCGGCCTCCTCCAGGATCCGGTACATGTCCTCCATCTCGCCCAGGTTGGCCCCGGAGATGTGGGTCACCGAGCCGATCTGGATGCCCGCCTGTTGGGCCTTGCGGGCCCCGATCATGGCCCGGCGGAACGAGTCGGGATGGGCGCGGATCATGTTGTGCGTCTTCTCGGTGCCGTCGATGCTGATGCCCAGGCGGCGCATTCCGGCGGCCACCAGGCGCTCGACGTTCTGCTCGAGGATCAGGCCGTTCGTGATCATGTAGGTGCGCACGCCCGCGTCCACCAGGCGTCGGGCGTACTGGTCCCAGGCGGGGTGGGTCATGGGCTCTCCGCCCGAGAGGGTGACCACCTCGGTCCCCAATTCGACCATCTGGTCGATCAGCGAGAAGCCCTCCTCGACCGTCAGCTCGTTGGGGCGCGGCTCTCCGGCGATCGAGCCGCAGTGCAGGCAGCGCATGTTGCAGCGCAGGGTCAGCTCCCAACCGACCACGCGGGGCTTGAACGGGAATTCGGTCATGTCGGTCACTCCTTGTCTTTGGACGGGGATGGTTTCAAGAGCCGTCGGCGGGACCCTGCGCGGGTCGACGCCCGGCGGCCTGCCCGGACGACAGGCGGCGCGCCGCCACCAGGTAGCCGACCAGCGCGCTGACCGCGATCAGCAGCGAGGCCGCGTCGGTCAGCGTGCGCAGCGGGAAGCGCTCGAAGAACGGCCCCGAGGCGGCCATTCCGCAGATGGCGCCCCCGTGCAGGACGGCCAGGGAGGTCCCGATCACGCGACCCCGGACCTCTTGGGGCGCGGCCCGCATCAAGGCGGTCTGGAAGAGCAGGCTGGAAAGGCCGTCACCCACGCCACCGAGGAAGATGGCGGCCAGGGCCAGGGGCAGGCCCGGTGCGTGGAAGGTCAGGGCCATCCCCCCGGCCATCACCAGGACGGCCCCGGCGAAGCCTTCCGCCAGGGGTATCGAGAAGCGGCGGGTCAGGCGGGCCAGGCCCAGCGAGCCCCACAGGGTGCCCAGGGCCCAGGCTCCGATCAGCCACCCGTAGGAGGCGCCTTGGCTGGAGTCCAGTCTGTTGGCGAAGAGGGGGAGCCCGGTCATGTAGGCCCCGCTGCCCAGCGAATCCATGAAGCGCACCGCCAACAGGAAGACCAGGGCCGGACTGGCGGCCAGGAAGGCCAGGGCCTCGCGGTAGTCGGGGCGGGGGCGTTCCTGCGGGGAGGCCCCGGAAGGCTCCAGGTCGCGGCGGCCGTGCCGTATGGCCAGCGTCGTCACGGCCGAGAACAGGAAGCTGGCCGAATCCAGCAGGAAGGCCAGGTGGAAGCCGCACGACGACACCAGGATCGCCCCGGTGGCGGGGCCGATCACGGTGGTGACCGAGGTCGCCACCCGCATCAGGCCGTTGGCCTCCATGAGTTCCTCGTCCTCGACCAGGTCGGGAACGAAGGCCCCCTGGGCGGCCTGGTAGATCTTGTCCAGGGCGGCCAGCAGGATGCCCAGGGCAAAGAAGGCCGGGATGTCGCGTACGACCAGGAAGCCCAGCACGATCACGGCTCGGGCCAGGTCACAGGTGATCAGCAACTGGCGGCGCGGGAAGCGGTCGGCCAGGTGCCCGCCCAGGGGCCCGAAGAAGAGGGCCGGGACCATGCGGGCCACCAGGAACGAGCCCAGCAGGCTGGCCGATCCGAAGAGCGAGTAGACGTAGAGGTTCAGGACGACGTAGTCGATCCAGGTCCCCAGGCTGGAGACGGCGTGCCCCCCCCACAGCAGGGCGAAGTCACGCCGGGCGAGGAGCTTGTTCATGGGGCGGTTCCGCGAGAAGGGCAAAAAAAAGGCCTCTTGACGAGGCCTTCTGCTGGGGCCCCAGGGGGCCCGCTAGCGAA
>CAZQPM010000268.1:0-5804 GCA_964595195.1 uncultured Burkholderiales bacterium | reverse complement strand
CGTCTTCGCCGACGCGGGCCTGGAGAACGTGATGCGCTGGGTCCCCTTCGACCTGCCCGAGGGCGACCTGCGCAACCGGATCAAGAACAAGATGATCCGGCCCACCTCGATCCCCTACCTGGTCGAGGAGCTGATGATCGAGCAGGCCCTGTGCCGGGAAGCCCTGCGCCTGTCCTTCGACCAGCACCGCCTGCTGGCCACGGGCTTGAAGGGCGTGCAGCGCCAGTCCGACATCGCCTCGATGTTCGACCAGGGAGGCAGCGGTGGGTCGCTGGTCGACATGCTGATCGGCTCGGGGGGCGTCCTGTCGCACGCCCCGCGCCGGGCCCAGGCGGCCATGATGCTGATGGACGCCTTCTTGCCCGAAGGGGTCACCCGGCTGGCCGTCGACTCGATCTTCATGATGCCGCAGCTCGGCGTCCTGGCCGAGGTCCACCCCGAGGCCGCCACCCAGGTCTTCGAGAAGGATTGCCTGATCGAACTGGGGACCTGCGTCGCCCCGGTGGGCCCGGCCCGGCCCGGGCGCAGGATCCTCAGCGGCCGCCTGGGCGCCGACGAGTTCACCCTGGACCAGGGCGAACTCAAGCGGCTGCCCCTGGGTCCGGGACAGACCGCCAGGGTCCTTCTCAGGCCCGAGAAGAGCCTGGACGTGGGGGCCGGCCGGGGCCAGACCCTGGAGTGCCCGGTCCGCGGCGGGGTCGTCGGCCTGGTCCTGGACGGTCGGGGCCGCCGGCCCTTCGCCCTGCCCGGCGACAAGACCGAGCGCCTCAGGAAGCTGGGCGAATGGAACCGGGCGCTGGACCTGTACCCCGAGGGCGACGCCCGTGGGTAGCGCCTACGTTCCCGGCCTGAAGATCTCCGGATCGACGGTGCTGCACCTGGAACGTCGCCTGCCCCTGAAGGGCGAGGTGGTCGTCGGGGCGGGCGAGCCGGTGAGCTGGGACCAGGTGGTCGCCAACACCTTCCTGCCCGGCAGCGTCGAGATGGTCAACGTGGCCGCCCGCCTGGGCCTGGAACCCGCCGAGGTCCCCGAGTGCATGCTCTGCGCCCAGGGCCAGGCGGTGGCCAAGGGGCAGGGCCTGGCCCGCAACAAGGGCTTCTTCGGCCTCTTCAAGGCGACCCTGGAGGCCCCCGTCTCGGGCACCGTCGAGTCGGTCTCGGGGGTCTCGGGGCAGGTGGTGCTGAGGGCGCCCGCCGTGCCCGTGCAGATCCACGCCTACGTGGACGGGGTGGTCGAGCGGGTGATCCCCGACGAGGGGGTGGTGATCCGCACCCACGGCGCCCACCTGCAGGGGATCTTCGGCCTGGGCGGGGAGACCGCCGGCGAGGTGGTCATGGCCACCGACGATCCCGCCCGGGAGATGGCCGTGGCCGACCTGCGGCCCGACCACGCCGGCAGGGTCGTGGTCGGGGGCTGCCTGGTGACCAGCGAGGTCCTGGCCGAGGCCGTCCGGATCGGGGTTCGGGCCCTGGTGGTCGGGGGAATCCACGACCGCGACCTGCGCGACTTCCTGGGCTACGACCTGGGGGTGGCCATCACCGGATCGGAGGACAAGGGCCTGACCCTGGTGCTGACCGAGGGCTTCGGCCCCATCCCCATGGCCGAGCGCACCTTCCGCCTGCTGCAGGCCAACGCCGGCCGCCGGGCTTCGGTTTCGGGGGCCACGCAGATTCGCGCCGGCGTGATCCGTCCCGAAATCATCATCCCGCACCTGGAGGAGCCCCCACCCGCGACCGTCCGGGCCACCGAGCCGACCGAAGGCTTCGTCCCCGGGGCCGCCGTGCGGCTCATCCGCGAACCCCACTTCGGTGCCCTGGCCCGGGTGGTCGCGCTGCCCATCGAGTTGACGGAGATCCCCACCGGCGCCCGGGTGCGCGTCGCGGACGTGGAACTGTCGGGCGGCCAGCGGATCACCCTGCCCCGGGCCAACCTGGAGCTGATCGAAGGGTAGCCCCCCCGGGTCTCCCACGAGATCCTCAAGCCTTCGTCGCGTCCTCGGCCGCAGATGCGGGAGCCGTCCTGGCGAAGTCGAAGGCCAGGCGGAAGGCCACACCGTCTCCGCCGCACCCGGAAGCCCACGTGCACATCTGCAGCACGAAGGTCGAGGATGACTCGGGAACCAGGCCCGTGAAGATCCCCCAGTTCTCGGGGGTCAGACCCCACTCTTCAGCGTCGTCCGGAAGCTCATCCTCCAGATCATCCGGGCTCTGGCTCTCCGCGACAGCCAGGGCCGCCTCGTAGGCCAGCTTGAGATCCGGGGCCATGTAGTCGAAGTCATCCGGCTCGTCCACCCAGCAGCACAGAAGGTGTGGACAGGAACCGACGACCTCGGAGTAGTCGCCTCCCTCCATGTCCAGGATCGCCTGCCCGCACGCGGGGCAGTGGACCACGGGCCTGGTGACGTCGCTGACGTTCAGGGAGAGCATCTGCATCGGGTCTTCCTCCACGGGAGAGATTTCGGTGCCAGTCTAGGGTGCGGGGGTGCCAGGGGTTGTCACCGGGCGCCAGGGCCTCCCGCCCCCGTGGGCCGGGGAGCCTCGGAAAATCTTCTTCAGCCTGTGCGAACTTTCTGGCCAGGGGATGTCTCTGTCGGGCGAGCGCTCAAGAGACTTCACGGAAGCGGCGCCCCCAGCGCCTTCCCGGACAACACGAGGTGGTCATGACTCTCCGCCGGATCCTCACCCTTGTCACCCTGATCCTGTTCGCCAGCGCCACCAGCGCCCTCCCGGCCCGGGCGACCTCCGCGACGGTGCCATCCAGCTCCTGCTGCGTCGGGCATCCGGGCCACTCCGCAGAGCACCACTCCATGGTGGAGGCTCACGCCGACACCGAGGTCTGCTCCGCGGGGCAGGGCCTGGCGGGCGGCGAGTGCACCCGCTGCTGCGGAAGCCGCAAGTGTTCGGTCTGTGACGGGTCCGGCCGGAACAACTCGGGCGACGCCTGCTCGATCTGCAACGGCTCGGGCAAGTGCTACTTCTGCGGCGGCAGCGGCAAGGGCTCCTGAGCGCCGGCCGAACCCCGGCCAGGGGTCGCTCGGGAAGGATCGGGTGGCGCCGCGTACAAGACTGGCGCCTGCCAACCCCGAAGGAGCAACCCATGAACGCCACCGAGATCCGCCGATCCTTCCTTGATTTCTTCCGGCAGCGCGACCACGCCATCGTGCCCAGCGCCCCCGTGGTCCCCCTGGACGACCCGACCCTGATGTTCACCAACGCCGGGATGAACCAGTTCAAGCCCTACTTCCTGGGGCAGGCCACACCCACGCACCGGAGGGTGGCCGACACCCAGAAGTGCATCCGGGTCTCGGGCAAGCACAACGACCTGGAGGAGGTGGGCCACGACACCTACCACCACACCCTCTTCGAGATGCTGGGGAACTGGTCGTTCGGCGACTACTACAAGCGCGAGGCCATCACCTGGGCCTGGGAGCTTCTGACGGGGGTCTGGAAGCTGCCCAAGGAGCGCCTCTACGCCACCGTCTTCGGCGGGGACGAGGAGCGGGGGCTTCCCGCCGACCTGGAGGCCGAGCGCCTGTGGGCCGAGCTGACCGACATCGACCCCTCGCATATCCAGCGCTTCGGGGCCAAGGACAACTTCTGGATGATGGGCGACGTGGGCCCCTGCGGCCCGTGCTCGGAGATCCACATCGACCTGACGCCGGACGCCTCGGGCAGCGCCCTGGTCAACGCCGGCTCGCCCCAGGTCATGGAACTGTGGAACCTGGTCTTCATCGAGTTCAACGCCGAGGCGGACGGCAGCCTGAAGCCGCTTCCGGCCTGTCACGTGGACACCGGGGCCGGCCTGGACCGCATCTCGGCGGTCATGGAGTGCACCGACGGGGGGCGCGACTTCACGCGCGGCGTGTCGAACTATGACACGGCCCTGTTCCGCCCCATCGTGGCCCGCCTGGAGGAGTTGTCGGGCCGGACCTACACCCCCGGCGTCTCCCAGGACGAGGACTCCATCGCGATGCGGGTCTGCGCCGACCACCTGCGGATGGTGGCCTTCTCGATCGCCGATGGAGCCATCCCCTCCAACGAGAGCCGCGGCTATGTGGTGCGCCGGGTCCTGCGTCGGGCCGCCCGCTACGGGCGCAAGCTGGGCCTGATGGACCCCTTCCTCTACCAATTGGTGCCCGTCCTGGCCGAAACCATGGGCGACGTCTTCCCCGAGCTGCGCCGCGAGCAGGCCAAGATCCAGCAGGTCATGCGGGGGGAGGAGACCTCCTTCCACCAGACCCTGGACCGGGGCATCGCCCTTTTCGAGGAGGAGGCCGGACGCGTGGAGGTGGGGGGCACCTTCCCGGGCGACGTGGCCTTCAAGCTGTATGACACCTACGGTTTCCCGCTGGACCTGACCGAGGTCATGGCCCGCGAACGCGGTCTGGCCGTGGACGAAGCCGGCTTCCAGGCCCGCATGCAGCAGCAGCGGGCCCGGGCCCGGGCCTCCCAGGTCAAGGTGGCCCAACTGGCCGAGGACGAAGAGTTCCACCTGGAGCCCACCCGCTTCACGGGCTATGACCTGTTGGAACAGGAGGCCACGGTGGCGGCCACCCTGGGCAAGGGCGACCAGAGCGCCGTGGTCCTGGACCAGACGCCGTTCTACGCCGAGATGGGCGGCCAGGTCGGCGACACCGGGGTCCTGGTGACCGCCGAAGGCGAGCTCCGGGTGGCCGACACCCGAAGCCGCGAGCACGTGGTCCTCCACCGGCTGGATCCCGAGGCCGCCCGGCCCCTGGAGGTCGGCGAGAAGGTGGTGGCCCGGGTGGACCGGGACCGGCGCCTGCAGATCCAGCGCCACCACACGGCCACCCACCTGCTGCACTACGCCCTGCGTCAGGTCCTGGGCGACGGCGTGCGCCAGCAGGGGTCGCTGGTGGCGCCGGACCGCCTGCGCTTCGACTTCGCCTACCCGGAGGCCGTCGGCCCCGAGAACCTCAAGGCCGTCGAGCGCCTGATCAACCAGCGTATCCTGGAGAACAGCAACGTGGGCTGGTTCGAGATCCCCTACGACTGCAAACCCGCCGAGGTGATCGCCTTCTTCGGTGACAAGTACGGCGACGAGGTGCGGGTGATCAGCATCGGGGGCTCCCAGTCGGGCCCCATGGCCGAGCCGGTCTTCGACGGCTACTCGCAGGAGCTGTGCGGCGGCACCCACACGCGCCGCACCGGGGACCTGAGCCTGTTCCGCTTCCTGTCCGAAGGCGCCATCGCCGCCGGGGTGCGCCGGGTCGAGGCCGTCGTCGGCGACACCGCCCAGGAGTCGATCCGCCGCGACCTGGAGGTGCTGGACCGGGCCTCGGCCCGTCTGCACACCACCCCGGCCGAGTTGGAGCGCCGCCTGGAGGCCCTGTTGGAGGCCCAGAAGAAGGTGGAGCGCGAACTGGCCGAAGCCCGCAAGGCCTCGGCCCGCTCGCGCGTGGCCGACCTGGCGGCCTCGGCCCTGCAGGTGGACGGCGTGCCCCTGCTGGCGGCCGACGTGGGCGACGGCGACGCCGACTACCTCCTGCAACTGGCCGACGGCCTGCGCGAGAAGTTCCAGGGGGTCGCCGTCCTGGCGGGGGTCACGGGGCAGCGCGTCGGACTGCTGGCCATGGTCACCCCGGCCTACGTCAAGGCGGGCTACCACGCCGGGAACCTGATCCGCCAGGTGGCCAAGGAGCTGGGCGGCGGGGGCGGAGGTCGCCCCGATCTGGCCCAGGCGGGCGCCAAGGAGGCCTCCAGGTTGCCCCAGGTCCTGGCGGCCGTTCCCGAGATGCTCAAGGCGACGGCCCGGCGCTAGGATCCGGGGGTACGCGCGGAGG
>CAZQPM010000267.1:0-5825 GCA_964595195.1 uncultured Burkholderiales bacterium | reverse complement strand
TACGCGCTGGAAGCCTTCATGGCTGTAGGACAAGGTTGGCATGCTTTCCCCCAGGCCGGATACCGGGTGTGAAGTTAGACCCGGCGGAGGCCTTCTCCTGTAGGGCCCGAGTGTGACAGGACGATTATAGCCAATCCTCGCGGGCCATGAACTGGCGCAGCTTGCGCAGGGCATCCTCTTCCTTCTGGCGGATGCGTTCCTTGGAGATGCCGAATTCTTCCGAGACCTCCTGGAGGGTCCGGGCGACGCCGTCGACCAGGCCGAATCTCAGGACCAGGATGCGGCGTTCCCGCTCCGAGAGGTTCTGCAACAGACCCGCCAGCTCGCTGTCCAGGAGGGAGGCTTCCTGGGGAGACTCGGCGGCGATCAGGTCTCCCAGGCGGGCTTCCTCCTCGCCCATGGGGGCATCCAGCGAAAGCGGGTCCAGGGCCACCGCCAGCAGGCTCTGCAGGCGCCGCACGGCCTGGCACTCCTCCTCCCGGACCCGCGTCAGGACTCGGGGGTCCGAGGGAACCAGGCGGACCTTCAGGGAACGCCCCAGCTTGCGCGCGACCTTCTCGGGATCCACGGGGAAGAGGTGCAGGGCGGCCTCCTCCAACGTGGGCATACGGCCTGTCTGCAGCGAACAGCGGGCGCTGAAACGCAGATACTTCTGGAGGATGTCGCCGATGTGGACCGGCAGGCGGATGGTCCGCCCCCGGTTGGCCAGGGCCCGCATCATGGCCTGACGGATCCACCAGGTCGCGTAGGTGGCGAAGCGGCAGCCCCGGCCGGGATCGAACTTGTTGACGGCCTCCATCAGGCCCAGGTTGCCCTCCTGGATCAGGTCCTGGAAGGTCAGGCCCAGACCCAGGAACTTCTTGGCCAGGCTGATGACCAGGCGCAGGTTGGCCTGGATCATGTGGGCTCGGGCCCGGGCATCCCCGGCTTCGATGCGGAGGGCCAGGGCCGACTCCTCGTCGGGGGTCAGCAGGGAAACCCGGTGGACCTCCTCGAGATAGGTGGTCAGGGTGTTGACCTCCCGAAGTCCCACGGAGCGACGAAGGCCTGCTCGGGCGGGCGTACGGGTCTGAACCCGGGCGGCCTCGGGCGAGGGCCGTCTTTCAGGGATCGAGGCGAGTGCTGGGACTGCGGTCATGGGCTCTGCTCCCTGGTCCCAGGTTAGTGGGTGGGGCCCGGGGGCGCATCCTACCGGGGTAGGATCTGTCCGACCGATCCCCCAGGCGTCCAAGTGTGCTAGAATCTTGCCGCCATGACTACGCCCGCCGCCGAATCCGTCGAGCAGGTCGTCCCAACCCGGCCCCCGATGGCCGACCGACCCGACGAGACCCGGTTCTTCTCCCGCTATGCCTGGCAGATCCCGATCGCCATCGCCTGCGTGGTCCTGGGGATCATGGGTGGGGTCCAGTTCCAGGCGCAGAGCAAGAAGCCCCCGGTCCAGGCGGATAACACGCGGCAATTGCTGGAACTGGTGCGAACCCTGGAGGCCGAGCGCAACAAACTCTCGGCCGAACTGACCGACAACCGCAACCGGATGGCCAAGGTCGAGGAGGCCGCGGGGCGCCGGGAGACCCTGAGCACCCAGATGCAGGAGCAGTTGGAACGCTCTCGGATCGAGGCGGGCCTGACGGGCATTCGGGGTCAAGGCATCACCGTGCAACTGTCGGACTCCGGGCGCACCCCGGGTCCCGAGGAGGACCCCTACTTCTACATCGTCCACGACGTGGACATCCAGGCCCTGGTCAACGAGTTGTGGGCGGCCGGCGCCGAGGCGGTCTCGGTGAACGACCAGAGGGTCGTGACCCGCACCTCGATCCGCTGCGTCGGCCCCACCGTGTTGGTGAACGGAGTCCGCATGGCGGCGCCCTACCTGATCAAGGCGATCGGTCCCTCGACGGACCTGGAGATGGCCCTGCGGATGCCCGGGGGATTCCTGGACAGCATGGCCCAACTGATCAAGATGGGCGGCGAGGTCAAGATGAACCGCACCCAGGAACTGACCATCGAGCCCTTCGATGGCAGCCTGATCTTCCGCTTCGGCAGGCCCTTCGAGGGGGTCAAGCAGCAGGCCGGACCTCCCTGAAACGGCTAGTCGGGGTTGGCAGGACCGGGGGGGCGGGCCCCGTATCCCCCGGGGTGTCCGGACTGGCCGGGTGGAGGAATCGTGCTCGTCATTCTGCTGGGAATCGTGCTGGGGGTCCTGATCGGCATCCTGATCCCCTATCAGATGCCGATCGTCACGGCGAAGTATGTCTCGGTGTCCTTCCTGGCCGGTCTGGATTCGGTCCTGGGTGGGACCCGGGCGGGCATCGAGAAGAAGTTCAACTTCACCGTCTTCTCCAGTGGTTTCGTGATCAACCTGCTGCTGGCGGCCCTCTTGACCTGGATCGGTGACCGCCTGGGGGTCGAGATCTACCAGGCGGCCATCGTTACCTTCGGCATGCGGATCTTCCAGAACCTGGGCTATATCCGCCGGGATCTGCTGAACCATCCGACCAAGGAGAAGTCCCCCCTGGAGACGCTGGTCACGCCCGAGTAGCCGTCCCCACGATTCGCGGCCAGGGCAGGAGGAACAGGGCTTCGCGGGACAAACGCCTGCCTTCCTCAATACTCTCTCAGTACTTGCGAGCGAAGGTATCCATGTACGACATCGAAGGAAGTCTCGACCGCCAGATCCTGGCCTGCCCCCGTCATCGCCCCACCGTGGTCTTCTCCGAGCCGACGGACCCCCGCGTGCTGGAAGCGGCCTTCCACCTGGTGCGCTTCGTGCGGCCGGTCTTCCTGGCCACGGAAGCGGCGGTCCGGCAGGTCCTCCAGCGCGAGCTTCCCGACATGGACGGCAACCGGGTGGAGTACGCCCTGTCGGAGAGCTCCTTCGTGGATCCGGCCGGCAACCCGGGACTCCTGGATGAGTTTGCCGGCGAGTATCGCTCGCTGTGCGCGGCCGAGGGAACCCCCGTGCCCCTGGAGGAGGCCCGTCGCTTCGTCGGCCTTCCGGGCCCCTTCGGGATCATGGCGGCCCGTCTGGGTCACGCGGACGCGGTCGTGGGCGGTGCCGTCCACGAGCCCCGCGACTTCTATCGGCCCATGACCCGCCTGCTCACGCGCAGCGGCTTCTGCACCGAGGCGGGAGTCTTCGTCCTGCCGGATTCCCACCCCCAGGACTACTACCCCCACAACATCGTGGTCTTCGGTGATGTCGGGGTCAACGCCACGGTCACTCCCGAGACGCTGGCGCAGGTCGCCGTGGGCACCTGCGCGGTGGCTCGGGACCTGATCCCCGAGGACGTCCTGCCCATCATCCGCGGCGTGGTGGTCTCCTATTCCCATCGGGGCTCCGACGAGGGGCCCTCCCCCGAGTTGGTCCGGCGGGCCACGAGCCTGTTGGGCCCGATCCTGGAACGGAGGGTCCAGGTGGGGGAGCGCTACGGTTCGATCCACCTGCGGGGTGAGATCAAGGCCAGCGTGGCGCTCTCGGCCCGTTCGGCCACCTACCACGAGCGCGAGGGCGCGGTCTGGGAGGGCGCTCCCACGGTGATCGTCTGCCCCAACCTGGAGATGGGCAACATGCTCTACCATCTCTACGCCACCAGCTATCCCGAGGCCAAGCACTTCAGCGTGATGTTCGGCTTGGGATTCCGGGGGATCAGCCTGGCCCGGGACTGCAGCGCCGAGGACGTGCGCCTCTCGGTCAAGGCCTCGGTCCTGCGGATGCACCGCTGCGGCCAGTGGCAGCGCACCCCTCGGGACACCTTCTTCCCCAGGCCTCGCGTCCTGGCCGTGAACCCCGGTTCGACCTCCACCAAGATCAGCGTCTACCAGGGCGAAGAGGAGGTCTTCACCCGCGAGTTGCAGCACTCGGCCGAAGAACTCCTTCCCTTCGAGGGTAGACCCTTGAGTGACCAGTTCCGCTTCCGCAAGGAGGCCATCCTGCAGGCCCTGACCGATCATGGGATGGGCCTTGAGGACCTGCAGGCCGTGGCTGGCAGGGGCGGCATGCTTCAGCCCATCCCCCACGGGACCTACCGGGTCGGTCCGCGGATGCTGGAGGAGCTGCGCGAGGCGAAGTGGGGCGAGCACGCCTCGAACCTGGGGGCGATGATCGCCTCGGAGCTGGTGTCCGGGACCGACAAACCGGCCTATATCGTCGACCCCGTGGTGGTCGATGAGTTGCCGGAGAGGGTGCGGATCACCGGGGTCAAGGCCCTGCGCCGCCGGGCCATCAGCCACGCGCTCAACCAGGTGGCCACGGCCCGGCGCTACGCCGAGGAGAACGAGACCTTCTACGAACGCCTGAACCTGGTCGTCTGCCACATGGGCGGCGGCATCTCGGTGGGGGCCCACAAGCACGGCCGCTACATCGACGTGAACAACGCCCTGGATGGGGAGGGGCCGTTCTCTCCCCAGCGGTCGGGGTCGCTGCCCGTCGGCCAGTTGATCGAGATGTGCTTCAGCGGGGAGCATACCCGACAGGAGATGAAGCTGCTGAACAAGGGGCGCGGCGGCATGATCGATCTGGTGGGCACGGCGGACATGCGTGCGGTCGAACGCCGCGCCGAGGCCGGCGACGTCCCGGCCAGCCTGGCCCTCGAGGCCATGGCCTACCGGATCGCCAAGGAGATCGCCTCCTTGTGGCCGGCCTTC
Organism: uncultured Burkholderiales bacterium; assembly: GCA_964595195.1. GTDB lineage: Bacteria > Vulcanimicrobiota > Xenobia > Xenobiales > Xenobiaceae > CAZQPM01. The sequence continues at coordinate 1,181 of CAZQPM010000267.1, read as the reverse complement.
GATGGCGAGCCCGTCGACCGGATCCTGCTGACGGGGGGCATGGCCCGCTCGAAGATGCTGGTGGACGGCCTGGGGAACCTGCTGAAGGCCTGCGGTTGCGGGATCACCGTATATCCCGGGGAAAACGAGATGGTGGCCCTGGTCAAGGGAGCCCTGCGCGTCCTGAGCGGTCGCGAGGAGGCCCTGACCTACCCGCCCGCCTGAATCCCCGGTCTGGCAAAGGAGCTGTCGACATGGAACCGATTCGTACCCTGGACCAACTGATCGCAAGCCTGAAGGGCGCGGCGCCCCGCCGGGTGGCCATCGCCGCCGGGCACGATCCCCACTCGATCCAGGCGGCCGCCCGCGCGGCCTCGGAGGGGATCGCCACGATCATCCTGGTGGGCAATCGCCAGCGCATCGAGGCCCTGTGCGCCGAGTTCGCTATCGCCCCCGCGGCCTTCACGGTGGTGGACGAGCCCGATGATGCCAAGGCGGGCGTGCTGGCCAGGAACATGGTGGTCAGCGGTGAGGCGGACGTCCTGATGAAGGGCCTGATCAGCACCGACAAGTACATGCGCCTGATCCTGGACAAGGAGAAGGGCCTGCTGCCCAAGGGGGCGGTGCTGACCCACGTGACCGTGCTGGACATGCCCGAGTTCCAGAGGGTGCACGGCAAACTGCTCTTCGTCAGCGACGTGGCCATCATCCCGGCCCCCGACCTGGCCACCAAGATCAAGATCACCAACTGCGCCATCCAGGCGGCCCACAGTTTCGGGATCGACAAGCCCCGGGTGGCCCTGCTGGCGGCGACCGAGAAGGTCAGCGACCGCATGCCTGCCACCACCGACGCGGCGATCCTGGCCAAGATGGGCGACCGGGGGCAGTTGGCGGGCGCCATCGTGGACGGGCCCCTGGCCCTGGACGTGGCGATCTCGCCCGAGGCCTGCGCGATCAAGGGGTTGGACTCGCCGGTCGGGGGCGCTGCGGACGTCCTGGTCTTCCCGGCCATCGAGGCGGCCAACGCCTTCTACAAGGCGGCCACGTACCTTGCCGGAGCCCGTCTGGCGGGCGCCGTGATCGGCACCAGTTCGCCCTGCGTGCTGACCAGCCGGGCCGACTCCGAGGACTCCAAGTTCTACTCGATCGCCCTGGGCTGCCGCCTGGTCAAGGGCTGAGCCCGGCAGCGGCCGGCTGCCTCG
>CAZQPM010000266.1:0-5835 GCA_964595195.1 uncultured Burkholderiales bacterium | reverse complement strand
CATGATGGCGTCGATGCCCACCGTGTGCGCGTCGAAGCCGGTACAGGCGCCGACGACGACCACCTTGCGGCCCAGCTTGGAGCGCACGACCTCGTTGGCCTCGTCCATGGTGTAGACGCTGGGCCCCGTGGCCTCCTCGACCTGGATGGTGGAAAGGTCCACGCCCGTGGCCGTCCGGCCATAGGCCACGTAGAACGAGAAGTCAGGGGACAGGGACTGGGAGTGGACCACGTCCACCTGGTTGAAGCCCCACCTCTCGACCAGTTGGCGGGCGGCCTCGCGGCCCTGGGGGCCGTCGGCGACGGGCAGGGTGAACGAGAACTGGACCGCCCCGTCGTCCAGGGTGTCTCCGTAGGGTCGAACAATCATGGCGGTCCTCCTATTTCGCGGCGAGGCCCAGCTCGCCAGCCAGGTACGTCTCGAACGGGTTGTAGTAGTCGGGGCCCTTCTCCTGGATGCCGTCCAGGCCCTTGCCCATGTCCCGGGGCCGCTTGACCTCGGCGAAGAGCCCCTGTTCCAGGGCCTCCATCAGTCCGATCTCGTCCAGGACCTCCAGGAACCCGACGGTCTCCTCCAGCACCTGGTGGGCCCGCCGGACGATCAGGCCGTCCTTCTTGAACTCGATTTCCGTGGCGAAATCCTTCATGTTGTCCATGACGTAGCGGGCGTTCTCCAGGGCCAGGGCGCGGTCCATCATGAAGGGGGTGTGGATGGCCTCGGTCAGCATGCCCAGCAGGTGGATCCCCTGCTGGGTGGCCTGCGAGACGAAGTTGAACAGGGCATCCTGCACGTGCCCCATGAAGATGTTGCCGGTCATGTGCTTGGTGGGCGGCATGTACTTCAGCGGGTGCTCGGGGAAGATCTCGCGGGCCATGCGGGCCTGGGCCAGTTCCATCAGGAAACCGTTGGGGATCGAGGGATCCATCTCGAAGGCGTGCCCCAGGCCCATCAGGCGCGGCGGCAGCCCGGCGTCGGCCGCGAAGCGTTCGTTGAGGAACTGGCTGGCCAGAACCGTGTGGGCCTTCTCGACGGCGTCCGAGGTGGTCAGGTAGTTGTCCTCGCCGGTGTTGATGATCAGGCCGCCGAAGGCGTTGATCATCCGGCTGAACTTCTGGTCCACGAAGGTCCGGTACATGTTGATGTCGCGGAAGAGGATGCCGTAGATCGAGTCGTTCAGCATCATGTCCAGCCGCTCCAGGGCGCCCATGGCGGCAATCTCGGGCATGCACAGGCCCGAGGCGTAGTTGGTCAGGTAGATGTAGCGTTCCTGGCGTTCCATCTCCTCGTCCAGGGCCGCCCGCATGATGCGGAAGTTCTCCTGGGTGGCGTAGGTGCCTCCGAAGCCCTCGGTGGTCGCGCCGTAGGGCACATAGTCCAGAAGGCTCTGGGCGGTGGTGCGGATGACGGCCACCACGTCGGCTCCCTGCCAGGCGGCCGCCCGGGCCTGCTTGACGTCCTCGTGGATGTTCCCGGTGGCCACGATCACGTAGAGCAGGGGCGAGTGGTTGGCGCCCGCGTAGCGCTCCTGGCAGGCGGCCCGCCAGGCCCGATTGGATTTCACCCGCTTGGCGAAGGTCTGGACCCGTTCCCGGGCCCTGGCCTCCACGGCCTGCCGGTCACCCAGAGGGATCTCGTCCAGGCGCAGGCCCTCGGCGATCCGTCGGTTCAGGCCCTCGACCGTCTCGCCGGTCTTGACCAGGGCGTTGACATAGGGCAGCAGGGCGCCGTCCTCCAGGCGGCCGCGCAATTGGTCCACCACGAGGTTCGGAACCGGCACGCCGTCGGCGTTCGCCCCGTCGGCCCCCGCCAGGCGCAGGGTGGCGCGTTCCACGGTCACGGTGGTGTGGCGCTGGATGAAGTCGTTGACCGGCCGGGCGATGCGCACGGCCAGTTCGCGGGCCCGGTCGATGCGGTCCTGGGGCAGGCCCAGCTTGGATTCCACGGTTGAGTGCATGTCCGTCAGTTCCCTTCCAGGAAGAAGCGTTCGGCCCGGCCGATCAGGGCCGGGTCCACCCCCAGGAGGGCCGCCACCGCCAGGGCGTCGGAGTTCCGGGGGATCCCCTCGTCGGGGGCGAGGAGGTAGTCCATGTGGTTGTCGATCAGCCGGATCCGCTGGTCCAGCTCGGCTTCCAGGGCCTGGTCGAAGTCCAGGTCCCGCCGGTTCAGCCCCTTCATCCTCAGGTAGCGGACTCCTGGGAAGCGCCGGACCCCTCTGAAGTGGGTGGAGAACAGGGCCACCAGTCCGGGCCGTCCGGCCATGGCCTCCAGGGCCGCCGAGATCAGGGCCTCGGCCTCCCGGGAATGGGTGGTGCGCGCGAACTCGTCGAAGAGTGCCAGGGTGGGCCGGCCCAGGTCCTTCCAAACCTCCTGGAACTGGCGGATCTCGAAGCCAAAGCCCGACAGCCCCTGGGTGGGGCCACGGTCGCAGCCCTCGCCCACGTAGTGGAAGCGCTCGAAGACGCGGGTCGTGAAGCTCCGGGCGGGGACGAACAGGCCCCTCTGGGCGCAGGTCTGCAGGAAGGCCAGGGTCTTGAGCACCACGGTCTTGCCGCCCATGTTCGAGCCGAACAGCACCGTGGTGCTGGTATCGAAGCTGGCCTCCAGCGGCTGGTAGCGCGTCCCCAGGCGCCGGCAGGTCTCCTCGCAGGGCACGAAACGGCCGCCCTGGATGCGCACCGGTCCCTGGTCGACCAGCGTCGGTCGGCACAGCTCGTGCGCCCGGGCCAGTCGGGCCCCCGCCAGGGCCAGGTCGAAGGCCCGCACCGCCTCGCGGTAGCGCACCAGGACCGGCAGCTCGGCTCGGACCCGACCCGACAGCTCCCGCAGGACCTGGTCCTCGGCAGCGCGCTCCTGGCCTTCCAGGGCGGTGCGCTGCTGGCCCAGGAGTACCTCGCCCGCGCGGACCCGGGGGCGTACCAGGTCGTGCTGCTGGTCGTAGGCCTCCACCAGCAGCAGTTCGCCGGCGCGGTCCAACTCGACGGCACCAGAGGGTCCCGCCAAGCGTTCCCGGGGTATCACCAGGAACTCGCGGGTTCCGAAGGCAATGCCCCAGGTCGCCTCGACCTCGGCGGCCTGCTGGCTTCGGATTTCCGCCAGGGCCTGATCGACCCCCCGGATCTCCGCCCGCACCCGGGTCAACTCCTCGGAGTACTCGTCCGAGACGTAGAAGGCCTCGGGGCTCTGCCGGCCCACGGCCAGATGATCCTCCAGCGCCTCCGAGGCCCATTCCAGCCCGAAGACCTCAAGGGCCCCTGCAGGCAGCCGTTCCACCAGGCAACGGTAGTTGTGCAGGAACTTCTTGACCTGGAAGAGTTCGACCTCGTCGTATACCGGACGGGGTTCGGCGGTGAAGCGGGGGAGGCGCTTGAGGTGGTGGCTCAGGCGGGTGGCCTGGAACTCGTCGAGATCCGCAAGCAGGTCCAGGGCGGCCTGGGTACGGTCCCAGAGGGCCTCCAACTGCGCGGCGTCGGTAAGGATCTCACGGCGCTCGTGGACCTCCCGGCCGAAGGGCGTCAGGGGACGGAAGCGTTGCCAGAAGGGCTCGAACTCGGCGTAGGCCAGGAAGTGGCGCATCAGGCTGCCTCGTAGGGGTTGAAGAGCACCCGGGCGGCCGCCGGCGCACCCAGGGCCTGCAGGAACTCCCCGCGCGTCAGGTCGCGCAGGGCCACGGCGAAACACAGCAGGCGGAACGAGCGGCGGACCAGGATCCGGTGGTGGTCCAGGGCGCGCAGGAACTCCGGGGGCTCCACGAAGACCTTGGTGAAGTCCTCCAGCGAAAAGGCCTCCGTCCCCCGGGGCAGGGCTCGCAAGCCTTCAGACGTCAGGGGGCCCTCCAGGCGCAGCAGGTCCGGGTCGTCCCCGGCGTCCAGGGGCAGCCCGGCCAGGCGGTCCAGCACCTGCATCCGGGCGGTCACCCGGGCCAGGTTGCCCCGCTCGACCCGCACGGTGTAGGCGAACTGCAGCGGCCGCGCGCAGACGCCGTCCGCCGGCAGATCCAAGGCGGCGATCTGGGTGACCCGGCTGACGGCGCCGTCGATCAGCGCCGAGTGGGCCCAACCCTCCCGGAGGACCTGCCGCAGCGCCTGGGACAGGGCGCTGAGGTGCTCGGCGCCCACCAGGCCGACGTTGCCGCCCCGCCGGGCCCGACCCAGCAGAAGGCGGCCCAGGGCGGTGCGACCGGGCACGGCCTGCAGGATCTCGAAGCGGGCCTGCGAGGCCCTGGCCAGGGGTTCGGTGGTCAGGACCACGTCGCCGGGCTCGACCCGCAGGCGGGTGGCGGTCCGGCTGCCCGGGGGCCCGGCGTCCGAGCCGATGGTGAAGACCGCCACCGGTCCGGCCCGCCGGGCGTGGGGGAGCGCCAGGCTCAGGAAGGCGGTCTTGCCCGAGCCCTTCTCGAAGCCGGTCACGGCCGTGACCGCTCCCGCCACGCCCTGCAGGGCCACGCCGTCGCCGGCCTCAGCCGTGCTTGCGCAGCTTCAGCATCTCCCGGACGTCGTCCGGGCGGGCCACCTCGAAGCCGGCCTCCCGCACCAGGCGCGTGCAGCGCTCGACCAGCTCAGCGTTGGACTTCGCCAGGACGCCCTTGGAGTAGTAGACGTTGTCCTCGAAGCCCACGCGGACGTGGCCACCCATGGCCAGGGCCCCGAAGACCGCGGGCAGGCTGGCCCGGCCGATGCCCATGACGGTCCAGTTGGCCCCCGGGGGCATCTTGCGCACGAAGAAGTCCAGCACGTCGGGCTCGTACTTCACGCCGCCGGGAACATTCAGCACCAGGCCGTAGTGCAGGGGAGCCTCCAGAAGGCCCTCCTTCAGGAGGACATGGCTGGCGTAGACGTGGGCCAGGTCGAAGCATTCCAGGGTGGGGCGGACGCCGTGGTCCCGCATCGCCTGGGCGAATTCCCGCATGATCGGCAGGGTGTTCACGATGTACTCGTCCCCGAAGTTCACCGTGCCGCAGTCCAGGCTGGCCATCTCGGGGTTCAGGGTGACCGGCTGCAGTCGCTCGGCGGGGGTCATCCCCACGGCGCCGCCCGTGGTCGTCTCGATGACCATGTCGCACCTGCGCCGCACCAGTTCGATGGTCTTGCGGAAGACCTCCAGGTCCTGGGTGGGTTGCCCCGCCTCGTCGCGGACGTGCAGGTGCAGGATCGAGGCGCCGGCTTCCCAGGCCTCGTAGGCGCTCTGGGCGATCTCCTCGGGGGTGAGGGGTAGGGCGGGGTTCTGCTGGCGGGTCGTCTCGGCTCCGGTGACCGCGCAGGTGATCATGACCTTTCTCATGGGGGCTCCTCCAGGACGGAAAGGGGGAACGGCTCGCCAGGAACCGTTCCCCCCTCCGCAGCGTCAGCCGGCTGGGGACCAGGCGGCGGGGGTGATCAGGCGGGGTAGGTCTCGGCCACGATCTCCAGGGCCTCGCGGATGACCTGCAGGGCCTTGGCCAGGTCGGCGTCGCTGTGGCGTCCGCAGATGTACCAATGGTGGAAGGGTTGGATGAACAGGCCGCGCCGGATGGTCTCGGTATAGAACAGTTCGCGGCGGGCCTTGTAGTGCTGGTCGGCCTTGTCGAAGGTCAGGTAGGGCATGGGGGGGATCCCCGAGACCGTGGCCGGCACCTTGGATACCGCCACGATCCTCTCCAGGTCCTCGAGGAATCGGGTGCCGCGCTCCCAGATCCGGTCCAGGGTGCCGTCCCGCTCCAGGATGTCCAGGCACTTCATGGCCGCGACCATCTCCAGGGAGTTGGGGAAGAAGGTGCTGGAGATGAAGACCTTGCTCTCGCAGACCTTCATGTACTTCTCCTTGCCCACCACGGCGCTGATGGCGTAGCCGTTGGCCAGC
>CAZQPM010000265.1:0-5855 GCA_964595195.1 uncultured Burkholderiales bacterium | reverse complement strand
GTCCTTTTCGTCGGCACCAAGAAGCAGGCCCAGGACACCATCGCCGAGGACGCCCGCCGCTGCGGGGAATACTTCGTCACGCAGCGCTGGCTGGGTGGAATGCTGACCAACTGGAAGACCATCCAGACCCGCATCCAGCGTCTGAAGGACCTGGAAGAGATGAAGGAGACCGGAGTCTTCGAGCGGCTTCCCAAGAAGGAGGTCCTGCGCCTCGAAGACCAGCGGATGAAGCTTGAGAAGTTCCTGGGCGGCATCAAGGACATGAAGAACCTGCCGGGCGCCATCTACGTGGTGGATCCGCGCAAGGAGTACATCGCCGTCACCGAAGCCCGCAAGATCGGCATCCCGGTGGTCGCTATCGTGGACACCAACTGTGACCCCGATGAGATCGACTACCCGATTCCCGGAAACGACGACGCCATCCGCGCCGTCCGCCTGATCACGGGCAAGATCGCCGATGCCATCATCGAGTCCAAGGCCGAGATGGAGGCCGAGCTGGCTGAGCAGGCGGGTCTGTCCGCCGAGGAGGAGGGCGCCACCACCGAGGAGGGCAACCTCGAGGGCATCGAGACCGAGACCTTCACCTACACCACCGAGGAAGGTGGAGTCGAAGAGGTCACGCTCGGCGTCTGGCGGGCTGAGGAGTAGCCGCTCCGTCCACATCCGCTTCCTTGTTTCGGACCTGGTCCGTATCGACTCAGATAAGAGGTGATTTACCCATGACCACGACCACCATCAGCGCGGCGCAGGTGAAGGAACTCCGCGAAGCCACCGGCGCCGGAATCATGGATTGCCGCGAAGCCCTCCAGACCACCGATGGCGACGTGCGCAAGGCGATGGACTGGCTGCGCCAGAAGGGCATGGCCAAAGCCGAAAAGAAGGCCAGCCGGGCCACCAGCGAGGGCCGCGTGGGCTCCTACGTGCACGCCGGAGGGCGTCTGGCCGTTCTGGTCGAACTGAACTGCGAGACCGACTTCGTGGCCAAGAACGACCAATTCCAGAAGCTCTTGGGCGAGCTGTGCATGCAGGTCGCCGCCATGAACCCGACCTACATTTCGCGCGAGGAAATCCCCGCCGAGTTCATCGAGAAGGAGCAGGCCGGTTATCGCCAGGCCGCCCTGGAAGACGGCAAGCCCGAGCAGATGGCAGACCGCATCGCCGCCGGCAAGGTCGACAAGTATGTCGAGGGGATCTGCCTTCTGGAGCAGGCCTACATCCGGGACGGTTCCCTGAAGGTCCGCGACCTGATCAAGCAGACCATCGGGGTTGTCGGGGAGAACATCCAGGTCAAGCGCTTCGCGCGCTTTGCCGTGGGCGAGTAGCCTCACTCTCGGGGGCAGTCCCCAACCGAGGTCGTCGGTCCCAGACCGGCGGCCTCACGCTTGTACGCCCCTGCGGGTGCGGCCGCAGGCCCGGAAGGAATGGATCCGGTCGAGAAGAATAGGGGCGAAATGCTCGACCCCGGACCTATCGAGCCGGGGCTCCGGAGGACAAGGTGAATCCCCAACTCAACCAGGTGGCCCAGGGCGTTTCCGAATCCAGGTCGAGAGGGGTCTTTCGCAGGATCCTTCTGAAGCTTTCCGGTGAGGTCTTCGCCGGGGGCGAAGGTTTCGGCATCCATCCCGAGACGGTTGCCCGGTACGCCGACGAGATCCGCGAGATCCATCAGATGGGGATGCAGGTGGCCGTCGTTGTCGGCGGCGGCAACATCTGGCGGGGGCGGATGGCCCCCGGGATGGATCGCGCCGCGGCGGACCACATGGGCATGCTGGCCACGGTCCTGAACGCCCTGGCCCTGCAGGACGCCCTGGAGAAGGCGGGCGTCGATACCCGGGTCCAGACGGCCATGCAGATGGCCGAAGTCGCCGAGCGCTTCATCCGCCGTCGGGCCGTGCGCCACCTCGAGAAGGGGCGGGTGGTGATCTTCGCGGGCGGAACGGGCAACCCGTACTTCACCACGGACACCACCGCGGCCCTGAGGGCTCTGGAGATCGGCGCCGACGCCATCCTGAAGGGGACCAAGGTCGATGGGGTGTACGATTCCGACCCCGTGCTGAATGCCGACGCCCGGATGTTCAAGTCCCTGGATTACCTCGAGGTCCTCAAGCGGGGCCTGAAGGTGATGGATGCTACGGCCATTTCGCTGTGCATGGACAACAAGCTTCCGATCCTGGTGTTCAACATCGCCACCCCGGGCAACATCAACAGGATTGTGTCCGGGGAAGAGATCGGGACCCTCGTGAAGGAGTGATGACCGTGATCGACACCAGCGTGCTCAAGCAGGCCGAGGAGCGCATGAAGAAGACCCAGGAGTCCCTGGCCCGGGATTTCTCGACGATCCGCACCGGACGGGCCACCCCCGCGCTGCTGGAACGCATCGTGGTGGAGGCCTACGGCTCGGAGATGCCCCTGAACCAACTGGGCACCATCGCGGTACCCGAGCCCAGGATGCTGACCATCCAACCCTTCGACAAGCACAACCTGCATGCCATCGAGAGGGCGATCCAGAAGTCGGACCTGGGCATCAATCCGACCAACGACGGGATCCAGATCCGTCTGGCCTTCCCTCCCCTGACCGAGGACCGGCGCAAGGACCTGGTCAAGCTGGCTCGCAAGATGACCGAGGAGGCCCGGGTCGCCCTGCGCAACATCCGGCGCGACACCCTGGACGGCCTCAAGCGCCTGGAGGGGGCACCCGAGGACGAGGTCAAGCGAGCCCAGGAAGACGTCCAGAAGATGATCGACAAGCACATCGACGATCTGGGCAGGGTCCTGGCTTCCAAGGAGAAGGAGATCATGGAGGTTTGAGCGGGGACGCTCTCGGTTGGCCCTATCTTGTGGCTCTGGCCCACGCTCGGGAGGGTGGGCAGGGACCTGTGCGCCTCCGAGTGACCTGCCCGCCCCTGCCCGGCCTGGGCGAAGGCTCCCTGCGGGTCGTCGGCCAGCGATCCACTCCCAGCGGTCCTGAATGGATCCTGGCCTACACGGGCTATCGCCGTCGGCCGCGGGCGGTGCCGCCCCGGGCATGAGTCAGCTACCCTGTCAGGCCCCGGAGAACCTGGACGAAGCCGGACTGCTGGCCCGTCTGGACCCGGCTCGGCTGCCCCGACACCTGGCCGTCATCATGGATGGGAACCGGCGGTGGGCCCGGCAGCGTCGCCTGCCCGTGCTCTTGGGGCATCGGGCTGGGGTCAAGGCCTTCCGGCGGGTCATGGAAACCTGTCGCGAACTGGGCATCCAGGTCTTGACGGCCTACGCCTTTTCGGCCGAGAATTGGAGGCGTTCCCCGGTCGAGGTTCGCGTCCTGATGCAACTCTTCGAGCACTACACCCGCAGTGAGCGCCAGAAGCTGCAGCGGACCGGGATCCGCTTCCGGGCCATGGGCCGTATGGACAACCTTCCCGAGGCCGTCCGCAGGGAACTGCAGGCCACCGAGGAGGCCACCCGGGACAATAAGGACATGGTCCTCAACCTGGCTCTGAACTACGGAGGTCGGGAGGAGATCACCGAGGCGGTGCGACATCTGGTCGGGGAGGCCGCCGCCGGCCGCCTGCAGCCTGAAGCCGTGGACGAAGCCCTCCTGTCCCGGACCCTGTGGACCGGGGGGCAGCCCGATCCGGACCTGTTGATCCGCACCAGTGGAGAACTCCGGGTGTCGAACTTCCTTCTGTGGCAGATCGCCTACTCGGAGTTCTGGTTCACCGACCTGTACTGGCCCGATATCACCCGCAGGGTCCTGCTTCAGGCCCTGGTCGACTACCAACAGCGGGATCGGAGATACGGCGGGTCCGCACCGGCCCCGCAGGGAGTTTGACGTTGACCCAGATGCATGAACCCCAGGACCAACCCTTCGAGGAGGGGCCGGATCGCTCCGCCGAGGCCCGTCTGCGCCGCCTGACGCAGCGCGTGGCCACGGGGGTACCGCTGGCTCTGGCCGCCACCGCCCTGATCTGGGCCGGACCGTTCCCCTTTGCGATCCTGGTCCTGCTCTTCGCGCTGTTCGGAGTGTCCGAGGTCTACGATCTGACCGAACTGAAGGGTTTCCGACCCGCCCGACGGACCGGCGCAGCCGCCACCATCCTGGTGGTCCTCGGCGCCTACTTCCTGGATGATGGGTATCTGGCCCACCTGGTCCTGCTGTCGGTGGTGGCCTCCCTGGTCCTGTTCGTCTTCCGCAGTCCCCATCGGGTCTCAGCCCTGGTCGACGGCTCCACCACGATCATGGGATTCCTTTACTGCGGATGGCTTCCGGCCCATCTGATCCTGCTGCGCAAGTTGGAGTCCCTGCCCGGTGGTACCGAACAGTCCCTGGTCACCGGGGCCGGCCTGGTCACCTGGTTGGTGATGCTCTGTGCGGCGACCGACGTCGGTGCCTACTTCGTGGGCAAGGCCCTGGGCCGGAACAAGTTGTGCCCGCAGATCAGCCCGGGCAAGACGGTTGAGGGTGCCCTGGGGGGGCTGATCCTGGCCACCCTGCTGGGTTGGTATCTGGGCCGCTGGTTCGGCATCGCTCCGGCCCATTGCCTGGCCCTGGCCATCCTGGGAAGCCTGACGGCTCAGGTCGGAGACCTGTGGGAATCGGCGCTGAAGAGGGACGTGGGGGTCAAGGACTCGGGGAACCTGATCGAGGGCCACGGCGGTGTGCTGGATCGCTTCGACTCCTACTTCCTGTCCGCACCGGTCTTCTACTTCTACGTGACCTGGTTCATGTAGAGCCTGCGCGCTGGAGCCTGTGATGAAGACCATTTCCCTGCTGGGGTCGACCGGGTCGATCGGCACCCAGACCCTCGATGTGGTGGCCGCCTTCCCCGAGCTCTACCGGGTCGGCGGCCTGGCCGCCAACCGTTCCTGGGAGGCCCTGGCGGGTCAGGCCCTGCGGTTCCGCCCCGCTGCCGTGGCCCTGGGAGACCCGGCCTTCGAGCCCGAGTTGCGGAAGGCCCTGGCCGGTACCGGGATCGAGATCCTGGTCGGCGCCGATGGACTGCTGGAACTGGCCAGCCGGCCCGAGCCCGACGTGGTCGTCTCGGCCCTGGTCGGGGTGGCCGGCCTGAAGCCTACCTTGGCGGCCCTGGAGGCCGGCAAGCCGATCGCGCTGGCCAACAAGGAGACGCTGGTGGTCGGCGGCGAACTGGTCACGGCCTTGGCCAGGCAGCGCCAGGTTCCGCTGCTTCCCGTCGATTCTGAACACTCGGCGATATTCCAGTGTCTGCAGGGGCAGGCCCCCAGGGCGTTGCAGCGCATCATGTTGACGGCTTCCGGTGGGCCCTTCCGCCAGGTTCCTCGACAGGACCTGGGGGGGATGACGGCGGCCGAAGCCCTGCGCCACCCGACCTGGAACATGGGCGCCAAGATCACCATCGATTCGGCCACCCTGATGAACAAGGGGTTCGAAGTCCTGGAAGCCCTGCACCTTTTCGACCTGCAGATGGATCAGGTCGAGGTCTGGGTGCATCCCCAGAGCGTGATCCACTCCATGGTCGAGTTCGTGGATGGCTCGGTGCTGGCCCAGATGGGACCTCCCGACATGCGAACACCGATCCAGTATGCCCTGAGTTGGCCTGAGCGTCTGCCTCGGGCCTGGTCGCGCCTGGACCTGGCGGCCTGTCGCCAATTGACGTTCGAGGAACCCCGCTGGGAGGATTTCCCCTGCCTGGGTCTGGCCTTCGAGGCGGGTCGGGTGGGGGGTACCATGCCGGCCGTCCTGAATGCCGCCAACGAGGTGGCGGTGGCTCGTTTCCTGAAGCAGGAGATCGGTTTCGAGGGGATCCCGGGCACGATCCGGGCTTGCATGGACGCCCATCGGGTCGTCACCCACCCCACCCTGGAACACCTGGAGGCGGCCGACCGCGAAGCCC
>CAZQPM010000264.1:0-5863 GCA_964595195.1 uncultured Burkholderiales bacterium | reverse complement strand
TCGCCCTCCACGTCCTCGGCGATGATCAGCAGGGGCTTCTGCATCTGGACGATGCGCTCCAGGACCGGCAGGATGTCCTGGATCGCGCCGATCTTCTTCTCGACGATCAGGATGTAGGGGTCCTCCAGGACCGCTTCCATCCGATCCGGGTCGCTGACGAAGTACGGCGAGATGAAGCCCTTGTCGAACTGCATCCCCTCGGCGTGCTCCAGCTCCGTGTGCAGGGTCTTGGACTCCTCGACCGTGATCACGCCATCCTTGCCGACCTTGTCCATCGCCTTGGCGATGAGGTCGCCGATCACCCGGTCGTTGTTGGCCGAGATGGCGGCCGTCTGGGCGATCGCCTCGCGGGTCTCGACCGGGACGGCCATCTTCTTGATCTCGTCGACCACGGCGGCGACAGCCTGCTCGATGCCTCGCTTGATGAACATCGGGTTGGCGCCAGCGGTGACGTTCTTCAGGCCGGTGCGGATCATGATCTGGGCCAGGACGGTCGCCGTGGTGGTGCCATCACCCGCCACGTCGTTGGTCTTGGAGGCCACCTCGCGAAGCAATTGGGCGCCCATGTTCTCGAAGGGATCTTCCAGTTCGATCTCCTTGGCGATGGTGACCCCGTCGTTGGTGATGGTCGGGGAGCCGAACTTCTTGTCCAGCACCACGTTGCGGCCGCGCGGGCCCAGGGTGATGCGGACGGCGTTGGCCAGGGTGTCCGTGCCGTGTTCCAGGGCCTTGCGGGCTTCCTGGCTGTAGATGATCATCTTTGCTGCCATGTCTTGAAACCTCCGTTGGTCTGGGCTTAGCCCACGAAAACGCCGAGAATCTCGCGCTGTTCGAGGATGGTGAACTCCTCACCATCGATCTTGACTTCCGTCCCGGAGTACTTGCCGAACAGGACCGTCTGACCCACTTCGACTTCCATCCGGGTCCGCTCGCCGGAGTCCAGGACCTTGCCGGGGCCGACGGCCACGACTTCGCCCCGCATGGGCTTCTCCTGGGCGGTGTCCGGCAGGAAGATACCGCCGGCCGTCTTCTCTTCCTGGGGAAGGCGCTTCAGGACGACCCGGTCGCCCATCGGCTTCAAGGTGAGGGATTGGTGTGCCATGGGTCTACCTCCACGATTGCTGTAAGCCTCGTAAGCGAGGCTGAAGGGTGCGCGCTTGGCGGTTGCCGACCGGGGCCCCTCAGGGGTCGGCCACCGGACGGAAACCAGAGATACGAGATGGACCCGTCCGGCACCTGCCAGAACCCGGGGGTTACCTGCCGGGTCGCAGGTCCGGGCAGGGGCCCTGCCTCTCCGCGGGAAGATCCACCGACCCACAGCGTCCATGCCATCAAGTCATCCGGAGGAACCCACGATGCCTGCTCTGCACTCCAATCGAATCCTGCGCCAGGTCCTGGCCGCCGTCGCCGTCCTGGTGCTGGGGGTCGGAGGTTCGGGCCTGGTCCTGGCGGATCCGGCCCTCCCCGAACTGGATCCCTGTCGCGAGCATCTGGCGGGAAGGCTGGGCCTGGCCCCGGATGAGGTCCGGGTCGTCCGGTCCCGTCCCGTCCAGTTCCCAGACGCCTCCCTGGGCCTGCCGGAACCCGGCGCGGGATACCTCCAGGCCCGCACTCCGGGCCAGGCCGCCGTCCTGGAGGCCAGGGGGCACGACTACCTCTACACGGCCAACGGGTCCGGGTTCCGCTACGGAGGGCCCCTGAACGCCTGGAAGTACTCGGCCCTGGCCATCCATCCCGTGGAGGGCGAGCCGAACCTGAACGGCAACCTGGTACAGACCTCCCTGGCCGGCACGAACCCCGAGACTCTCGTGCGGGGAGTCAGCGACTTCCGCCCGCAGGTGGACGGATCCCTCCTGGCCAAGAGGCGGACGTCCCGCTCGGGGCACGACCTGCTCTACCTGGCCCCCGACGACCGCGGTGAGCCGACGCGGTTGCTGTCGTGCTTCGATTGCAGCGAACCGACCCTGGACCCCTCGGGGAAGGTCTGGGCGGCCTTCGTCCGTCCCGGAGTGGGGCGGCCCTGGACCCTGGCCCGCAACGCGCTGACCGCTCCGGCCGAACGGACCACCTACACGGAGTTGCCGGTGAACTCCAGGCCCGTGCGACTCTTCTTCAGGGAGCGGAGCCCTGGGATCGAGGTGACCATCTCGGGGAGGACCCGCGACTTCGAACTGGTCTCCAAGGGGGGCCGCCTGTCCTGGCGTGAACTGCTCAACCAACCCCGTCCGGGCCTGGCGGATCTTCAGCTCAACAAGAGCCAGAGGCTGGAGGTCCGCCCTTCGCCTGCCGGCAACTCCACCCTGGTGCTGGAGGTCTGGTTCACGGGCGACGAGCGGGTGGTGGCCAGCATTCCGGCCTTCCAGACCCAGGAGGTGACGATTTCGCAGGCCAAGGACTTCCTGGTCCTGTCGGGTCGGCGTCGTGAGGATCTCCGGGCCTTCGCCGTGGATCTCAGGACCGGCGAAGTCCTGCCCCTGCCCTCGGGCTCGCTGGGTCAGACACGCTTCTTCTCGGCGGCACCGCGAGCCTGGTCGACCCTGGAGAACTGGTTCCGGCCCTGAGGTCCGGGCGACCGGTGGGGGCCGGCGCAGGCCGGCTTACCGGCCAGGGGCGGTCGTCGGCGACCCCGGGCCGACCCCCCTCAGGAGCGATCCCGGTGGCGCAGGCGCGTCGAGTGCAGGTCCAGGGTGCGGCGCTCCTGGTCGGTCAGACTGTCCAGGCCGCCCTGGCGCACCTTGTCGAGGATCGCGTCCACCTGCTTCTCCAGGCCTTCCTCGATCGAGGTGGGGGGGGCCTGGATGAAGGTGGGCGCCGGTGGCGAGGACCTGCGACTGGGGACGGGGCGCAGGTGCCGCCGACGCCATCGGCGCTTGAACCGCTCCCAGGGGTTGAGGTCGTCGAACCACACACCGGAGCGCGCCATCCCCACGCCTGCGACGATGCCCCCCAGGTGGGCGAAGTAGGAGACGCCGGCTTCACCCCCCCCGAACGCCGAGACGAACTGGATCAGGAAGAAGATGATCCCCAGATATAGGGCCCGAATCGGGATCAGCACCAGCATCCACAGCATGATGGTCTCGTTGGGATACAGGGCGATGAAGGCGAACATCGTGCCCATCACGGCCCCTGAGGCGCCCACGACGTAGGTGCCCTCCGGGCCGATCCAGGCGGCCAGGATCGCCGCCAGCGCTCCGGCCACCCCGCTGACCACGTAGACGCGGTAGAAGCGGGCTGTGCCGATGCTGTCCTCCAGGGCGGCTCCCAGGAAGAAGAGACCCACCATGTTCCAGAGCAGGTGGAAGAAGTCCTGATGGACCAGCGTGTAGGTGAAGGGCCTCCAGATCTGAAGCCAGGTCTGCACGGGAGCGCTGCGGGGTTGCAGGACCACCCCCAGCCACCGGGCCAGGATGGCTTCCTGGAAGACCAGGCGGACCAGCATATCCAGGAGGAAAACGGCGCCCGTCAGCACCATGATGCTGCGGACCCCCGGGGTCAGTCGGATCATTCCGTAGCGCATCGGTCCCCTTGTTCGGGCAGAGCCAGGGCCAGGACCTGCTCCATCCCGTCCACCAGATGGAAGCGCATGCGCTGCCGGATGGGTTCTGGGACCTCCTGCAGGTCCTTGGCGTTCCCTGTGGGCAGGATCACCTCGAGGACACCGGCGTTATGGGCGCCCAGGACCTTCTCCTTGATCCCTCCGACGGGCATGACCCGCCCGCGCAGGCTGATCTCTCCCGTCATGGCCACGTCCCACCGCACCGGTCGGCCCTGGATGGCCGACAGGAAGGCGCAGGCCATGGTGATGCCCGCCGAGGGCCCGTCCTTGGGAATTGCCCCCTCGGGCACGTGCAGGTGGGCGTCGTGCTGATAGTAGTCGAAATCCAGGCCGGTCCGGGCGGCGTGGGCCCGCACCCAGGACAGGGCGGCCCGGGCTGACTCCTTCATGACCTGGCCCAGGCTGCCCGTCAGCAGCAGGCGACCTCGGCCCGGAGTGAGGCTGGCCTCGATGGTCAGCAACTCGCCGCCGGCCTGGGTCCACGACAGCCCTCGGGCGGCCCCCGGCACACCGTGTCCGACCTCCTCGGCGCCCCAGTGGAACCGGGGTACACCCAGGAGACGGGGCAGATCCTGGGACTTGAGTGGAGCCAGCCGGCGCCGCGGCCTGGAGGCCTCCACGAGTTGGCGGGCCCGCTTGCGGCAGAGCCTGGCGATCTCCCGCTCCAGGTTGCGCACGCCCGCTTCCCGGGTGTATTCCCGGATGATGCGGCGCAGTGCGGCTTCCTCGAGGGCGAACTGGCCTTCTTTGAGGCCGTGCTCGGTCCTCTGGCGGGGGATCAGGAAGTCGGAGGCGATGCCGACCTTCTCGTCCTCGGTGTAGCCCGGCAGGCGCAGGACCTCCATGCGGTCGCGCAGGGCCGGGGGGATCGTGTCCAGCACGTTGGCCGTCATGATGAACATCACCGAGGACAGGTCCGTCGGGACGGCCAGATAGTGGTCCTTGAATTCGTGGTTCTGTTCGGGGTCCAGGGCTTCGAGCAGGGCCGCCGAGGGGTCTCCCCGGAAATCGGCCCCCACCTTGTCGATCTCGTCCAGGACGATGATCGGGTTGCGCGATCCGGCGGTGCACATGGCCTGGAGGATGCGCCCCGGCAGGGCTCCCACGTAGGTGCGGCGGTGCCCCCGGATCTCGGCCTCGTCGTGGACCCCTCCCAGCGACGTGCGATTGAACTTGCGACCCAGGGCCCGGGCGATCGAGCGGCCCAGGGAGGTCTTGCCGACGCCGGGAGGACCGACGAAACAGAGGATGGGCCCCTTGTGGTCGTTCTTCAGCTTGCGCACGGCCAGGAACTCCAGGATGCGTTCCTTCACGTCCTGCAGGCCGTGGTGGTCCTCTTCCAGGATGCGCTGGGCCTCGGCCAGGTCGATTCGGTCCTCGGTGGTCCGGCTCCAGGGAAACTGGACCATCCAGTCCAGATAGGTCCTGACCACGCCGCGCTCAGCCGAGGCCGGGTGCATGCGCTCCAACCTGCGCAGGTCCCGCAGGGCCTGCTCCTGCACCGCCTCCGGCATCCGGGCCGCCTGGATCTCGCGGGAAATCTGCTCGACCTCCTCGCGCTCCTCGTCGGCATGGCCCAACTCCTCCTGGATGGCCTTCAACTGCTGGCGCAGGAAGTACTCCCGCTGGCCCTTCTCCATCTCGCGCTCGGCGCGGCTCTGGAGGCGGTTCTCGATCTTGAGGATCTCCAACTCCCGGGACAGGTGGACCGAGACCTTGTGCAGGCGTTCGGCGACGTCCAGGGTTTCCAGAAGGTTCTGCTTGTCGGCCAGGGGCAGGTCCAGGTGGTAGGCCGCCACGTCGGCCAGGTGCCCGGGGTCGTCGATGTTCAGCACGGCGACGACGAGTTCCGGGGAGATGTGCTTGCCCATCTCCACCGATTGGCGGAACTGGTTCATCACCACCTGAACCGCCTTCTCGCCCTGGCGTTCGGTGGGGACCGTCTCCTCCAGGGTGCGGGCCAGGACCCGGAAACAGGGCCGAGACTGCAGCGTCTTGTGCACGCGGACCCGGGCGATGCCCTGGACCACCGCGCGGTAGCCACCGTCGGGAAGGCGCAGGGCCTGCAGGATCGAGCAGTAGGTCCCGACCGAGTAGAGGTCGCGCCGGGAAGGTTCCTGCTGGGAGGGATCCTTCTGGGTCACGATCACCAGGCCGCTCTGCTGCTTCACGGCGCGCTCCAGCGCCCGGACCGAGCGCTCCCGGCCGACCATCAGGGGGAGGATCAGGTGGGGGAAGACCACCATCTCCCGAACGGGCAACATTTCGAACTCCCGCTCCTGCTGCCGGACCTCCAATTCGGAGTCG
>CAZQPM010000263.1:0-5881 GCA_964595195.1 uncultured Burkholderiales bacterium | reverse complement strand
CGCTGAAACCCCATTCGTCCCAATGGGTCCGCCGGTCCAACTCGACCAGGCAGCGTCCCAGGACCAGGCGCCCCATCACCAGGGAACGGCCGGCCCCGCGGGCCAGTTCGTCCAATTCCCAGGGTTCCATGTTGCGCAATCTCTCGAAGGTCCATGGGATGGAAGTTGCGGCGTTGGCAGGCTGGGATTTGACCGGTGAAGACATTGGAGATACCCCCCTTCTCCATGCCGTCCTTCCCCATCAACCATCAAGTGTGTCCGGCTCAGCGGAACGGGAAGGACCTGTGTCTTCATTGTAGCGCGGGCGACGACAAGATTCAATCACGAATTCTCACAATATCTGGAATCCGGCGCCCATCGAATGTTCCTTCGATACTCCCTCGGGGGCTATCCAGGCAGGGTCCGTCAGCCGTCCTCGGTTTGTTCATGAGGGTCTATTGTATCTGTGCCGCCACAGGCCGTCAGGCTCGTCGGCAGCCAAGGTTCGAGAACCCTCCTTGGAGGTTTTGTTTGTGCGCGAACACAAGCCAGCTTCCGTTCCATGTCCATTGTGGATAAGTCAAGAGAATCCCGCAAAATCGCATATACGACCACGAATGCATCGCGGCCGCCCGAATCTGTGCCTGTGCTGCGCGCGGCCGAGGTTACGGCCCGCGTCCAGGCCGGCACGCCACGCGCAGCCCAGCGACCTGACGAAGGCTCAGTGAAGCGTCTTCACCCATCGGGTGCGGGGATAGTGTCTGGACCCTGCTCGACAAAGCCTGTCGGGTCAGGAATCCTGGTGCCTGGCGAACAATTCTGGTGGCGGATCGAACAGGGGTGCGTCGGTCCGGTGGGCGGTCAGACCTGGCAGGATGTCCTAGCCGCCCAGTTCGCGGTACTCCTGCTCGCGCTCGCGCAGGGTCCAACCCTCCCGGTTGATGGCCTCGGTCATGCGATACACTTCGTTCTGCAGTTGTTCGCGGGTCCGGGTCTTCTCGTTGATGCGGGATTCCAGGTCGTTGCGTTTGGACTGGAGGTTCGACATCCGGTCCTTGACCCGCGAGATCTCGTCCTCCAGGCGCTGCATCTTCTCCAGCAGCTTCCAGGCCCGCTCGGACTCGTCGCGTTCCTGGGCCTGCCGGTGCTCGCGCTTGGTGCGGCCGTGCTCGATCTCCAGGCTGGCGCGGCGCTCGTCCTCACGGTTGTATTCCTCGCCCATGCGACGATGCTCGTTCTTCATGGAGTCGATCTCGTTGCCCAGGCTGTAGACGGCACTCTCCTTCTCGCGCTTGCGGGCCTCGGCGTTCTTCAGGAATTCGCGCAGCTTGTCGATCTCGTTCTTGAGCCACTCCTTGCGCTTCTGCTTCTCGAAGTCGTCCTTGGGGTCCTTGGGCCAGGGCTCGTAACGGTCCTGGCTGCCGGCGTGCAGGACGTGCTTGTAGATGCCCGGCGAGGCGGGGCGGCTGCCCAGGTTCACCTTGTCCTCCAACCCGAAGAAGGGGTTCGAGGAGACCTCCGGCGAGTGGGCGGTGAGGATTTCCGGCTGGTGGGGCTGGAAGCCTCCGAGGGGTGAACTGAGCACGGCGATAACCTCCTGGATCCCGGGTTCGGGCACGGGTCGGTGGCCGGCACCGGGGTCCCGGCCACCATGTCTGCAGGGTAGGGGATCACCGGGCCCTTCGACCAGGGCCCGCATGTTACCATCCCGGAATCAGTGCCCGGGCTGGGTGGCCTCCTCCAGGCGCGAGTGATAGCACTCGTAGCATGTCGGCGAGTAGCACTCCTCGGTGCCCAGCAGGACCGTGGGGCCATCCACCAGGGCCCGGCCCGCGGCATCGTGGCGCAGGTTGAAGACCGCCTTGCGATTGCAGAAGCGGCAGGTGGTCTTGACCTCCTCGATGGCGTCGGCCAGCTCCAGCAGGCGGCGCGAACCCTCGAAGAGGTGCGTGCGGAAGTCCGTGCGCAGCCCGTAGGCGATGACCGGAAGGTTCATGGTGCGGGTCAGCTCGCGCAACTGCTCCACCAGGCTCGCGCTGAGGAACTGGCACTCGTCCACCAGCACGCAGGACAGGCCCCGAAACTGCTCGGGGTCCAACCGGGTATCCGGATGGACCATCAGGTCGGCCGGACACTCCAGGCCGGCCCGCGAGCGGATGGTCTGGTTGCCGAAGCGCTCGTCCAGGGCGGGCTTGATCAGCAGGACCCGCTTGCCCTGCTGCACGTAGTTGTGGCGCACGGCCAGGAGGTTCAGCGTCTTGGCGCTGCCCATGGCGCCGTGGCGGAAGTAGAGCTTGGCCATACACACCCCGGACTTGGGATTCGGGCCGCCGCTGCGCCCGGGCGCCCGGACCTGGGCAGGCCGCGCTCACGGGCGCCTCCAGTCCGGGCGACCAGGCTTCTGTCCGGACCGCCCGGCTCCTGGCGAACCCCCGTTCGACCTGACTTGAGTCAGTTCAGCAGCAGAAGCAGCCGGCGCTCCTGGTCGGAGGTGCGCACCAGCGAGATCCCGTAGCGGGTGAAGCGGCGTTCTCCCAGGAGTCCCGGCAGTTCCCGGTCCAGCAGGCGCGCCTGCAACTCGGCCTCCGACAGGGAGGTCGGGAAGGTCAGCACGACCAGGGCGGAGTGCTCGGCCAGGCGGCTGCGCTGGGGGGGGGCGGCCTGCAGGTAGAGGGCCTGTTCCATCAGGTCGGCATCGGGTTGCAGTGCGTAGCGGCCGGACTGCAGGGCCAGCATGGTCTGCGCCTCCCGCAGCGAGTCCGTCGCTGGCACCTGCGAGAGGGGGACCCGGGCCGCCGGGCTCAGGGGCCAGCCGGCCTCGGCAGAGGTGTCGCTCGAGCCGAGTCGCTGCACCTCCTCCTCGGCCACCCGGACCCGGTCCCGGGTCAGGGGATGGGTGCCGACCAGGGCGTTCACGAACTTCGGCAGGCTGGTCTTGTTGTAGTTCTGCAGGGTCTGCAGCGCCTCCACGGCTCCCTGGGGGGCCAGTCCGGCTCGGGCCATCATCCGGATTCCCTCCAGATCCGCTTCGCGCTCCATGTCCTGGGTGTAGCGGTTGGCCACCACCATGTTGGCCAGGGCCAGGGTGTTCGAAGCCCCCTGGCTGAGGCGTCCCCCCGTCAGGAGTTGGATGGCGGCCGCCAGGCCGACCTGGCGGTAGAGGTTGGCTTCCAGTTGGCGGACCGAGTGTCTGCGCTCGATGTGCTGGATCTCATGGGCCAGCACGAAGGCCGCCTGGCCGTCGGGCATCGTCTGCAGGAGGCCCCGGGTCGCGTAGATGAACCCTCCGGGCAGGGCCATGGCGTTCAGTTCCTCGATGTCCAGCAGGCGGAACCTCCAGGGCAGTTGGCGCTCGGCGCGGGTCAGCAGTTGGCCGGCGATGCGATTCAGGCGCTGGTTCATCCCGATGTCGTCGTCGATTCGATACTCGGCCTCGATTTCGCTGGCGGCCTGCTGGCCGATGGCCACCTCCTGGCTCTCGGAGATCAGGCCCGCGCGGGCGGGGGCCGCCAGCACCAGCATCCAGGCCAGGATCGCCAACCAGGGTCTCTTCCAACTGCTTATGTTCATCGTTCGACCTCCAGGGGATCAGGATGCCGCGCAACTGCACCCCGAGGGTTCGGGGCCTTCGGCAGCGGCGGCGGTTGGGGGTTGCATCATCCTCTGCAGCCTCTGGTCGCCGGCCCGGACGCGCTGGGTCAGGACCCGGAAGATCTTGAAGGCGATCTCCGGCATCTGCAGGACCAGTTCCTTGAGCCGGTCGCCCTGCAGGGAGAGCAGGCGGGCGTCCCGGGTCACCGCCACCGTGGCGCTGCGCGGTTCGTCGTCCAGGATGGCCATCTCCCCGAAGTAGTCGATGCCCCGGCAGGTGGCCAGGAGGATCTGTTGGGGGGTGCCCCAGTTCTTGAAGATCTGGACTTCCCCGTCGACCAGGAGGAACAGCTCCGAGCCCACGTCGCCCTCGCGGATGATGGTCTCGCCAGCCAGGTACTGGACCTCCTTGACCAGGCGGTTGATGGCCTCCAACTGCTCCAGGGTCATCTGGGCGAAGAGCGGCACCCGCCGCAGGATCAGGAGACGTTCCATCTTCTCCTCCCGGACGTCGGATTCTCCCGTACCGGTCCCTCCGCCTGCCGCGGCCATCCGCAGCCAGCGGTCGACCGAGGCCCGGGCCTGCTCCAGGACGGCCTCGGGGCCCGCCGGCAGGGGGATGACCGCGGTCACCGTGGAGATCTTGTCCTCCAGGGGGCCCTCCTCCAGCATCAACACCAGCAGGCTGGCCGCGTCGCGTTCCCCCAGGTTGGACAGGATCTCCAGGGCATCGGCCCGGGAGCGCGCCGACTCGATGCGCAGGACCTTCTCGACGCTGCGCAGCACCGAGGTGTCCTCCAGCATCTCCAGGATCCGGAAGGCCAACTGGCGGCAGCGGTTGGCCGAGTCGTCCAGGGCGGCCCTCAGGAAGCGCAGCGGCAGGTCCCCCTCCGCGGGCAGGACGTGCAGGGCCAGCAGGCTCTGCCAGGCCTCCCGGACCCGGTCCTGGAAGGCCTCGGTCAGCAGTTGGCGGGCCCGGGCACTGCCACAGGCGGCTACCGACAGCAGCGCCGCTTCAACCGTGGCGGCGGCGTCCGCGTGCAGGTAGGTCTCGGCGGCCAGCAGTCCCGCCTCGCCGGCTGCGCCCAGTTCGCTGGCCGCGCCCAGGCGTACCTCGCGAACCGGGTCCCCCAGCGCGCTGGCCAGCAGCATCCGGGCTTCGTCCGTGCCCAGCGTGCCCAGGGCCTGCACCGCGGCCCGGCGGACGGGCGCCTGGGGGTGGCGCAGGTTGGCCGCCAGGGTCGCGGTCTCCAGGGGAACCGGGTGGGCCACCCGACCCAGGCGCTGCAGGGCGGCGGCCCGCACCTCGGGTACCGGGTCCCCGGCGCGCAGGACCAGCATCTCCACCTGGTCGGCCTCCAGGACCGCCAGGGCCGCCAGGGCGGTGAGGGGGTCGGTGGAGTTCGCCATCTCCCGCAGGCTGCGGCGTCCCGAATGCCCCAGGAGACCGGTGGCCCGGGCCCGGACCTGCACCTCGGGGTCGGTGGCCAGGGGTTCCAGGGCCGCCCGGGCTGCCGCGACCCGGGCATCCACCCGATCCGGTTGACGGATCTCGGGCAGCACGCTGGCCAGGGTCTCGACGGCGGCTCGGCGGACCTCGGGGGCGGGGTCGGTCAGGGCCGCCAGCACGGGTGCAAGGACGCTGGCTGCGCGGGGGGACTGGGCCAGGGCCTCCAGGATCGCTCGGCGCATGGTGGGGGAGGGGTGGGCCAGGGCCCGCACCAGGGGCTCCACGACGCCCTGGCGGGCCAGCTTCTGGGCGACCTGGAGCGAGGCCTGGGAGGGCGACGAGGTATCCTCCTCCAGGAAGCTTCCCCACAGGTCGGCCAGCCGTTTGACCTCCCACTGACCGATCTCGTCCCCGATCTCCTCCAGATCCAGGCGCCCCGCCTTCAACTCGATGACCAGCGTCTGCAGGTATTCCTGGCGGACCTTCAGGTTGGCCAGCAGGTAGAAGCCGGCCATCAGGCCGCCCGCCAGGCACAGGTGCGACGTCTCCAGGCGGCCCGCGAACAGGGCCAGGACCACGCCGGCGGCCGTCATCCCGGAGTAGACCACGATGCCCTCCAGGAAGGCGCGCATGCGGCCTCGGAAGCGGGCGGGCAGGGCGTTGTAGACCAGGTTCCGGATCGGGCCGGACATGGCGTTCTCCAGGAGTTCCCGGTTGACGCGGGCACCCAGGGCCGAGCCCAGGCCCGGGGCCAGGACCAGGCCCAGGAAGGAGGCCACGGTCAGGCCGGGGTGGACCAGGTTGGCGCTGGCCACCCCGGCCTGCTGGATCAGGCGGGGGGTCACCACGACCTCCACCAGG
>CAZQPM010000262.1:0-5882 GCA_964595195.1 uncultured Burkholderiales bacterium | reverse complement strand
TCCAGGAGCACCCGGGACTGGTCGTCCATCAGGGCCCGGGCGGCGCGCAGCGAGGCCTCGGGAATGCTGGCCTCGCCGGGATGGGCATCCTCGACCGTCAGGGTGCCGTCGAGGGCCAGGCCCTCCCACTCACCGGCCTGACCGTGGACCTCCATCACGGCCTCGCGGACCTCGTCGAAGAACTCGGCATAGTCGCGTCCGTCCTCGCGGCAGATCACACCGGCGTCCAACCAGGCGCCTTCCCGCTCCCCCTTGAGGAACAGGATCGTCCCGGGCTCGGGCATGAAGATCTCCCCCAGGGCCAGGGCGGAGTCTGCCGGTGGGGCGGTCAGGCCATAGGCGTCCAGATCCAGGCCCAGACGCTCCAGGTACTCCAGGCGGACCCGGTAGAGGAGGGAGTTGTAGCGAGCCTGGAGGCTCTGCTGAACCTGCGAGGCTTCTTCATCGTCCAGCGCCACTGCCAGACGCTTCTGCAGAATCTTCAACATGAACGCGGCTCCGCCATTCCGTGGAGTTGGACCTGCCCCAGAAGTCCCGGCCGGGGCCGAGGGCTTCTGGAACGGATCGCGAAGGATCCGCGGTGACTTCTCCTTGATGGATAATCCTCCTCCCGACGGCGCCGCGGCGCCCGGTCCCGACGCGAATACTCGAACCCGAGGTCGAAGCATTGAAAGCCATCGTGATGGCAGGCGGGGAAGGAACCCGACTGCGGCCCCTGACGGTGAACCGGCCCAAGCCGATGGTCCCCATCTGCAATCGCCCGGTGATGGAATACGTCCTGGAGCTGCTGAAGCGCCACGGCGTGGACACGGTGATCATGACCCTCCACTACCTGGCTGAGGAGGTGGTGTCCTACTTCGGTGACGGTTCCGATTTCGGGCTGCAGATCATCTATTCTGTTGAAGATGAACCCCTGGGCACCGCAGGCAGCGTCAAGAGGGTCGAGGAATACCTGGACGACACCTTCCTGGTGGTCAGCGGGGACGCCCTGACCGACTTCGATCTGGGCCGGGTGCTGGCCTTCCACCGCGAGAACAAGGCCGTGGCCACGGTCACCCTGACCCGGGTGGAGAGTCCCTTGGAATACGGGGTCGTCATCACGGATGACAATCACCGGATCGTCCGTTTCTTGGAGAAACCCTCCTGGGGAGAGGTCTTCTCCGACCAGGTCAATACGGGGATCTACGTCCTGGAACCGGAGATCTTCGAGGGGATGGAATCCGACCGGTTCTACGACTTCTCCAAGGACGTCTTCCCCCAACTGCTGGAGAGGAAGCGCCCGCTCTTCGGCTACGTGGCCCAGGGTTACTGGTGCGACATCGGCGATCTGGAGCATTACCGCAAGGCCCACCAGGACATGTTCGCAGGCCGCATCCTGCACGAGATGCCGGGCGAGGAGCGCTCTCGAGGGGTCTGGATCGGCAGCGGCACCGAGATCGACCCCAGCGCCCACCTCGAGTCCCCGGTGGTCATCGGCCGCAACTGCAGGATCCGGGCCGGCGCAACCGTCGGGCAGTTCACCTCCATCGGCGACAACTGCATCCTGGAGGAAGAGAGTTCCCTGCACCGGGACATCCTGTGGAACAACGTCTACCTGGGGCGCAAGTCCCGCAGCTCGGGGTCGATCATCAGCCGACAGTGCACGATCAAGTCGAACGTGACCCTGTCGGACGGCGTGGTCCTGGGCGAGAACGTCTTCGTGGGCCGCGGCGCCCTGATCTTCCCCCAGGTCAAGATCTGGCCGGACAAGAACGTCGAGGATGGGGCCACCGTCTCCATGAGCCTGATCTGGGGCATGCTGGCGCCCGGATCCCTCTTCGGCCTGGACGGCGTGACGGGCCTGGGAAACATCGAGATCACACCGGAGTTCGCCATGAAGCTGGGGGCCGCCTACGGCTCGTTCCTGGAGAAGGGAACCGTAGTGACCACCTCCCGGGACGCCCACCCCTCGGCCCGCCTGACCAACCGCGCCCTGATCTGCGGGCTGTGCTCGGTCGGGGTCAAGGTCCTGGACCTGCAGTTGACCCCCGCCCCGATCAGCCGTTACGCCATCCGCAACGAGCGGCCCTCGGGCGGCATCCACACCCGGATCCACAGCGACGACGCCCGCATCCTGCAGATCCAGTTCTACGACTCTCGAGGCATCAACATCGAGAAGGCGATGGAGCGCAAGATCGAAAACCTCTTCGTCCGGCAGGACTTCCGGCGCACGGATCTGGACGAGGTCGGCACCATCGACTTCTCGGCCCGGACCCTGGAGCACTACCTGGAGGGGTTCACGAGCCACGTGGACACCGACCTGATCCGCCAAGCGGGTTTCAAGGCGGTGATCGACTATTCCTACGGCAACGCCTCGCTGGTGCTGCCCTCGATCCTCGGGAAGCTGGGCACCGAGGCCATCAGCCTGAACGCCTACATGGATCCCACCAAGGCCCACGAGGTCCAGGACTCGCACGAAGCCTCGATCCGACAGTTGTCCAACATCGTCAGCACCCTCAAGGCCGACCTGGGCGTGATGATGGATCTGGACGCCGAACGGTTGAGCGTCGTGGACGAGCGGGGGCAGATCCTGGAGGGCAACGCCCTGCTCTGCATGATGGCCCTGATGGTCTTCCGACAGGGCCCCGGCGTCCTTCTGGCCACCCCCATCACGGCCCCCAGCATCCTGGAGGAGATGGCCGCCCAGCACGCGGGCCGGGTCATCCGGACCCGGACCGACTCGCGCTCGCTGATGCACACCGCCACCCTGGGGCAGGCCCGCATCGCCCTGGCCGGCACCCCGCAGGGTGGCTTCATCTTCCCCTCCTTCTCACCGGGCTTCGACGCGCTGTTCGCCTTCGCCCGTCTGCTGGAGATGATGGCGGCAGAGAAGCTGCCTCTGTCCGAACTGGCCCGACGCATCCCGCCGCACCCTATGCGCTACGAGACGCTGGACTGCGCCTGGCCCAACAAGGCCAAGGTCATGCGCCTGCTGGTCGAGCACTTCCGGGACCAGCCGCTGGAGATGCTGGACGGAGTCCGGGTGGGCCTGGACGGAGGCTCCGTCCTGGTCATCCCCCACCCGACCAGGGCTCGCCTGAACGTCTGGGTTGAGGCCGAGACCGAATCGAGGGTAGGAGAACTGCAACGGGAGATCCGGGCGACCCTGAAGGCCCTGGAGGAGGCGGACGAGGACAGCACCCGCCGGGCCCGCCGCCCGAACCAGACGCCTCTGACGCCCTCGGAGTCCCTGCCCGAGGACCGCGCCTTCCACTTCTGGACCCCGGGCCGCTACCTGGGAATCCAGGCGCGAAGCCTGCGTGAATTCGTGGACGTCCTGCACTACGTCGAAGTCGCCTCCCTGGAATACCACCTGGAGCGCGGAGACTTCGCCTCCTGGCTGGACGCCGAGGTCCACCATCCGATGCTGGCTCAGCAGATCCGCACGCTCGGAGAGTTGGGGGTCAAGGGCGAGCCACTGCGCAACCGACTGCTGGAGGAGTTGAACGAACTGGACCTGTCCTGAAGGAACCCTCCCCCATCCGGATCGAAAGCCACCAACACATCAAGCGGAGGATACACCGAATGACCTTCTGGGAAGAACTGCGGACCCAGGTGCGGGAGCGCACCACCGCCGGGGACATCAGCTACGAGCTGTATGACTTGATCGCGGCCACGGGGGTCTCCGAGGTCGCCGTGGTCCAGCCGACCTTCTACCTGGGCCGCTTCTATACCCTGACCCACGACTTCATGGACTTCACCGAGAAGCTGCTGGATGCTCCGTCGGATCCCGGACACATCTTCAGAGCCGTGCTCTACCTGCGCGAGACCGCTCGGACCATGGCCCGGATGATCCGCCACGCGGCCGAACCGGTGGAGCAGATGATGCAGGTCCTGGACGTCGTGTATGAGGACTCGCTGGCCCCCTTGGAGGAGGAAGCCGCCGAGCTGGACGTCGAGCACGAGCACGACCACGGCCACGAGGAGGAGGACGAGTTCACCACCGAGCGGGATGCCCTGCGCCAGAGCCTGAAGGTCAAGCTGCGCGAGATCCACCTGTCGGACCTGGTGGTCGACGAGCTGTCCAAGCGCCTGGCCGACACCTACCACGGTTGCGTGCGCTTCACCCGCTCGCTCCGCCTGCTCAAGGACCAGGATCCCCAGGAGGATCTGGGTGGTTTCATGGCCGTCCTGGTCGACCTGCAATACGTGATGGACCTGTACCTGCGCCGCCTGCTGGTGGAGGATGTCTTCCTGGAGGAGACGCCGGCCTTCACCACCGGCCTGATGCCCTGGCTCAGCCATGCCATCGAGGAACTCGCCCGCAAGGTCAGCCCGCCCCCTGCCCCGCCCACCAACGAGCCGGCGTCCGCCTGAACCGTCTGCCAGCGGCCATCCAAGGCCCCCCTCGGGCTCCCGAGCGGGGGCTTTGGCGTCCCACGGACCTCACTGGGGCTTGCGGAAGACCAGGCAGTAGTGATGGTGGACGTTCAGCACGAACTCGCTGGGGTATCCCCAGATCCCCAGGCGCTTGTTCTCCTGGCACCAGATCCGCTCCCCCTTGAAGACCAGGAAGTCCTCCAGGGCACGGGCCAGATCCCAGGCCAGGGGTACCATCCTCCCCTCGGGGCTGCGCAGGTTCTGGACCACCGCCACCAGGTAGCGCCCCGGACGCAGGACGGAGGCCACCTCCCGGAAGACCGCCGCCAGGGCCCCCACGAACTGCTGGTAGTCCGCCAGGTTCCCCAGGTCCCGGGGGTCGCCCTGGGAATACACGGTATCCAGGCCCCGAGCCTGCCGCTCCTTGTGCACGCTGAAGACGTTCCCCCGACTCTGACCCAGCATGTTCCAATAGGGGGGCGAGGTCATCACCATGTCGACTTCCGGCAGGCCGCGCTCGGCCCAGAGGCGACGCGCGCAACCGGCGTCCTCATTCAGCAGCACGTGGGACCCGGCGCTGGGGCCCAGGTGCTGCCGGGCCAGGGCGAAGTACTCGGGGTTCAGTTCCAGACCGATACCCCGGCGGCCGACCCGTTCGGCCGCCAGGATCGTCGAACCCACGCCCATGAAGGGATCCAGGACCACTTCACCCGGACGGGTGAAGAACTCCAGGAACTCGCTGACCATCCCCTCGGGGTACTTGGCGGGGTGGCGCACCTGGGAGGCCGTCCGGCGAGGTGGATTGTGGACGAACCAGGATCGGGTGAAGCGCAGCCAGTCCCGACCGGTCAGGTCGTTCAACTGATTCCGGGGATGCTTCCTGGCGGGCCGGTCCGGTCGACGGGACCGGGAAGAGGGCTGCTCAGGGGAAGGGGGCTGCCGAGGTTCGGAATCGCCAGACATCAGTTCCTCCGCGACGTGGTGGCCGATCGTTCCACCGCCGGGCGGGCCTGACCTCCAGGCGCGCTGCCCCGCCCCTGGCCCAGCCAGGAACCTCCGCGTATTCCAGGGAAGTCCCCAGCATGCGCAACCTGATTCCCTGCCTGCTCCTCCTGGGACTCCTCACGGCCGCCTGCGCCGGTCCCAGTCAACCGACCCCCTCCAGCATCCAGGCCCTGGATCGAACCCGAATCCTGGCCGTCGAAGCCAATCTCAAGACGGACGCTGAACTGGCCAGCGCCGGGGTCCAGGTCTCGGCCAGGAACGACACCGTCGTGCTGACAGGAACCGTCACCTCCGAGGCGGCCCGCCAGAAGGCCGGAGACCTGGCCCGGCGAGTCAAGGGCGTGAACACGGTGGACAACCAGCTCAAGGTGGTCCCGCCCCATTGAACCGGAAGACCCGCCATTAATTTCGACAATAAAGAGGTTGACAGATTTTGACCAAGCGGTTAAGATGTCGACACAGGTTTCCTCTTGGGCGGTCCGAGCCTTCCCCCCCCCCCGGGCTCGGATCGCCCAGAT
>CAZQPM010000261.1:0-5916 GCA_964595195.1 uncultured Burkholderiales bacterium | reverse complement strand
GTTGGACGGCAACCTGTGCCGGTGCACCGGCTACGCGGCCATCCGCAGGGTCGCCCAGGCCCTGAGCCAGCGGTTGGCCGAAGCCCCGGAGGAGCCGGAGGGCCGTGTGGCGACCCTGGTGGCGCAAGGCGTCCTGCCGCGGTATTTCCTGGGGATCCCCCGCCGGTTGGAAGACCTGGCCGCGGCGACCGCGCCGCCCGAGCCAGCCGGCCCCGACGCCGTGCTGGTCGCCGGGGGGACGGACCTTTTCGTCCAGAGACCCGAGGAACTGCTGGAGCGTCCCCTGACCTTCCTGTCGCAGCGCCGGGACCTGGACTACGTGCGGCAGGAAGACGGGTGCCTGCGGGTGGGGGGTGCGGTCACGCTGGAGGACTTCCGACAGGCCCCCGAGGTGCAGGCGCTCTTCCCATCCCTGCGCGAGGACCTGCTGCTGCACTCCTCGACCCTGCTGCGCAATCGCGCGACGCTGACGGGAAACCTGGTGAACGCCTCGCCCATCGGGGACATGACGGTCATCCTGCTGGCTCTCGGGGCGCGCCTGCTCCTGCAGTCCGCGCAGGGTGGGCAGCGTGAGGTGCGCCTGGACGCCTTCTACCGGGGGTACAAGCAGTTCGACCTGCGGCCGGGGGAACTCATCGCCGAGGTGATCATCCCGGCCCTTCCCGCGGGCGGGCGCTACCACTTCGAGAAGGTCTCCAACCGCAGGATCCTGGACATCGCGGCGGTGAACAGCGCCCTGCGGGTGGTCCTGGGGCCGGACGGCCGGATCGCCGACCTGCGCGTGGCGGCCGGTGGGGTGGCCCCCACTCCCCTGCTGCTGCCCGGGATGGAGAGGTTCCACGGCCTGCCACCCGATCCCGGGACGGTCGAGGCCATGGCCGGCCACGCCATGCAGGTCGTCGCGCCGATCAGCGACGTGCGCGGCGAGGCGGACTACAAGCGGCTTCTCCTGGGCCAGTTGGTGCGCGCCCACTTCTCGGTGGAGGTGAAGTCGTGAAGAACGTCGACATGCAGATGCACGTGCGCGGCACGTCGCAGTTCGTGGACGACCTGCCGACGCCGGCCGGTTGCCTGCACGCGGCGCTCTTCACCTCACCGGTGGCCCGAGGCGTCCTGCGCTCGCTGGACACCGCGAAGGCGGCAGCCGCTCCGGGAGTCGTGGCGGTCTACACCCACCGCGATGTACCCGGGCTCAATGAGGTCGGACACGTCCTGCGCGACCAGCCGCTGCTGGCCGTCGACAGCCTGGAGTATATCGGCCAGCCGATCGCGCTGGTGGTGGCCGAGTCCCGCTCGGCGGCCCTGCAGGCGGCTCGGCAGGTCCAGGTGGAGATCGAGTCCCTGCCCGCCGTCCTCGATCTGCGCGAAGCGGCGGCCCGGGGCCTGATCCACGGCCAGAGGCGCGTCCTGGTCAACGGCGATCCCGAGGCGGCCTGGGTCCGGTGCGCCGTGCAGGCCCGGGGCACCGTTTCCAGCGGCCCCCAGGAGCACTTCTACTTCGAGACCCAGAGGGCCCTGGCGCTGCCCACCGAGCACGACACGATCAAGGTGTGCGCCAGCACCCAGTCGCCCGGAGCCTTCCATCGCCATCTGGCTGAGGTCCTGGGGATCCCCATGCACAAGGTGGAGTTGGACATCCGCCGGTTGGGCGGGGGCTTCGGCGGCAAGGAGTCCACGGCGGTCTGGGTGGTGGCGCCCGCCATGGCCGCGTTCCTGCTCAAGCGCCCGGTGAAGCTGGTCCTGGACCGCAATGAGGACATCGCCACCTCGGGCAAGCGGCATCCCTACGAGTATGACTATCGGATCGGCCTGGATGAGGAGGGACGGATCCTGGCCTACGAGGTCGACCTCTACCAGCACGCCGGGGCCTGCGCCGACATCTCCCTGGCCGTCCTGGGGCGCTCGTTCCTGCACGCCACGGGTTCCTACCGGGTTCCCAACGTCCGGGTCACGGCGGTCAGTTGCCGGACCAACATTCCCCCCAACAATGCCTTCCGTGGTTTCGGGGTTCCCCAGGGAACCTTCGCCATCGAGGCAGCCCTGACCCATGCGGCCGAGGTCATGGGGGTGGACGCGGCCGTGCTCAAGCACCGGAACCTGGTGCGCGAAGGCGACCGCCTCCCCTTCGGGATGGAGTTGCAGAACGTCACCGCCGGGCGCTGCTGGGAAGCCCTGGACGCCCAGGTCGACCTGGCCGCCCGCCACGCGGCCGTGGCCGCGTACAACCGCACGCACAGCGAGTCCAAGCGCGGTCTGGCGGTGATCCCGGTCTGCTTCGGCATCTCCTTCGCCCAGACGGCCCTGAACCAGGCGGGTGCCCTGGTCAACATCTTCGTGGACGGCAGCGTCGAGGTCAGCACCGGGGCCGTGGAGATGGGCCAGGGCGTCAACACCAAGATCCAACTGGTGGCGGCCCGGACCCTGGGGATCGATCCCAGCCGGGTCCGCGTGCACACGACGAACACCTCCAGGGTCCCCAACGCCTCGCCCACCTCGGCCAGCACCGGGGCCGACCTGAACGGGATGGCCGCCCGCCAGGCCTGCCAGGAACTGCTGGGGCGGTTGCGGGGCTACGCCGCCCGGCATCTGGGGCACGACGACCCCGAGGACGTGGAGATCCGCGACGGCCTCGTCTGGCTGGGTGGCAAGCCCACGGATCTGCCATGGGAGAAGCTGGTCGCGGCCGCCTGGTGGGCCCGGGTGGACCTGTCCAGCCATGCCTTCTACGCGACGCCCGACCTGCACCACGACGTGGCCACCGAGCGGGGGCGGCCCTTTGCCTACTACACCTTCGGAACCTCGCTGACCGAGGTGCTGCTGGATTGCGTGCGCGGCACCTACACCCTGGAGGCGGTCCACGTCGTGCATGACGTCGGGCAGTCCCTGAGCCCGGAGATCGACCGCGGTCAGATCGAGGGCGGCATCATCCAGGGGATCGGCTGGGCGACCCTGGAGCAGATCCGCTACGGTCCGGATGGCAGGGTGCTGACCGGGGCCAACGCCTACAAGATTCCGGATCTGAAGTTCTGTCCGGGGCAGTTCTCGGTGACCCTCTTGGAGGACTCGCCGAATCCCTTCGCCGTCTTCAACTCCAAGGCCGTGGGTGAGCCGCCTTTCGTGCACGGCCTGGGGGCCTGGTTCGCCCTGCTGCACGCCCTGCGCAGCGTCCGTCGGGACAAGCCCCTGCCCCCCTTGCCCCTGACGCCCGAGAAGGTCTTCATGTACTTGCACGGGTGAGGTCGGCCTCGGGGGCAGGCCGGCTCCTCCCGCTCAGCCGTGGCTGCCCAGGGCTCAGCCGTGGCTGCCCAGAGGATTGTAGTAGCGCAGGGTTTCGCCGTCGCGGTGGATTTCCGGTGTCCAGCGGCAGGAACGCTCGTCCCCGTCCTGGCTGCGCCAGGTGACGACCACGGCGTAACTGCGGCCCAGGGGGGCTCCCGTGCACTTCAGGTCGACGCTGGCGTCGTCGACGTCGTTCCACCAGGTGTTCTCCCAGCGGCGATGGTAGTTGCCGTATTCCCAGGCCTCGATGCGGTAGACCCGGTAGCGGTTGTGGGGTTCCGGGCCGTGGTGGAAGGCCATGGCCGTGACCGTGAAGGTGCCGGTGGCCTCCTGCGAGCGGGCCCCGACCTCCTGGCCTGAGGTGGGCGACAACGCGATCTGCAGGGTCCGGGTTGCCCCCGGGGCCACCTCGACCTGGCCCGAGGCGCTCTTGAAGCCGGGCAGGGTGATGTAGGCCTTCATCGTGCCGGCCGGCAGGGCGTCCAGGCGGAATGCACCGTTGGCATCGCTGATGGTCTGCTGACCATCGTCCAGGTGGATCTGGGCGTTGGCCAGCAGGCGGCCGTCGGAGGAGACCACCTGCCCCACCAGCGAGCCCGTGCTGGGCGGGAGGGGCCGCGTGCGGGCTGGGGCCGGGCCGACCACGAGCGGCAGGCTGTTGCCCGGGTAGCGGTCCACCAGGACCTGCAGGCCTCCCGAGGCGGCGCCGGCCGGAACCCGGAAATCCACCCGGGTCGGCGTCCATGCCAGGATGTCCTCCGGCTGCACCGGCAGGTCGGCCAGGGACAGGATCCCTCGGCCCGCCTGGCCCAACGCCCGGCCCGATACCGTGACCGTCTGGCCCGGGGTGGCTCGGGGCGGAGAGACCCGGTCCAGTTGCGGGACCCCGCCCGCGGGAAGCGTCTGGTTCCAGTTCAGTTCCAGCTCTGTCCAGCAGAAGACCGCCCCCAACTGGCTGTCCGTGAACAGGTCGCCGACCTGGCCCAGGTCGCCGGCCTGCCATTGGCCATCCTTCCAGGCGAAGACCTTGGAATACAGCCAGGCGCGCCCGGGCGTGGTCAGCGGGCTGGCCACCTGGCTGGGGCGGGCGGTGGTGCCGCCCGGTCGGGTTACCGTGATCGCTTCCCGGCGCACCGGTCGGTTGAAGGGACGGGCCAGCAGGTTCCAGCCGGCATACAGCGGGGTGGTCCGGTACGAACTGTCGGTGTCGGGACCCGCGAAATCGATGACTCCGGGCCTGTCGCACCAGGCCAGCCAGGCCAGGCCGGGGTCCACCTGCTCGGGATGGTTCACCGGGTCGACCGGCTCAAGTCCCGAGGGCCCCCGTCGCAGCAGCATGGAGTCCAGCCCCCGCAGCGCCTCCAGGCGCCCCACGGGGAAGCTGACCAGTTGCCAGCCGGCCACGGTCTGGATCTGCTGGCGGGGGGACGCGGCCCGGGCCGGGTCCGGAGCCTGGGGACCCGGGACCAGACGCGGCGGAGGTTGGGTGGGCAGGCCGGGAACCCGGGTCGGATCCAGAGCCGGGCGGCCGGAGGCCACCAGGCCCGCCGTCAGGGCCAGTGCGATCCCCAGCGCGATCAGGACTGGGGGAAGAGGCAGGCGCAGATGGAGGGACATGGGCAGGATTTCCCGGAACTGGCCGGATTCCCTGGCGGGTTACCCCGAGCCGCCCCTCCGGATGGGCGGCCCCGAGGCCGTCCCAATGCAGATTCTTCCGTCGATCCGGGCCCTAGCGGCGGGAAATGCAGCCCTGCGACGAGAACAATGGGGATCCCAACCCGGGTCCCGGCGCTCGGGCCTGGAAGACGGCCATGCCGGTCCGGCACGCCGCGGGCCGCGCCCTCGGGGCGGTCGGGCGGCCCCGGAACGGGCCGAGATCCCCTGGAGAAGGTCGGTCGATGAGCAACTACATCGTACTCGTCAAGCAGGTCCCGGACGTCTCACAGATTACCGACAATGCCTTCAATCCGGAGACCGGAACCTTGGTTCGCAGTCGCCTGCAGAACGTGATCAACGACCTGGATGCCCAGGCCCTGGCCTTTACCCACCGGATGAAGCAGTTGAGCGGCGACGAGCAGGGGAAGGTGGTCTGCCTGACCATGGGCCCCCCGATGGCCGAGGAGGTCCTGCGCTACGGCCTGGCCCGCTGCGCAGACACGGCGGTGCTGCTGACCGACCGCGCCCTGGGAGGAGCCGACACCGTCGCCACGGCCAATCCCCTGGCCTTCGCGATCCGCAAGATCGAGAAGGACCTTTTCGGAGGCCAGAGGGATTACTTCGTGGTCTGCGGCATGCAGTCGGTGGACGGTGACACGGCCCAGGTGCCCCCCCAGATCGCCGAGGAACTGGGTATCGGCTGCATCGCCTACCTGACCGACGCCACCTTCGAACAGGGCCGCTTCACCTTCAAGCGCATCATCAGCGGCGGCAGTCAGGTGGTGGCCTGCCGCAACCTGCCCGTCGTGCTGACGGTCGCCAAGTACGAGTATCCCCTCTTCGCCACTCTGGCCGGGACCCGCCGGGCCGGCCAGACCGAGGTCCTGCAGTGGGGGGCGGCCGACATCCAGGCCACCCTGGTGGGAACCAAGGGGTCCAAGACCCAGGTGACCCGGGTCTTCCCTCCGGGCAAGACGAATC
>CAZQPM010000260.1:0-5948 GCA_964595195.1 uncultured Burkholderiales bacterium | reverse complement strand
TCCCCGGGCTCGGGGTCGGGCCGCAGCAGCTCCGGGGCGTCGCGTTCGAGGTCCAGGTCGATGATCGCCGGGCGCGGCCCGAGGTCGTCCTCCAGCAGCATGCCGTCGCGCTCGATGACGACCTGTCCGCAGCCGGGGCAGAGGGTCGCCTGCCCCCCGGGATCCACGATATTCCCGGTGTAGACATAGCGCAGGCCCAGTTCCATGGCCTGGCGACGGGCTCGCACCAGGGTATCGGCCGGGGTGGCCGGGCGGTCCAGCAGTTTGAAGGCCGGGTGGAAGGCGGACAGGTGCAGGGGGACGTCGACCCCCAGGTTCCCGGCGATCCAGCGGAACATCCGGTCCAGTTCCTCGGGTGAGTCGTTCTCGCCGGGGATGACCAGGGTGGTCAGCTCGAACCAGACCCGCGTGTGGTTCTTCAGATACAGCAGGGTGTCCAGCACCGGTTGCAGGTGGGCGAAGCACAGTCGGTCATAGAAGCGCTCGGTGAAGGCCTTCAGATCGACATTGGCGGCATCCATGGCGGCGAAGAAGTCGGGGGCCGCCTCGGGAGTGATATAACCCGCCGTGACGGCCACGGTCCGGATGCCGACCTCCCGGCAGGCCCGGGCGGTGTCCAGGGCATATTCGGCCCAGGTCACCGGGTCGTTGTAGGTGAAGGCCACGCTGTGGCAGCCCAGGCGCACGGCGGCCTCGGCGATCTGCCGGGGGGGGGCCGCCTCGCACAGCATTTCCACCTCGCGGGCCTTGCTCATCTGCCAGTTCTGGCAGAAGCGGCAGCCCAGGTTGCAGCCCGCGGTACCGAAGGACAGCACGCTGGTGCCCGGCAGGAAGTGGTTCAGGGGCTTCTTCTCGATGGGGTCCACGCACAAGCCCGTGCTGCGCCCGTAGGTGGTGCTGACCAGGCGTCCGTCCAGGTTCTGGCGCACGAAGCAGAAGCCTCGCTGGCCTTCGTGCAGGCGACAGTGCCGGGGGCACAGGCGGCACTCCAACGTGCCGTTCCCCAGGTCCTTCCACCAGCGGCCCGCGGTGGGGTCAGGAGAACCGGAATCCTTCATCGGGATCGCCTCCGCGTCCAGTCTACCGCAGGAGGGCCCCCGACGCGAGAGGGAGAGGGCCCGCTTGAGCGGGCCGAGGCTCAGGAGGGCCCGGACCGCCGGGCCCTCCACCACTTCTCGACGGCCACGACCGGCAGCACCAGGGCCCCGACCAGGATGGACTTGCCCAGGTCCGCGGCGCTCAGCGGCATGGTCCCGAAGACCTGGTTCATCACCGGCTGGTAGATGAAGAGCAATTGCAGGATGGCCAGCAGGCCGATGCCCACGTAGATCATCGGATTGCTCCACAGACCGACGCTCAGCACCGAGTCCTTCAACGAACGGCAGTTCAACAGATAGAAGACCTGGAAGGCCACCACGGTGGTCACGGCCACGGTCTGGGCCTCGGCCGTGGCGGCTCCGTCCTGGAGGCCACCGGCCAGGGCCGAGGCATACTCATACTGGAACATCACCACGGCCCCGATGGTCATCAGGATGGCGACCAGGGTCGTCCGGTAGAGGACGAAGGGGCTGAGGATCGGTTCGCCGGGTCGGCGGGGGGGGCGGCTCATCAGGTCGCGCTCGGCGGCCTCGAAGGCCAGGGGGGTTCCCAGGAAGAACGAGGCGATCAGGTTCACCCACAGCAACTGGGCGGGCAGCATCGGCAACAGCAGTTCGCCGGTCTGGGGATGGAAGGGGAAGAAGGCCACGCCCCAGGTCAGGATGAAGGCCAGGCCCAGGTTCGTGGGCAGCACGAAGGCCAGCGACTTGACCAGGTTGTCGTAGACCCGGCGGCCCTCCTCGACGGCGGCCCGGATGGTGGCGAAGTTATCGTCGGTCAGCACCAGGTCGGCGGCCTGCTTGCTGACCGCGGTCCCGGTGATCCCCATGGCCACCCCGATGTCGGCCTGCTTCAGGGCCGGGGCGTCGTTCACTCCGTCCCCGGTCATTGCGGCAACCTCGCCCTGGGCCTGCAGGCTCCGGACCAGGCGGAGTTTGTGCTCGGGGGCCACCCGGGCGAAGACGTGGCTGCGGCGCAAGGCCTCGACCAGGGCGGCGTCGTCCATCGCGGCGATTTCCCGGCCGGTCACGGCCGGGCCTGGGGCTTCCAGGCCCAACTCCCGGCCGATGGCCTCCGCGGTGGCCTGGTGGTCCCCGGTGATCATCTTGACGGTGATCCCGGCGGCGTGGCAGGCCCGGATGGCCTCGATGGCCTCGGTGCGCGGAGGGTCGATCATTCCCTGCAGGCCCAGGAAGCGGAAGCCTTTGGCGGCGTCCTGCATCTGGACCTCCTGACGGCCGGGCTCCAACTCCTTCTCGGCGAAGGCCAGGACCCGCATGCCTCGGGAGGCCAGGGCCTCGACCTGGCGGTGGACCTCATCGGCCGGGGCGTTCGCGCAGCGGGCCAGGACCACCTCGGGGGCGCCCTTCAACAGAAGCACCGTGGCCTGCTCGGCGCGGTGCAGGGTGGCCATGAACTGATTCTGGCTCTCGAAGGGGATGGCATCCAGGCGGGCCCACTCGCGGCGCAGGGGTTCAACCTGGATGCCGGCCTTCTCGGCGGCGGTCAGCAGGGCCCCCTCGGTCGGGTCTCCGGTCAGCAGCCAGCGCTCTCCCTCCGGCTGCAGCGAGGCGTCGCTGCACAGGGCCCCGGCACGCAGCAGGGCCTCCTCGGCCGGGCCCGGGGTGCGGCTGAAGCCACCCCTGGGCTCGTAGCCCACCCCCTGTACCCCGACGACGCCGGCCTGGGGCGTCCACAGGGCCTGGACCGTCATCTCGTTGCGGGTCAGCGTGCCCGTCTTGTCCGAGCAGATCACGGTCGTGCTGCCCAGCGTCTCGA
The DNA here is from genome assembly GCA_964595195.1 of uncultured Burkholderiales bacterium. Taxonomy (GTDB): domain Bacteria; phylum Vulcanimicrobiota; class Xenobia; order Xenobiales; family Xenobiaceae; genus CAZQPM01. The sequence continues at coordinate 3,071 of CAZQPM010000260.1, read as the reverse complement.
CCGCCGGCAACTTGCGGATGACGGCGCGGCGCGCGGCCATCCGCTGGACACCGATGGCCAGGGCGATCGTGACGACGGCGGGCAGGCCCTCGGGAATCGCGCCCACGGCCAGGGCGATGGCGAAGGTGATGGTGCCCCGGAAGGCTTCGAAGAAGGGAGCTCCGTTGCTGGTCATCTCGCGGGCCGTGCCCACGGCCAGCATCAGGACGGACAGGACCACGATGCCGACCGTCAGCCGTGAGCCGATCTCCTGCAGCGCCCGGGTCAGTGGGGTCTGCAGATCCGTGGTCTCACTGAGCATGGTGGAGATGCGGCCCAGTTCGGTCCGGCCCGCCGTGGCCGCCACCACGCCGGTCCCGGTTCCGTAGGTCACCAGGGTGCCGGCGAAGGCCATGCACAGGCGGTCTCCCAGGGCGGCCTCGGTCTCCACCGGGTCGGTGGACTTGTCGACGGGGACCGACTCGCCGGTCAGGGCCGCCTCCTCGATCTGCAGTGTGCGCGACTGCAGGAGGCGCAGGTCGGCGGGCACCTTGTCGCCGCTGGCCAGAAGGACCACGTCTCCCGGGACCAGGTCGGCCACGGGCACCGAGACCCGTTGGCCGTCCCGCAGGGCCGTGGCGAACTCGGGGACCATCGCCGAAAGGGCCTGGATGGCCTGGCCTGCCCGGTACTCCTGGAAGAAGCCGATGGCCGTGTTGAGGATCACCACGGCCAGGATCACCAGACCGTTCTTGACTCCGTCGCGGGGGTCGGCCACCAGGGCCACCATCGAGGAGACCAGCAAAACCCAGATCAGCGGGCTGTTGATCTGCCGCCACAGAAGGGTCCAGACGGTGTCGCCCTGGGCCTTGGGCAGCAGATTCGGACCGTGTTCTTCCAACAGGGTTCGAGCCCGACTGGAACTCAGGCCCTCGGCGTTGGAACCCAGGCCCTCCAGGACGGCCGGGGCCGGACGGGCGTGCCAGTCTGGGGGCGCAGCGGTGGGGTTGGGGGTCGGCATCGTGCGTCTCGCTTTCACCGGGTCTAGAGGCGGAAGAAGCCTGCCGGTCCGTGGTCTTCGGGTCTTCTTGGGCCCTCTCCCACCGGACGGGGCAAGAGGTTTGTGTCATGCTTCCCCAGCGGGCAGGGATCCATACACCTGCAGGGGATATTCGCCCCCAGACGGTCTCGCCCCCGGACCGGCCCTTCCAGGCCAGACCGGAGGCGAGACTCCGTCGGTTCTTGACGGGACTGCGGCTCCGGGTCAGCCGACTGCGGCCGGTTCAGCCGTCAAGAGGTAGCTGTAGTCCGTCACCAGGGCCCACAGGATCTTCTCGATCTCCGTGGGGATGCCCGGATCGTTCGCGTCCAGGTCTACCGTCAGGTTCCGGTCGAGGCGCACCTTGAAGCGTCTGCCACCCAGGTGCAGCAAGCCAGGGATGGGACTGTCGTCGAACTCCCTGGCCGTCGCATAGAGGGTCAGTTTCTCGCGGTAGGGGGAGCTGTCGTAGGGGCAGAAGGCCGTGCAGTTCCCGCACTCGTTGCACATCCGGTCGAGGTGCAGGATCTGGGGGCTGTCCAGGCCCTTGACGACCAGCGACATGTAGGCCCGGTTGGGGCAGACCTGCACGCAGTTCTCGCAGACTTTCGAACACTCCAGGCAGCGCTCGATCTCCCGGGCTCCGTCGTCATACAGCCTGAGGATGCCGTGCTTGGAGTGGCAGTCCCCGGTGCAGGGGGGGACGGCGTGCCGGTAGGGGCCGACGATGGCGTCGGCGACCCTGCGGGCGTCGGCGATGGCCTCGACGATCGTGGCCGGGCCCAGATGGGCATCGCCCACCACGAAGACGCCCGGCATCGAGCTCTCCAGGGTGGCCGGATCGACGCGGACCCGACCCCTCGGGTCCAACTCGATCCCGTGGCGGCGGAACAGCTCACCGTCCACCTTCTCTCCGACGGCGGCGATCAGGGTGGTGCAGGGAACGTAGACCGTCTCGTCCGTCTCGACGGGAGCGCGCCGGCCGCTGGAGTCGGGGGTGCCCAGCTCCATCTTGCGGCACAGGAGGCCCTTGTTCTCCAGGGAGAGGGGGGCCAGAAGTTCGCAGAACTCGACGCCGTCGGCCAGGGCCAGCAGCAGTTCCTCCTCGTCGGCCGGCATGTAGCGACGGGTGCGGCGGTAGACCACGCGCGAGTGTTGTACGCCCTGGGTCCTCTTGGCGGCCCGGGCGGCATCCATCGCGGTGTTGCCACCGCCGATGACCACCACGTCGCTGCCCAGGTCGCGCATCCGACCGGCCCGGTGCTCGCGCAGGAAGTCGATGACGTTCAGGGCCTCACCCTTCTCCAGGGAGATGGTCCCCGGGGCCTGGGCGCCCACGGCGTAGACCACGTGGGTGAAGCCCCGGTCCTTGAGCTCCTCGAGCGAGGGGGCCGGCGCGCCCGCGCGGACCTCGACGCCCATCCTCTCCATCAGGGCCACGTCGTTGTCCACGCTCTCCTCGGGGATGCGGAACTCGGGAACCACGTAGCGGACGATGCCGCCCAGGCGCTCTTCCTGCTCGAAGAGGGTCACGGGGACCCCCTGACGACCCAGGAAGAAGGCCGCCGACATGCCCCCAGGGCCTCCGCCCACCACGGCCACCCGGTGGGGTGAGGTCGGCCGGGGCGTGGTCAGCTCGGCCATCAGGGCTTCGAAGCCCTGTCGGGCCGCCTGCAGCTTGACGCTGCGGATGTGCACCGGCTGCTCGTAGAAGTTGCGGGTGCATTTATCCATGCAGCGGTGGTTGCAGACTGTTCCCGTCATGAAGGGCAGCGGATTCTTGTCGGTGATCAGGCGCAGCGACCCCAGGGCGTCCCCCTGGCCCAGGAGTTCGATGTACTCAGGGATGTCCTGGTGGATCGGACAGCCGTGCGTGCACGGCGCCGTGAAGCAACTGGTCAGCGGCACCTTCCCCTCCAGCTTGCGCCGGGGGGCGGGCTTGAGGGCCTTGAGGTGCTGGGGATCGTGGAGGGCGTTCTCGGCCAGGCGGGTGACCTGTCCCACCGAGACCCCCTGGAAGGGGCCGTACTCGTGCCGGGCCAGTCTCTCGGCC
>CAZQPM010000259.1:3430-6006 GCA_964595195.1 uncultured Burkholderiales bacterium | reverse complement strand
CCAGGCCGAAGAGCTCGACGTGTAGGCGACCGGTTCGGCCTGTCGGGCTCATACAGTTCGGGCTCAGCCAGTTCGGGGTGGGGCGGAACGGTGGCGCTGCAGCAACCATTCGATCCAGGCCTCAAGGCCCGCCCCGGTCCGGGCGGAGAGTTGCAGGACCTGCAGATCGGGCTTCACGCGGCGGGCCTCGGCCAGGCAGCGCTCGACGTCGAAATCGACGTAGGGCAGCAGGTCCACCTTGTTGAGCACCATGACGGTCGCGGCGTCGAAGATGTGGGGGTACTTCGCCGGCTTGTCGTCTCCCTCGGTGACCGAGAGGATCACCACCTTGTCGCGTTCACCCAGATCGAAGAGGGCCGGGCAGACCAGGTTGCCCACGTTCTCGATGAAGAGGATCCCCCCGTCGGGAGGGGCCATCTGTTGCAGGGCCTCCTGGACGGAGCGGGCCTCGAGGTGGCAGCCCTTCCCGGTGTTGATTTGGATGGCCGGAACTCCGGTGGCGGCGATGCGGTCGGCATCGCGGGTGGTCTGCTGGTCGCCCTCGATCACGGCCGTCGGCAGGCGCCCCTGGAGTCTTGTGAGGGTCTCCACCAACAGCGTCGTCTTGCCGGAGCCGGGGCTGGAGACCAGGTTCAGGGCCAGGATCCCGCGCCGGCTCAGTTCGCGGCGGACCTGTCGAGCCCGCTGGTCATTGCTGGCCAGCAGGTCCTGCTCGACCTGCAGGTGCCGGGCCTGGCGCGCTTCGCCGAAGGCCACCGGGTAGCGGTTGGAGACTGCGCCCGGCAGGACTTCCGGTGCCACCTTGACCACGACGCCAGGCCCCCCGCAACCGCAGGTCTCGCACATGTCCGGTACTCCAGTCTTCGGTCGGGTTACCCTCCCAGGGTGCCAGAGGCCCCGGCCAGCGAGGATGATCAGGATCATCCCGGCAGGTGGGCGGGGAGGGCCCCGAGGGCCGCGGGAGTCGATCGGGCCTCGTCGGGCAGGGAGGCCCGGCCCCCGGGCGAAGGCGCCGGGGTGGTCGCGCAGGGGCGTCGGGGTCCGATCCCATGGTTTGTCGGCTTCCTCCTGGTGGGGGGAGCGGCCCTGGTCTTCCGGGTGGACCCGGCCTCGTCCAACCTCTTCCCGAAGTGCCCGACCTGGGCCTGGTTCGGCCTGTACTGCCCGGGCTGCGGCACCCTGCGCGCCCTGCATGCCCTGCTGAACGGCGACCTTCCCGGGGCCCTGGGCATGAACCCGGTGCTGGTCCTGGCACTGCCCTTCCTCGGGCACGGCCTGTGGGCCACTGCCAACCAGCAGCGCACGGGCAGGCCGCTGCCGGGCTGGATGACCTCGCCCCCGGCTGGATGGGCCATCTTCTGGGGCCTCGTGGCCTACACCGTCCTGCGCAACCTGCCCTGGTATCCGTTCACCTTGCTGGCTCCTCACTGAGGCCGACACGCTGACGCTGCCGGACGGCCGCGGTGGGGCGCTCGGAACTACAGGTCCTTGTCCTTGAGCTCCTCGGCCAGGGCCCGGCGGTAGTAGGCCATGAAGATCCGCTGCTCGATGAGGGCCCGCAGGTAGGCCGACTGGCCCAGCGAGGAATCCCTCAGCAACCGGGCCACGGAGTAGACGAATTCGCCCGCGGTCAGCCGGGAAAGAGCCCGGGACATGGGGTGGATGCCCGTGGTGCGCGCCACGCTGGGGTCGGGGTGCTGCATGTAGTGGGCCACGGCCGTGCGGGCCAGCAGGATCGCCTGTCGCTTCAGCTCCACCAGGCTCTCGTCCTGGGTGGAGCGGCGGTAGACGAAGGCCTCCGGGACGAAGCGCTCGTTCCAGTTGTCCTGCTGCAGGCGCCAGCCGATCTCACGGTCCTCCAGCTCGGGATCGATCTCCTCGGCGAAGCCACCCACCTTGAGGATGGCCATCTTGGACACCGAGGAGTTCTTCATCGTGAAGAAGAGGCGAACCGCAGGCGGCGGTCGGTCGACCATCGGGATGTCCTCGGTCTCCAGGGCGACGATCGGGCCGCGCACGACCTGGTGGGGAATCGCCTTGTGGGACTGAAGGTGGGCCTCCAGGAGGGTCGGCGGGGCCAGCAGGTCGTCGGAGAGGAAGAGCAGTCGGTCGCCCCGGGCCTCCTCCACGCCGTGATTGCGGGCCGCCATCAGGCCGGGCCGGCGACTGGGGAAGTAGTCGTGCTCGAATCGGAACTCGATCTTGTCCATGATGATCGGCGTGTCGTCCGTGGACTGCGCGTCGACGACCAGCACCTCGTACTGGTGGGCCGGCATGTACTGCGACTCCAGGGAACGCAGCAGCCGCATCAGGCCCTTCGAGTTGTCCTTGGTGGCCACGATGACGCTGATCAGGATGTCGTTCACGCCGACTTCTCCATACACTCGAAGATCCGTTGCGCCGCGCCCAGCGAGGTGTCATACAGCTCGCGCAGTCGGACGGACAGGCTGGCCAGGTCAGCGGGTCGGTCCAGGAGGGAGGAAGCCTCTGCTGCCACCGCCTGGGGGGTCAGCACGTCGACCATCTCGCGGACCAGGGCCTCACCCGCCAACAGATTGGGTTGCGCCAGGAATCCT
>CAZQPM010000259.1:0-3420 GCA_964595195.1 uncultured Burkholderiales bacterium | reverse complement strand
GCGCGATCCTTCATCCTCAAGAGCATCTGCCCCTTCAAATACCCGCCGCCCGGCAACCAATCCAGCAGACCGACGAGGCCGACGAACGGAAGCAGCTCGGGGCGGTTCAGGGGCAGGATGACCAGTTGCGGGACGCCCAGACACGAGGCCTCCGCGGTCTTGGTACCGGGGATCGTGATGGCCAGGGTGCTGCCCTCCAGGGTTGCCAGGTTCCCCCGGCGGACGATCCGGACCTCGACTCCGCGGGGTGAGACCAGCACACCGTCGCGCAATCGACCCGGCACGCCCCCGACCTTGGGGTGGGGCGGCGCCTGCAGGGCCCGGTCGGCCCGGTCGGCCTCCACGAAGGGCGAGAGCAGCATCTGGAACCTCAGGTCCGGCCGGCTTCGGGCCAGCTCTTCCGCCACGCCCAGGAAGAAGGGGGACAGGTTCTGGACCTCGTGGAGCCGGCTGCCCGGAAGGAAGCTGATCCGCTGCTCGGGGGTGGGCGGGTGGGGGGAGGGCTCCTCCAGGGCCACCTGCACGGCATCGGCCACCAGGTCGCCCACGACATGGGCCTTCCGCGTGGGAATGCGGCGGCGGTCCAACCCGGCGACACCGGCCCGGTCCTTCACGAAGTAGCCCTGGAAGGCCCGGTCCCACCACCGGCGGCCCCACATGTAGGACCAGGACCGCAGGCCCCAGCGCCAGCTCAGCAACGCCGAGTACATCAGGTCTCCACCCAGATGGATCAGGGTGGCGCGCCCCAGGCGGGACCCCTCCCAGGCCAGCAGGTGGAGGAAGCGGGAGGCCGGGATGACCTCGTCGACTCCCAGCACGTCCCGGGCGATCCGGCCCTCCGATCCCGAGGCGAAGGTGCAGGGCAGCAGGACCACCACGATCCGGGTGGAGGGCCAGGCAAGCCGGGCCTGGCGGACCAGGGGGCGCAACCAGCCGGCGATCTCGCCGGGGCTGTTGGCCGCGAACAGGAGGGTCTGGGGAGGTTTCACGAGCCCTGGCGGATCCGTTCCGCCAACAGGGTGGTGGAGCGCTCGGGGACCACGCCGGTCAACACGACGCGGCCCCCCCAGGACCGCACCAGGGGAGCCTCCGGCAGGTCCTCCTCGCGGTAGTCACCCCCCTTGACGTGGACGTCCGGGCGCAACAGTTCCAGGAGCTCCAGGGGGGTGTCCTCTTCGAATAGGACCACCATGTCCACGCATTCCAGGCCCGCCAGCAGCTCGGCCCGCTCGCCCTGGGGGTTCAGGGGGCGGTCGGGACCCTTCAGGGCCTGCACCGAGCGGTCCGAGTTCAGGCCGACCACCAGCAGGTCGCCCTGTTGTCGGGCCGCCAGCAGGGTCCTGAGGTGACCCACGTGGAGCAGGTCGAAACACCCATTGGTGAAGACCACCCGAGGCGGGTTGGCTCCGGAACGCAGCGCGGCCAGGCGGACCTCGGCCTGTCGGGCCTGGAGGATCTTGGACTGCGGGCTGCGCACCGCCGTCTCCTGCTCGCGGTCCAGCGAGGCCAGCAGTTCCTCCTGGTCCACGGTGGCCGTGCCCACCTTGCGCACCACCACGGCGGCCGCATGGCTGGCCAGGCGCATGGCCTCCTCGGGGGCCACGCCGATGGCCCGGCTCAGGCCCACGACCGAGAGCACGGTGTCGCCCGCTCCGCTGACGTCGTAGACCTGCGAGGCCAGGGCCGGGACCTGGCGCATGGGCCGGCCCTCCTCGAAGAGGGCCATGCCGCGCTCGCCAAGGGTGACCAGTACGGCGAGGCATCCGGTGCGCTCCAGCAGGACCTGCCCGGCCCGGCCCAGGCCTTCGTCCGTCGAGGTGTCGCATCCCGAGGCCACCCGGGCCTCCAGGGCGTTCAGGGTCACCATCTGGACGCCCCGGAACTTCTCGATGTTCTCGGGTTTGGGGCCGGCCAGCGTCGGCAGGCCCGTCAGGCACTGCAACAGTTCGCCCAGTCGGCCATCCCAGAACATTCCCTTGTTGTAGTCCGAGAGGAGGACGCCGGAGAAACGCTGGCGGTTCTGCTTCAACCAGTCCAGCATCTGGCTCCACAAGCCGTCCTCAACGGCCACGCGCTGCTCCAGGTCGGCCCGGACCACCTGCTGCGAGTGGGCGATGATGCGGGTCTTCAGGCTGGTCGGGCGTCCCCTCTGGACGAAGACCCCGTCCACCCCGATGCCCTGCCGGCGCAGGAGGGTGCGCAGGCGGCGCCCGGGGGCATCCGCCCCGACCACCCCCATGATCTCGACCTGGGCGCCCAGGGCCTTGAGGTTGGAGACCACGTTGGCGGCTCCCCCAGGGGTGTAGGTGTAGCGCTGCACGTCGACCACCGGGATGGGGGCCTCGGGGCTGATGCGCGAGACCGAGCCCCAGACCCAGTGGTCCAGCATCAGGTCGCCCACCACCAGGATCCTCTGGCTGGAGAAGCGGTCGGTGATGCTCCGGGCGCGGGAGCGGCTGAGCAGGTTCATGGTACGGAGTCCTCCGCTGCTGCCCGCGGTCCGTGGCGAATCGGCGCGCGGGTCGGCAGGACAGTCTTCGGGAAGGACGCGGCCGAAGCCGGGCCGAGGGTGGCCCTTCGGCGCGGGACCGAAGGCTCCCGCTGCCGCCGCGCGGTTCGCGCTCAGACGGGACGGCCCGGGCTGCACGATTCCAGGATCTCCAGGACGCTCCGGGCGCAGTCCTCCCAGCGGAACGCGGCGGCCCGCTGGATCCCCCGGCCGCGCAGTTCCGCCGAGCGCATCAGGCCGTCCAGCAGGGTCCGGGTGAAGTCCTCGGGGTCCTCCGGGTCGAACCACAGGGGGACGTCGCCTCCCACCTCGGGAAGCGAGGCCCGGCGGGCGGCGGCCACCGGAGCTCCGCACGCCATGGCCTCCAGCAGGGGGAGACCGAAGCCCTCATACAGGGAGGGGCACACGAAGAGGTCCGTGTGGCGGTAGTAGTCCCGCAGGGTCTCGTCGTCGGGGTTCCTGGCCCACACGACGCGCTCTCCCAGGTTCTGCAGGCAGGACTCCAGGTGGGGGCGAGCGGTTCCCAGCCATGTGCTCAGCCAGCGGGTGAGCCGGCCGGGCGGTGGGGGAGGGGAGCCGCTCAGGACCAGGACGTGGGGCAGACGGTCCCCCAGGGCCTGGAAGGCCTCCAGCAGCAGGGCCAGGCCCTTGCGGGGCTCGCTGTTGCCCACGAACAGGGCGAAGGGGCGGCCACCGGTCCGCTCCTGCAGGAAGTCGTTCCGGGTCTGGCGTGGGTGGGGATGGAACTCGGGTTCGACGCCCAGCGGGACCACGCCGATGGGTCCGGGATCCAGTTGCAGGTAGTGGGCGATCTCCCTGCGGGAAAATTCCGAGATCGTGAAGATCCGGTCGGCCCGGGCGGCCGAGCGGCGCTGGCGGAGGCGTTCGGCCGCCCGGGCGCGTTCAGGATC
>CAZQPM010000258.1:0-6044 GCA_964595195.1 uncultured Burkholderiales bacterium | reverse complement strand
CTCTTCCGCCATGGGTGGAGCCTCTCTTTGCAAAGGGAATCGGCCCCCGGAGAACCCTCCGGGAGCCGCAGGGGATGGGTCCTCGGGATCAGTCCACGATGGGCTTGATCTCCAGCACCTTCCAGGTGCTGACGCCGCCGGGCGCCTTGACGTCCAGGGTGCTTCCGATCTTCTTGCCCAGGAGGGCGGCGCCCAGGGGGGACACGTTCGAGATTCGGGTGTTCTTGGGGTCCGACTCCTTGGTCCCGGCCAGGTCCAGGGGCCGGACGTCGCCGCTGCCCGCCTCTTCGATGGTGATGCGCGTCATCAGACCCACCTCGTCGGTGTGGACCTCGTTCTTGCGGATGATCTGGGCGCGGCGCAGCAGCTTCTCGAGTTCGGAGATCTCGCCCTCGACGAAGGCCTGCTCGGCCTTGGCGCTCTCATACTCGGCGTTTTCCGAGATGTCTCCGAACTCCTTGGCCGTGCGGATGCGCTCGGCCACCTGCCCGCGGCGCACCGTTTTGAGGTAGGCCAGGCGGTCGACGTACTTGCGATGCCCTTCTTCGGTCAGAAGGGTGGTTTCTTCGGTCATGGGGGTCCTCCAGGTCGATGTCCCGGGCGCCGCGGTTCGGGCAGCCTATCGGGGGGTGGCGGGCTCCGTGCCCACCGCGGTCAGGTCTACCAGGCGCGGCTTGAGGTCCAGCCGGCGGATCAGGTCCAGGTAGTCTTCGGGGCGAACCTCTTCCCAGCGCTTGCCCAGGAGCGTCAGCAGGACCGCCTCCAGGACGTTGGTGCCGAAGGAGCGGCCCTCGAATTCGGGGGTCGTGGTGACCAGCCAGGCCACGCCTCGTCGGCGCAACTCGTCGACGTCCGCAGCGGTCACGGTATTCGTCAGGATCACCTTGCCGGGCAGGCAGTCCGGCAGGCGGCGCCGGATGAAGTGGAAGTCGCCGGCCACGATGTCCGCCTCCTCGTAGTAGGGGCGGGTCATCTCGTTGGGCTCGATCTTCAACTGGGAGCGGCCGACGGGGTAGACCATGCTGACCGGCAGGCGGCTGATCTCGGGCAACAACCGCTGGGCGTAGTCGGCCAGTTCCTCCAGGGTCCTCAGGGGCTTGTCCACGCCCAGCGAGAAGATCAGGTCTCCGTAGACCACCCGGGCCCCGGCCTCCTCCAGCGCCTGGGCCATGCCGAATCGATCCATGGCGCAGACCATCAGGACCTTGCGACCCTTCAGGGGAATGCGCCCGTCGCGCTCCAGCCAGGCGATGGTCTCGCGCTCCAGGGTGTTCTTCAACCCGCTGCCGTCGACCACGGGTGTGGTCTTCACGCAGTCCATCAGGCGCTGGCCATCCTTCAGGACGTAGCGCTGGTTGCCGCTGTACAGGTAGATGTCCAGTCCGCCCAGGCCGATGGCATCCACCGTGCCGTCCAACGCCGTCAGGATGTCGCGGGCCTTGCGCATGTCTCCATCCGTACCCACGCGACGGATACGGAAGGTCTCGCCCAGGAGGACGGCCTCCACCTCGTGGTCACGGGTCGAGGAGCCCACGCTGACGCTGACGATGGTTCTCATGACGAGATCACCCGCAATCCCCTCCGGCGATCCCTGGCCAGGGATCGCACTTCTTCGATACGTTCGGTCGTGATCGGTTCGTCGAAGGCTCGGAAACCGGCCAGGCGGAAGCCGTGCCGGCTGGCCAGGCGCTGGATCTCCTCGACCTTCTCGATCTCCAGGCCGCGGCCGATGCTGAAGTCTTCGAAGCGGCCCTCCAGGGCCAGGGTCATGGTCTCGGCCATGCAGGCCAGGCAGATCCCCTCGGGGAAACCGAAGTCGAAGTTGAACCGGGCCTCCCCGGGAGCCTCGACGACCCCGCCTTCGATGACCAGGACGTCGGGGCGAAGTTGGGCCACTTCGCGACAGACATCGTGGGGGACCGCCACGTCGCAGACCACGCAGCCGGGCTTGAGGGATTCGGGTCTGAGGATGCCTCCACCCGAGGTGGTGCAGGTCACGATGACGTCAGCGTCGCGGATGCCGGCGTCCACGTCGGTGTCCATGGCCACGGCGGCGCGGGGGGACTCGCGGCGGATGGTCTCGGCCAGGGCCTGCAGACGGGAGGTGCTGCGGGCCACCAGGTTCAGGCGGCCCAGGCCCCCGCGGGCCAGGATCCGGGCGCAGACGCTGCCGATCGAGCCGGTGGCGCCGACCACGGCCACCGAGGCCCGCGAGATGTCCACGTCCAGGGCCGCGGCCGCGGCCGTCGCGCCCTCGATGGCCGTGGCCACCGTGTAGGAGTTGCCGCTGGTGACGGCCGCGTCGATGGCGTCGGCCACGGTGCGTCCGGCCGACCCGGGCACCGAGGTGTAGCCGCCCAGGCCGATTACCTGGGCGCCGCGCTCCTCGGCCAGGCGGCAGGCGTCCAGGATCCGGCCCAGCACGAACTGGCGGTCCAGGTTGAGGATCTGGTGGGGGAAGAGGGGGACGGTGATGAAGTCGCCCTCCACCTCGCTCCCGTCCGACTCCGAGCGGACCCCGTGGATGTGGGAGGCGTGGTAGGAGGGCGTCCACTCCAGGACCTTCTCGACCAGGGGGGGGCGCTTCCCAGCCACGTTCGGGAGGTGACGGACCACGTCCCGCATCCCCAGCGGGTGGATCAGGAAGCCGAAACGGTTCACGAGGGGTCGGCCTTCCCTTCCACCCGGGCCTTCATGCTGTTCAGCATCATCTCGGAGTTCTCGCCGACCTTCAGGATCAGGACGTCTCCGATGAGGTTCACCAGTTCCGGGATGCCGAAGTCGAAGTCCACGGTCAGGACCACCCGGGTCCCCCCGTCGACCGGGTCGAAGCGCCACTCACCCTCGAACTTGTCCAGGTCGCCCTCGAGCAGTCGGTACTGGATCCGTCGGGCGGCGTCATCGAAGCGGTCCTCCTCGGTCCACATGATCTCGGTGCCGTCGATCTCGGTCACCCATTCGGTCAGGGTCATGGGACCCTCACGCCGGGTGACCGTCACGCTCTGCACGTCGGGCATGAAGTTCGGGAAACCCTCCATGTCCTTGGCCAGCGCGTAGACCTCGTCCGGGGCGCCGTGGATGATGATGCTCTTCTCGACGTAGGGCAAGACAAGGACCTCCTAGGAAAGGGTCACCGCTGTATCCAGACCGAAGAGTTCGCGGGTGCGGCGCATCGAGACCTCCAGGGCGTCGAGGGTACGCTGCAGGTCCTCCCGGCCGATGGCCAGCGGCGGCTCGAAGCGGATCACCTTGGGTTGGTTGAGCGTGTAGACGGCGATGACCTTCTGGTGGGCCATCTCGGAGATGATCGAGCCGCCGAAGCGCTCCTCCCTCAACTCCAGACCCACCATCAGGCCCAGGCCCCGGGCCTGGGCACACAGGTCCGGGAAGCGGTCCACCAGATCCCGCAGGCGGGCCAGGAACCAGGCTCCGGACTCGGCGGCGCGTTCGGGCAGGCGGTCGCGCTCCAGGATCTCCAGGGTCGCCAGGCCCGCGGCGCAGGCCAGGGGGTTGCCGCCGAAGGTGGAGGTGTGGATCAGGGGGCGGCCCCGGAAGGCCTTCCAGACCTCCGGGGTACCCAGGATGGCGCCGATCGGCATGACCCCGCCTCCCAGGGCCTTGGCCAGGACCATCAGGTCTGGTTCCACACCCCAGTGCTGGACGGCGAAGAGACGGCCCGTCCGGCCCAGGCCGGTCTGCACCTCATCGGCCACCAGCAGCGCGCCCTTCCGGGTGCAGACTTCGCGGGCCCCCGCGAGGTAGCCGTCGGGGGCCACGTGGATCCCCCCTTCGCCCTGGACCGGCTCCAGGATCACCCCCGCGGTGTCGGGGCCCACGGCCTGGTCCAGAGCCTCCAGGTCGCCGAAGGGGACGTGCGCGACCCCGGGCATCAGGGGCTGGAAGGGCTCGCGGTAGCCGGGGCGGCCCGAGACGGCCAGACCCCCGGTGGACTTGCCGTGGAAGGCTCCGTGGGTGGCCACGAAGTCGGTGCGCCCCGTCGCCAGGCGCGCCAGCTTCAGGGCGCCCTCGACGGCTTCCGTGCCGCTGTTGCAGAAGAAGGAATACTGCAGGGCCCCGGGGGCCACCCGAGCCAGGGCCGCAGCCAGGCGGGCCATCACCGGGCTCAGGAAGACCTTGGCCGACATGGGCATCCGGTGCAACTGCTCGGACACGGCCTGGACGACCTCGGGGTGGCGATGGCCCAGGCTGAACATCCCGTAGCCGCCCGCCATGTCCAGGTACTCCTGACCCTCGTGGTCCCAGACCCGCGCGCCCTCGGCCCGGTCCTCCAGGGTGCCCAGCCCCGTGATCCGGATCACCCGGGCCAGGTCCGGGTTCACGTGGTCGCGATACAGGCGGGTGATCTCGTGGACCGCCTCGTTGCGGGTGGACATCGTGGGCCTTCCTCTCCGGGGCTGCCTTGGGGGGCGCTCGACTCCGACACAAAAAACCCCAAGGCCGACCTCTCCTGTCTCTGGATACGCTTCCCGGTCCAACCGAACCGATGGATCCAAGCGGCGGATCCTGGCGGTGGATCCCAGTGGCGGATCCATGATCTGGAGGTTCTGCCCCGCGGGGGACCAGCGCTTCGACGGCAGGGTGGGGAATCCTCCGCCCGGACCGGGTCGCGGCCTCGCGGTCCGGTCTCGACGTCGGCCTGGACGAACATGCCACGGGGTCTTTACCTTGGCCGGGGACGTCGTGATACAGTCGACAAGACAAACCAGGATTTGGAGGCTCCTACCGTGCTCACTCAAGCCAACTCAGTCGCGCAGTTCCAGATGATGGTCAACGACGCGAACCAGCGGCAGTTGATGGCCGGCAACACCGGTCTGGTCGGTGGAATGCCCGGGATGAACTCCTTCGGGATGGATTCCTACGGCGGTTCGATGTTCGGGATGAACCCGATGATGAGCAGCGGCATCCCGTTCGGCGGCTTCGGGATGAATACCGGCTTCTCGATGAGCATGACGATGGGCTTCGGCTCGTTCCAGCCCGCCGGCTTCGGCGGCGGGATGATGGGAGGCTTCGGCGTCGGTCAGCAGATGGGCATGAACCCCCAGATGCTGATGATGATGCTGATGATGTGCATGATGGGCGGCGGCATGGGGATGGGCCAGACCCAGGGCACGGGCTATGGCCAACCCTACGGCTACGGCCAGAACTACGGCTACGGCCAGCCGGCCCAGCCCACCGGGGCCGGCGCCTACGCCGGGATCAACCCCAGCCCGTCCAACGTCAAGATCACCGAGGGCAACCCCGAGAAGTGGTACTTCCAGCACGGCAAGCACGAGGTCACCGACTGGAAGGACGCCAACGGCAAGAAGATCGGCCACATCGACGAGGGTGGCGACACCCGGATCTACTACAACACCGAGAGTCAGACGGGCTACATCTACAAGAAGGTGGAGGCCAACTCCTCGGTCAAGGGTCCCGATGGCACGGCTTCGTCCAGCACCACCGGTTGGCAGTTGGTCGAAATCCGCGAGAAGTGGGGCGGCAAGTCCGCCAGCCCGATCATGCTGGACCTGGACGGCAGCGGCACGCCCGACGTGGAGAACGGCGAGTGGCGTCCTCACGCCGAGCAGGGTGACCTGGGCGGCCAGAAGGTGCTCTTCGATCTGGATGGCGACGGCCGCAAGGAACTCACCGAGTGGACCGGCGGCAAGGACGGCCTGCTGTTGAAGCTGTCGGACGCCCAGATCGCCGAGTACAAGAAGACGGGCAAGTTGGAAGTCTCGGGCCGTGAGCTCTACGGGGACCAGGGCGGCCAGTACGCCGACGGCTACGAGAAGATGCGCCAGCTCTCCGACGCCAACCAGGACGGCAAGCTCTCGGGCGCCGAGCTGGAGAACCACTACACCTGGCAGGACACCAACAAGGACGGCATCGTCGACGCCGGCGAGCTGGCCACCGTCCAGGACAAGGGCATCACCTCGGTGAACGCCACTCATGGCGGCGACTTCCAGTCCTCGTTCACGATGAACGGACAGGAACGCAAGACCTGGGACTGGTGGCCCACCACCTGGTAGGCGCTGCCGACT
>CAZQPM010000257.1:0-6103 GCA_964595195.1 uncultured Burkholderiales bacterium | reverse complement strand
TTTCTTAAGCTATACGAGTGCACGAATATTATATCGCAAACCGATCACGGATGGGTAGGTCGGCGACTTCTCCGGGTCCACCGAGGGACGCAACACGCCGGTCAGCACCGTCCGGTCGCGGTCCGAACCCCGATACACGACGTAGAGCACGTCGCCTCGAGCCAGATCCCCACCCGGTCGGATCGGGCGCCCCTGGGAGTCGTAGAAGCGCCCCCTGCCCGTCAGGAAGCGTTCGCTGGCCCCGGTCTGGCCCGTTCCCGTGACGTACTCCGCGGCGACGCCCGTGACGGTGATCGCCTGGAGGGTGAAGTGGTCGATGGTCTGGGCCCTGCAGACCCAGGGGACGAGCAGCAACCCTCCCAGCAGCAGTCGGCTGCAGAGCTGTCGGGTCCGGATCAGGATCATCGCCGCCTCCCTCGGAGACCGGACAGGAATCGCTCGCGGTCTCCTCCGGATCCTAGTCGGCTTCCCTGACACACCCTGTCAGGGAAGCCGGGCCCTGCGCACGACCCGCGAGCCGCGGCTGCCCAGCCGGCATCCCCCGAGGCGCCGGCACCCGCATCCGCCTTCCCCGCCACCTCGACCGTTCCGGCTTCCTACATCCCGGGTTTGACGGTCAGGACCGGACAGGGGGAGCGCCGGGAGATCAACTCGGCGGTGCTGCCATAGAGCCAGCGGCGCAGACCGCGGCGGCCGTGAAACGAGATGACCAGCAGGTCGGGTCGGTTACGACGCAGATGCTGCAGGACGACCTGCCCGGGTGGCCCCTCCAGGACCATGCACGAGATGCTGATCCCCTGGGCCCGGACGCCTTCCGCCAGACCCTCCAGGTAGGACTCCACGGCCCGCCGTTCCTTTCCGGCATCGAAGGAGGGAGGTAGGGCCACCTCGTTCATGGGCCCGACCAGCGTGGGAGCCACGACGGCCCGGACCAACTCGATGTGACTGCCCAGGGCCCGGGCCAGGGCCACGGCGTGGGGAAGCGCAGCTTCCGAGTGCTCCGAACCGTCCACGGGGACCAGGATCCGACGGTACATGCGGCAGGATTCGCCCCTCCCCCCCCATCATCCCCCAGGTCAGGGGAAATTCACGCACATCCGATCGTCGACCATGGCGTTCTCGATCTGGCGGGCGTAGACGCCGTAGGTGCAGCGCGGGCACTTGTCGACCTGGATGCTGCGCATCCTCTGCAGGTGCCCGGGAGACCCCCAGAACTCCAGGATCCGCTCGGGGTCGGGCCAGTGCGTCCCCAGGACGAAGTCCTTGTTGCCCCGCCAGTCGATGCAGTGGTAGACCCGGCCATCGGCACCGCACTGGATGGCCAGGGGGGCCGACCAGCAGCGCGAGAAGCCGTGCTCGAGGTTGAAGGTCCGCGTGAACTTATGGCGGACCCCGAAGGTCTTGAAGGTGGGCGTCTGCAGCTCCAGACAGCGCTCCAACTGCTCATCGATGCATTCCATGGGGAACTGCAGCCGCCCGCCGAGGCCCTCGATGTTCTCGGATGCGGCGGGACGGGCGTGGAAGTGGGCCACGCCCAGGTCACGGGCCAGGGTGCAGGCCTGGAGGATCTGGTCGGCGTTGCTGGGATGGATCAGATACTTGATGGCGATCTCGCAGTGGGAACCGTGCTGCCGCGCCAGGTCGACCATCGCGGCGACGTTCTCCAGGACCCTGCGGAAGTTGTCGGGGTCGGTGTTCTTGACCTGCGCGTAGCGTTCGGGCGTGCCGGCGTCCAGCGACACCCCGATCCAACGACAGGTGGTGACGGCGATCTCGCGTTTGCGGTCCTCGTCGAGGCAGATCCCGTTGGTCAGGATGGCGTTCTCGCGACCCCGTTGACGGGCGATCTGCAGGGCATCCCACAGGGCCGGATGCAGGGTCGGCTCGCCGCCGCCTGCGAAGCAGAAGCCGCGCACGCCCCAATCGGCCAGGAAGGAGACCAGGCGGACCAGATGATCGGCCTGCAATCCCTGTCCGGCGACCCCCGGTTGGCGCAGGACCCGCCGGGAGTTGCACCACACGCAATCCACGTTGCAGGAATAGGTCGGGTCGATCGCCGCCTCGATGGGAGGCAGAAGCCGGCCTTCCAGGATCGCCTGGTAATGCTCGCGGTACAGAAGACCCTTCCAGGAATTGAAGGAGTTGAAGGGTTCGGTCCACTCGCGGTGGGCCGGGGTGCACGCCTCCCCGGGAGGGGCGACATGTGCCCCCCAGGCCGAAGGGTCGGAGACTCCGTTCCCTCCGCGGCTGGATTGCTGCTGGACTGCCATCGTCAAGCCTTTCTGGAAGCCCCCGCTGGAATCCCGCCGACCCGGGCCGGGCCCACGCCACGAGCCTGGGGATTATAGCAGAGCGAACGCCCGTTCAGCCAGGGTGGTATCAGCCCGGGTGGCCCCCCTCGTCCATCGATGAAGGGTCGACACGGGGGCAGACCGAACACGGCGCAACCACCAGACCCAGGCGGCCGGGCCGCCAGACAGGAGCCGACATGGACTTCTCAAGATTCGTCGACCAGGTTGCCGAGATGGCGTCCGCGGTCCGGGCCGAGGACATCGAGCAGGAAGAGACCACCCTGACGCTCTCCACGGCCAGCAACCGTCACCAGGTCGTGCGCGCCTATCCCTTCGAGGAGGAAGGCCGCCCCTACATCCGCTTCTATACCCCGGTCAGCGGGTCGGACAAGGTACCGCCGCAACTCCTGAAGACCGCCATGGAGCTGAACGCCAGCCTGACCCACGGCGCCTTCGCCCTGTTCCAGGGTGGGATCGTCCTGGCCGACACCATGGAACTGGAGACCGGAACGCCCGAGGAGGGCGCCCGGATCCTCCAGTATCTGGGTCGCATGGCCGATACCTTCGAGAAGATGGTCTACGGGGTCGACCGCACCTGAGTCGAGGACTGACCTTACCCGCCGGCGTCCGGCGGGTAGGGTCAGTCCTCGGGGGGCAGGGCGCCCTTGAGGAAACGCGCCTCGTCCGGAACCCTCTGGACCAGCGCCGCTCGGGCCTTGTCCCGGGATCCGAACCTTTCGGACCACCGGACCGTTCCCTGGTTGTCGACGATCCGGGCATAGAAGACCATGGGCTCCTCCTTGAGGAATCCCTTCAGCAGGAACCGATCCGTTTCGTTTCGCTCTTCCCAGACGTAGATTCCGTCCACCATCATCCTCCAATTCTTGGAGTCGGGCTCCCCCACGGCAAGTCCGCTCCACCCCCCGGCATCGTGTCTACTGAGGGCCACCTGTCGGCTGGCGCCGGACGCCCAGGCGGAAGGCGGGCCCACCTCGGGTCAGCTCGACCCGGGTGGTCTCGGCGTCCGCCGGAGGTTCGGCGAAGGTCACCTGCAGACTCAGCGTCTCGGCCAGGATGGACGGGAGATGGGTCTCCACGGCCAGACGCAGCTCGCCCCAATCCTCGGCGATCCAGGTCAGGATCCGGTCGCTGATCTCGAAGTCGGCCGTCTTGCGCAGTTCCTGGACATGGCGCACGACATCTCGGGCCAGGCCTTCCAGGCGCAGTTCCTCGGTGATCGTGGTGGACACCGCCACCATCAGGCCCGCGTCCTCCTCGGCGGCATAGCCCTCGGGAGAGCGCACCTCGACCAGCACATCCTGCGAGGCCAGGGTCAGCGTCTCGCCGTCCACCACCAGGGGGATCTCCTCACCCCGCCGCGCCAGGCTGGCCACCTGGCGGGCGTCCGCTTCCTGCAGGGCACGCCGCAGGCCTCCCAGTTTCTTGCCGAAACGAGGGCCCAGGACGGGCAGGTTGGGCTTCAACGCGTAATCCAGGAAGGGTTCGTCGGCCCCCAGGAAGCGCAGTGCCTTGACGTTCAACTCGTCGAGGATGTGCTCCCGGAACCGCTCCAGGCCCTTCTGTTCCGTGGCGGAGCGGGGGCGGATCAGGACCTCGGCCAGGGGTTGGCGCACCTTCTGCTTGGAGGCGCTGCGGGCCGCTCGCCCGACCGACACGGCCTCCAGGGTGATGGCTGCATCCTGGGTGAGCTCGGCATCCACGAGGCTGGGGTCGACCTCGGGCCAGGACGCCAGATGGACGCTGGCGGGGGCCTGCGGGTCGACGGGCGGAACCAGGTTGCGCCAACTGGCCTCGGCCAGGAAGGGCGTGAAGGGAGCCTGCAGTCGGGCCAGGGTGACCAGACAATCGTACAGGGTCTTGTAGGCCGCCGAATCCCCATCCCAGAAGCGGCGGCGGCTCCGGCGCACGTACCAGTTGGACAGGTCGTCCACCAGGCTCTCCAGGGCCCGAGCCGACCGGGTCGGGTCGAAGTCGTCCAGGGCCTGGGTGACTTCCTGGATGGTGCCCTGCAGTCGGGCCAGGATCCAGCGGTCCAGGTCGGTCCGTTCCGGGTAGGGGATCTCCCGACCCAGGTCCACCTCTGCAGCGTTGACGTTCAGCAGGAAGAACTGCCAGGTATTCCACCAGGTGTTCAGGTGCCGTGAGGCCTCGCCGACCAGTCCCACCGAGAAGCGGCGGTTGTGCTCGGGCGGGGCCGAGGTGTAGAGGTACCAGCGCAGGGCATCCGCCCCGTGGGCGTTCAGCACGTCCCAGGGATCGACCACGTTGCCGCGGCTCTTGGACATCTTCTCGCTGTTCTCGTCCAGCACCAGGCCGTGACAGATCACCGTCTTGTAGGCGATCGAATCGAAGACCATCACGCCGATCTGGTGCAGGGAGTTGAACCATCCCCGGGTCTGGTCCAGACCCTCGCAGATGAAGTCCGCGGGGAAGGAAGCCTCGAAGAGCTCCTTGTTCTCGAAGGGGTAGTGCAGTTGGGCGAAGGGCATCGAGCCCGAATCATACCAACAATCGATCACGTCGCTGACCCGGTGCATCGCGCTTCCGCATCGGGGGCAGTCGAAGACCACGGCGTCGACGTAGGGCCGATGGGGATCGAAGTCGGCCGAGCCGACGTCCAGGGGTGTCCGCGAGCGCTCGGCCAGCTCCTGGAAGGAACCGATGGCCTCCTTGTGGTCGCACGAGTCGCAGACCCAGATGGGCAGCGGGGTGCCCCAATAGCGCGAGCGGGACAGGGCCCAGTCGACCAGGTTGTTCAGCCAGTCGCCGTAGCGGCCGGTCCGGATGTGGGCCGGATGCCAGTCGATGTCCTGGTTCTTCTGGATCAGCCGGTCCTTCAGGCTGGTGTTCCGGATGAACCAGGAGTCCGTGGCGTAGTACATCAGCGGGTTCGCGCAGCGCCAGCAATGCGGGTAGGAGTGCACGTGGCGGGCCACCCGGAACATCAGGCCGCGGGCGCGCAGGTCCTGGATGACCTGCGGATCGGCGTCCTTGAACCAGGCACCGGCCAGGAAGCCAGCCTCATCCCGGAAGTGCCCGTCCGACTTGACCGAGTGGACCACGGGCAGGTCGTGGCGCCGGCCCACCTCCAGGTCGTCGGCGCCGAAGGCCGGAGCCAGGTGGACGATCCCCGAACCGTCGTCGGCGGTCACGAAGTCGCCCAGCACGACCCGATGCCCCTTCTTGCCGGCGAAGTCGAACCATCGGTAGGGTGCCAGGTAGCCGGCGCCCTCCAGGTCGGCACCCTTCAGGCGCTTGAGGACTTCGATGGGCGTGTCGCCGCCCAGGGCACTCTCCAGTCGGCATTCGGCCAGGATCAGGATCTCCTGGTCCCGCCGCACGACCACGTAGTCCATGGTCGGGTGCACGGCGGCCCCGGTGTTGCCCGGCAGCGTCCAGGGCGTGGTGGTCCACACCAGCAAGGAGGAACCGTCGGGCAGACCCAGCGCGGCCGGGTCCTGCAGGGGGAAACGGACGTAAATCGAGGGGTCCTCGACGTCACGGTAGCCCAGACCCACCTCGGCCGTGGACAGGGGGGTGCCGCAGCGGGCGCAATAGGGCACCACCTTGTAACCCAGGTACAGGAGGTCCTTCTCCCAGAGGCGTTTCAGCGACCACCAGACGCTCTCGACGAAGTTGTTGGACATCGTCATGTAGGCGTCGTCGAGGTCCACCCAGAAGGCGATGCGCTCGGTCATGCGCCGCCAGGCACCCTCGTAGGTCATCACCGAGTCGCGGCACCGCCGATTGAAGGCCTCGATGCCGTACGGCTCGATGGCCTGCTTGCCCGA
>CAZQPM010000256.1:0-6119 GCA_964595195.1 uncultured Burkholderiales bacterium | reverse complement strand
TCCCCAGGAAGGGAATGGCCAAACCTCCCGAGAACCTTTCGGCTTCTGGCTTCCCAGGCCATTCCAAACTCTTGAGGGAGGACCCGGATGCGCCGAGAGATCCTGGCCCTGCTGGTGGCAGCTTCGTTGTCCTGCGCAGCCCCCGAAGCCTGGAGCAACGAAACCCCGGCGGCCCCAGCGCCCTTCGTGCCCATCAGCGTCCCTGCTCCGGACCTCTTCCTGATTCCCTTCGAGCCCCTACCCCCGATGCCGGCCAAGGTGCCCGAGCGCCCCGTCTGGTCGGAGGCGGACATGCAGACCGCGTGGGGCTACGGCGCCCGCGAGAACCTGTACAACCAGGCGATCCTGCAGGCCGTGCAGTCCACCTGGCCCCACCCCGAGGTCCCACTTCCCCCGACGCTGTTCAAGTCGCTGATCGCGGCCGAAAGCGCGTTCAACCCCCAGGCCGTCAGCGCCACGGGCGCCCTGGGCCTGGTCCAGTTGACTCCGGACACGGCCCGCCGCTTCGGCCTGAACTGGAGCACGGCCCGTGACCCGCGGCACGCCGTGCCCGCGGGAGTCCGGGTCCTGGCCGAGAAGGCCCGGGCCGTCCTGGACCCCGCCCGGTATCACCAACTCCTGGGCCGCAAACCCGAGGACTGTCCCTACGCGGCCCGGGTGGCCCAGGCCTACGAAACCCTGGGGCCGCCCTCCACCGAGCAGTGCTGGCCCCTGGTGCTGGCCGCCTACAACGGGGGCGGCGGGACGGTCCTGCGGGCCATGGCCCTGGCCTACGACCGGGGCCTGGACCCCCGAGACTGGAACAACCTGGTCGGAGACCCGACCAACCCCGGCCAGACCCCGCTGTATCTGGCATGCGTGCAGATCTATCGCCAGGGTGCGGCTGGCAAGTACCGCGAGATGAGGCAGTACCCCGAAAAGATCCTGCGCCGCTACCAGGCTCACCAGCAGCAGGGAGCCGGCACCGCGAACTGAAAAGGGCTCAGCCAGCGTTGACCCACCCCAGCGAGATGCGACCGCGCTCGGGTTCCACCTTCAGGATGGTCACCTCGACCACGTCGCCGGCGCTCAGGCCCCGCCCGCGGGGAACCTGGCTGGCATGCAGCAGACCGTCCTGCTTGACCCCGACGTCGACGAAGGCCCCGAAGTCCACCACGTTGCGCACGGTTCCGTGCAGGCGCAGACCCGGCTTGAGGTCCTCCAGGGCCAGGACGTCGCTGCGCAGCAGGGGCGCCGGCAGATCCTCGCGCGGATCGCGGCCCGGGCGGACCAACTGTTCCAGGATATCGGTCAGCGTCGGCTGGCCTGTGCCCAGTTCCCGGGCCAGATCAGCCACGGAGGACTGGCGGCGCAGGGCCTCCAGGGCCGATGCCCGCTGGGTCAGGCTGGACTTCAGCGACAGGCCGGCGCGCTCAAGGACGGCCTCGGCCACCGGGTAGCTCTCGGGATGAATGGCCGTAGCGTCCAGAGGCTCCCTGCCATCCCGGATCCTGAGGAATCCCGCTGCCTGTTGGAAGGACCGGGGGCCCAGTCCCGGCACCCTGAGCAGATCCTTGCGCCGGTCGAAGGGGCCGTTCTGGTCCCGATACTCGACCAGATTCCGGGCCAGCTTCGGACCCACACCGGCCACGTGGGTCAACAGTGCCGGTGACGCCGTGTTGACGTCCACCCCCACCCGATTGACCACATCCTCGACGACCCGCTCCAGGGCCTGGGCCAGGTGGGTCTGGTTGACGTCGTGCTGGTACATGCCCACGCCGATCGACTTGGGTTCGATCTTGACCAGTTCGGCCAGGGGATCCTGCAATCGTCTGGCGATCGAGACCGCCCCGCGCAGCGTCACATCCATCCCGGGCAACTCCTCGCGAGCCAGGGCGCTGGCGCTGTAGACGCTGGCCCCGGCCTCGTTGACCATCACGTAGTGGACTCCCCGGACCTGGCGCAGCAGTTCGGCCACCAGGCTCTCGGTCTCCCGCGAGGCGGTGCCGTTCCCCACCGCCACCAGGGTGGCGCCGTAATCGGATACCAGGCGGCGCAGCGTCTCCAGGGCCTCGCGGCGCTGGTTCTGGGGCGGGTGGGGATGGATTGCGGTGGTCTGGAGGACGCGCCCGGTAGGGTCCACCACCGCGACCTTGCAGCCGGTCCGGAATCCGGGGTCCAGACCGACCACCGTGTGCCCCGCCAGAGGGGGACCGCTCAGGAGGCTGCGCAGGTTCTGGGCGAAGATCCCGATGGCGTGCCTTTCGGCCTCATCGGTCAGGTGCCGGCGCACGTCCCGCTCGATCGCTGGCAGCAGCAGGCGGTGGGCGGCGTCCTCGGCCGCCTGGCCCAGGTGACCGGCCCAGGGCGAACGCCGGTCGGCCCGGTAGACGCCCTCGATGGATTCGCGCCAGTCGCGCTCGGGGATGTCCAGATCCGCGCGCAGGACCCCTTCGGCCTCGCCCCGGTTGAGGGCCAGCACCTGGTGGGGCCGGATCCGCTCGACGGACATGGTGAACTCGTAGTAGGTCTGGTAGACCCCCTTGGGGTCCTCGCCCTTCGGGGCCCGCTTGGAGCCGAGCACTCCCCAACGCACGGCCTTCTCGCGCAAGGGACCGCGCACCCGGGAGTCGTCGGAGACCGTTTCGGCCACGATGTCGCGGGCGCCGGCCAGGGCCTCCTCCACCGAACCGACCTCGGTGCCGAGGAAGCTCCGGGCTTCGGCCTCGGGGGCCGGTCCCCCGGGGCGTTGGGCCAGGATCCGCGCCGCCAGGGGTTCCAGGCCCTTCTCCCGGGCCACCTGGGCCCGCGTTCGCCGCTTGGGTCGGTAGGGCAGGTAGAGATCCTCCAGCGCCGTCAGCGTCGAGGCCTCCTCCAGTTGCCGCCGCAGGTCCGGTGTCAGCTTCCCCTGCTTGTCGACCGACTCCAGGATCGCCGCCCGCCTCTGTTCCAAGGCCCGCAGACCGGTCAGCCCCTCCTCGAGGTTCCGCAGTTGCTCGTCATCCAGGCCACCGGTGACCTCCTTGCGGTACCGGGCGATGAAGGGAACGGTGTTGCCGGAGTCCAGCAACTCGATGGTCGAGGCCACCTGGGCGGGGCGAACGCCCAGGCGTTCGGCGAGGACACGTGCGAGATCCATGGGCCCGCGGTTCTCGCCCCCGGCAGGGAACCCTCCCCGCCGGAATCAGTAGTAGCTCGAAAGGCCGCCCTCCTGGAAGTAGCGGTAGTTCAGATAGGAGATCGCCCCCACCACCAAGGCCAGGACCAGGGAGATCGCCGCCGAGTAGCCCATCTCGAAGCCCTCGAAGGCCCGGTTGTAGATGTAGAAGACCATGGTCAGCGTCCCGTTCTGGGGCCCCCCTGCCGTCATCACGTAGATCTCGCCGAAGACCTTCAGGGCCGAGATGCACGAGATGATGGTGCAGAGCGCGATGGTGGGGCGCAGAAGAGGCAGGGTGACCCTGCCGAAGACATCCCAGAAACCCGCGCCATCCAGGCGCGCGGCCTCCTCCAGTTCCGAGGAGATGCTCTGGAGACCCGCCAGGTAGAGGATCATGTAGTAGCCGACCCCCTGCCAGACCGTGACGAACATCACCGAGACCAACGCCAGGTCGGGGTCGGTCAGCCAGGGTACGGGGAACCACTCCGGCCGCCCCAGCCAGTGAGCCAGGCGGCCCGCCCCGACGGCCGCCAGGACCTGATTGGCCAGCCCCTCCGAGCGCAGCACCCACTTCCAGGCGATGCCCACCACCACGACCGAGGTGACCACAGGCAGGTACAGGGCCGTCCGGAACAGACGGATCCCGCGCAGGGGCTGGTTCACCGCGACGGCCACCAGGATCGACACGAACTGCAGGAGGGGCACGACCAGAAGGTACAGCAGCGAGTTTCGCAGGGCGATCCAGAAGTAGCGGTCGTGAACCAGGCGTTCGAAGTTCTCCAGGCCCACGAAGCGGGGCGCCGCCAGGACACCCTCGGGCGTGTGCCGCAGCAGGTTGAAGTCGAAGAAGGCCAGCAGCACACCGCAGAGGATCGGATAGAAGGTGAAGACCCCCAGGACCAGCAGGGCCGGGGTCATGAACAACCAGGCCACCCGCGCCTGCCGGCGCGGGCTCACGAGGGCCCCGAAGGGAAGTCGAAATCCTCCAGCGCAGCCGCGTATTCGTCGGAGGAGGCCTCGCCCGCGCGTCGCAGCAGCGTCGGTTTCGCGACGCGCACGGCGACCTCGACGGGACCGGGCTCGGGCTGGGCTTCCGAGTCCTCCCGGACGGCCCGCAGGGCGGTGTACTTCTCCTTGCGCCCTCGGGACAGCTCCACAGGGTAGCGCTGCGCGTTGAAGGCCAGCTTCTCCTCCATGGCGCTGGCCAGGTCCACCCCGACCTCGTGGGACAGCAACAGCACCCAGTAGAGGACGTCGGCCAGTTCGTGGGCCAGATCCGTGACGTCGCCGGCCTCGACCTGGCCCTTCACCTCGGCGTCGCTCCGAAAACGGAACAACTCCAGGACCTCGGAGGCCTCGATCGAGAGGGCCACGGCCAGGTCCTTGGGCTGGTGGAATTGGGCCCAGTCCCGCTCGTCCCGGAAGGCCAGAACCTCCCGGCGGAGTTCGTCCAGGGTCATTGCCGAATCGCTGCGCATGTTGGGGCCGCCCTTTCGGCGCCCGGACCTGCGGCCCTCCTGCCCGCCGGCCCGGCTCGATCGAAAGCGGTCGCCGCCCGGCCGGACCTCAGCGGTCCGCCGGGACGCCGAGGATCCGGTCCCATTCCCGGGCCGCCCGGTGCAGGGCTTCCCGGGCGCTCAACCGCCCGTAGAGGGAGGCCTCGACCGCCTCCTTCAGGGTCCTCTCCAGGTCCTGCTGCCGGGGCAGGCCCAGCGAGAAGTCGCGCGCCCTCGGCAACTGCTCCACCGAGAGGCGGATGGCCCGGTCCTGCAGCGGGTCTCCCTTCCCCACTCGGAAGAACCGGTCGCCAGCCGTCTCCACCGTCGACGGCAGCAGGGGAACCTCGCGGGCGAAGGCCAACTGGTTCTGGGGGTTGGTCAAGAAGACGCCGAACTCGACCGCCAGGTCCCGATTCTTGGAGGATCGGGGAACCACCAGGTTCATCAGCGAGGCGGGCAGGGTCCCGGTCGGTGTCTCGGGCAGGGGGGCCACCCCCGACCGGGCGTAGATCGAAGGGGCATCGGACTGGATCTTCAGCAGCAACTGGGGACCGGCCTCCAACAAGGCCAACGAGCCCTGCTTGTAGCGATCCAGGGCCCCCTGGAAACCCTCGGTCAGGCTCTCCCGGGGAATCACCCCCTCGGCGTACAGGCCCGAGTACCACTCCAGGCGAGCCGCCCCCTGGGGCGTGTCGAAGAGGGCCCGCCCGGTGCCCGGCTCGCAGATCGGGACCCCCCACATCCGCCAGTCGTCCACCAGGCGGACCACCGGGATGTAGCCGTAGGCGGTGGTCCGGGCGCGCACCGCCCGGGCCACCCGGGCCACCTCCTCCCAGGTCCGGGGCGGCCGATCGGGATCCAGACCGGCCCGGGTCAACAGGGCCTTGTTGTAGATCAGCACCCGGGTGGACAGATACCAGGGTAAGGCGTAGAGCCCCCCGCGATAGCGGGCTGCCTCCCACAGATTGGGAAAGTAGCGGCCCCGAACCCCGGCGGGCAGGGCCTGCCCCAGATCCACCAGGGCCTCATTCTGGGCCAGCAGCAGGGCCGTGCTGGTATTCAGGTTCACCAGGTCCGGAGGCACTCCGCCGGCGATCGACGCCATCAGCTTCTGCAGAGCGCTCTTCTGGGGGAGGTCGATCCACTCCACCTGAACGCCGGGGTGGTCCGCCTCGAAGCGCCGCAGCACCCCGTGCACGTAAGCATCGAAGCGGGGGCGCAACTGGATGGTCCAGAGTTCCAGATGCACCGGCCGGGCCTGGGGAGCCCGCCCGCAGGCCGCCATCAGGACCAGCAGCAGCAGGACCAGACCGGGCCGTCTCAAGGGGAGGGAGCCGGGGCGGGCGGGCAGGGAGAAGCGTCCGCAGGCGGCGCTTCGGGCCGGGGAGAGGCCTCCGGTGCCGGCGGACCCTGGGGTCCTGGCGCACCGTCCGCGGGGGCGACCTCCGGAGCCTCGGGAGCGGGCGAAGCTGCGGGGGTGG
>CAZQPM010000255.1:0-6190 GCA_964595195.1 uncultured Burkholderiales bacterium | reverse complement strand
AGACCGGCACGATGCGGCCGGTCACGATCGACGTCGCCTGCTCCCCTTCGATTTCGGGGCTGTGCATCTGGATGCCGAACTGGCTGCGTTCCACCTTGCCGAAGGCCACCACCGTCTGTCCGGGGCGCAGGTTCCGCAGGGCGTTCTTCTGGTTGAACCAGGTCAACATCAGGCTGCCGCTGGCGTCGGTCAGGGGGGCCTGCAGGATCGTCAGACCCGGGCGGGGCTTCTTCTCGAGGATGGCTCCCAGCACGCCGCGCACCCCCTCCAGGGCTTCGTGTCGGACGCCGGCCACGCTGGTCAGGCGGGTGCGGTCCTCCCAGCGGCGGGGGAAGTGCGTCAAGAGGTCGCCGACCCCCTGCACGCCCAGCTTGCCCAGGAGGGCCCCCAGCTTGGGTCCGACCCCCTTGAGGTATTGGACGTCGGCGCGCAGGTTCAGGGTGGCCACTCCGGCGGGTGGGCGGGCGACGGCTGCGATCGCGGGGGCGGGTTCGGCCACCGGTGCCGGGGAGCTCAGGCGGACCAGGTCGCGTCCCACCTGCACGACCCGGTGCTGGCGTTCGCCCGCCGAGAGGTCGGCGTAACCGAGGAGGGGCCGGACGATCCGCATCAGCACCCGGCCTTCCTCGGGGGGCAGGCTGGAGGCTCGCTCCTGGAAGGACTCCAGCAGGCGCTCCATGGGCCCCCGGTTCCGACAGCGGTCCCGGTACTCCTGGCGCAGATACTCGGCCATCCGCGCGGCCAGGTGGAGGGCGCGCGGAGTCACCCTTCCGGGTCCGGGTGGGGGGGATGCGCCGACTCCAGGGCCAGGCTCTCCTCGATCTGCTGCACCAGGTGGCCGGCGATGATCTCCTCGGCCACGCGCACCCCGTTCTCGATGGTCCGGGCCGTGGCCCGGCCGTGGCACTTGATCACCGGACCCTTCAGGCCCAGGAACATGGCCCCTCCGTGCTCGGAATGGTCGTGCGACCGGGCCAGGGCCTTCAGGGCCGGGCGCAGCAACCAACCTCCCAGGCGGGCCCGCGGGGAGGACCCGGCGGCCTGGCGGACCTGCCCCATGAACCACTCGGCCACCGCTTCGCCCGTCTTGAGGATCAGGTTCCCCGAGAAGCCGTCGCAGACGGCCACGTCGACCTCGGACCGGAAGAAGCCGGTGGGCTCGACGTTGCCCACGAAGTTCAGGCCCGAGGCCTTCAGCATGGGGGTGGCCGCGGCCACCAGGCTGTTGCCCTTCCCCTCCTCGGAACCCAGCGAGAGCAGTCCGATTCGGGGGTTGGGGCGGCCCAGCACCAAGCGGGCGTAGACCGATCCCATCAGGGCGAATTGCAGCAGCCACTCGGGGCGACAGTCCACGTTGGCTCCCATGTCCAGGGCCAGCGAAGGCCGCGGTTGGGTGGGGAAGACGACGGCCAGGGCCGGGCGCTTGATCCCGGGCAGGCGTCCGACCCCGGTCAGGGCCACCTGGTGCAGTGCGGCGGTGTTGCCCGCGCACACGAAGGCCTGGGCCTCGCCGTCGCGCACCATGTTGGCGGCCAGGACCATCGAGGCCCGCTTGCGCTGGCGCAGGGAAGTTCCCGCCGGGTCGGTCATGGCGATGAACTCGTCGGTGTGCACCACCTGGATCGGGCGCGCCGGGGGCTCGGAGCGCAGGAGGGGCTGGAGGCGCCCCTCGTCGCCCACCAGGACCAGGTCGCTGCGACAGGATCTGGTGGCGAGGACGGCACCCCGCACGATCTCCTCCGGGGCGTGGTCTCCACCCATGGCGTCCAGGACGATCTTCACTTGGCGGAATCCTTGCAGTCGGTCTTCATACAGGTTGAAACAGGTTGAAACAGGTCGATACAGGTCGAAATCAGGTCGGTATTCGTTCCCGATTCGTTCCAGGGCGTGGGCGACCCGGAGATGCGGTCTGGCCCCGCGTCAGGTATGTTTCGCCCGAGTCCCCATTCCTTCCCTTTCGGGGACTACAGGACGCCTCGCTGCTTGAGGCTGACGAAGCGGCCCCGGCCCACGACCAGATGGTCCAGGACCTCGATGCCCAGGATCTCGCCGGATTGACGCAGCCGGCGGGTCAGGGCCAGGTCCTCGGGGCTGGGCTCGGGATCGCCGCTGGGGTGGTTGTGGGCCACCAGGACGGCAGCGGCCGAGTGGGCCACGGCCGGCTGGAAGACCTCACGCGGGTGCACCAGGCTGGAGGTCAGGGTGCCGATCGAGACCGTCTCGGTCTGTAGCAGGCGGCGGCGGGCGTCCAGGTAGAGGGCCCGGAAGTGCTCCTTGCGCAGCGCGCCCATGTCGGCCAGCAGACACCAGGCCTCTTCCGGAGAGGCCACCGAGGGGCCCGGCGCCGCCGTGGCTCTGCGGCCCAGTTCGAAGGCCGCGGCCAGCGCAGCCGCCCGGGCCGGGCCGACGCCCCGGGTGCGCAGCAGGTCCTTCAGGGGGGTGCTGGCCAGGTGGGCGGCGCCGCTTCCGGCCAGGTTCTCGGCCACCCGCAGGCTGGTGGCGGTCCTGCCCGGACCCAGCAGCACCGCCACCAGCTCCGAGTCGGTCAGGCCCTCCGGGCCCTGGCTGAGGATTCGCTCGCGAGGACCGTGACCGGTCTCGGGCTCCCTCTCAAGGTCGGTGCAGGTTCTTCGGGTCAGATCCATGGTCCGCGGTCCCCCGTGTCTGGAGTCGCCCGCCCTGCCTTCTGGCGGGGCCTCATCCCGGCTCCGCCGGCTGGCGGGGCCCTGAACCGATCGTAGCGCGGTGGGTGTGAACTGCCGTGAACTCCAGGTTGCCAGAGTGTGACCGGGATGTTTCCGGACTTTGAACAGGGAGCCTGCGCCCGTTTGGGGAACGAGGCACCATGCGCCAGTGGATGGTGGACTCCACGATCCGCTCCCGGGGCATCCGGGACGCTCGGGTCCTGCGGGCCCTGGAGACGGTGCCCCGCGAACGGTTCGTGCGTCCCCAGGACCGTTCCGAGGCCTACAGCGACCGGGCCCTGCCGCTGGGCCTGGGGCAGACCATCTCCCAGCCCTACATCGTGGCCCTGATGACCGAACTGGCCCACCTCGAACCCGGCGCTCGGGTCCTGGAGGTGGGCACCGGTTCCGGATACCAGGCGGCCATCCTGGCCGAGTGCGGCGCCCAGGTCTACAGCATCGAGCGCCTGGCTCCCCTGGCCGCCAGGGCCGCCGAGGTGCTGGAGGCCCTGGGCTACCGGGTGCAGTTGAAGGTGGGCGATGGCGCCCTGGGCTGGCCCGAACAGGCTCCCTTTCAAGCCATCCTGGTCACGGCAGCCCCTGTCCGCGTTCCGCCGGCGCTCCTGGATCAACTGGCCATGGGAGGGCGTCTGGTGGTCCCCGAGGGGCAGGGCGAGGTCCAGGTCCTGCGCGTGTATCGCCGGGTACCCGAGGGCTTCGAGGTGACCGAGCACGGGGGAGTCCTTTTCGTTCCCCTGCGCTGAACCCCGAGGGAGCGGAGGTCCCCGGCCCGGGGTCCGCGAAGGCGGGCGCCCACGCCCCCGTTGCTCGGGGCGGCGCGCTCGGAGGTCCCCGATATTGATGAGCACTGCCCCATTTGAACCCCATGGTCGCCGGATGGAGGAGAAGGGCCTGCATCCCCTGCAGGTGGAGGCCTTCCGACGCCACTACCTGCGACTGCTGCAGGGCGAGACGGGCACCCTGGGTCGCGAGGTGATCCGCCCGGTGGAGGAGCTGCCCCACCTGGATGACCTTCTCCCGGAGGGCGAGGATCTCCGGGACAGCGTGGCCCTGCTGAACCTCAACGGGGGGCTGGGCACCACGATGGGCCTGTCCGGGCCCAAGTCCCTGCTGGAGCTGCGCGACGGGCTGACCTTCCTGGACGTGCTGGCCCGCCAGGTGCTGCACCACCGGCAGGCGACCGGGGGCGACCTGCCCCTGATCCTGATGAACAGCTTCAACACCAGCGTCCAGACGCGGCGGGCCCTGGAGCGCTACCCCCACCTGAAGGACCAGCAGGTGCCGTTGGAGCTGCTGCAGTCGCAGGTGCCCAAGGTCCGGGTGGACGACCTGAAACCCGTGCGCTGGCCCCAGGATCCGGTCCTGGAATGGTGCCCTCCGGGACACGGGGACGTCTACCTCAGCCTGGTCTGCTCGGGGATGCTGGAAAGCCTGATCCAGCAGGGGCTCCGCTATCTCTTCGTGTCCAACGTGGATAACCTGGGCGCCGGCCTGGACCTGCGTATTCCCGCCTGGATGAGGGCCGGGAGGGTGCCCTTCCTGATGGAGGTGGCCGACCGCACCGAGGCCGACCGCAAGGGGGGGCATCTGGCCCTGCGCCGGGACGGGCGCCTGGTGCTGCGCGAGGTGGCCATGTGTCCCCCCGACGAACTCGAGGATTTCCAGGACATCCAGCGGTACCGCTACTTCAACACGAACAACCTCTGGGTGGACCTGCTGGCCCTGAAGGGGCTGCTGCAGTGGTGCGGGGGCGTCCTGGATCTGCCCCTGATCGTCAATCGCAAGACCGTCGATCCGAAGGATCCCAGCTCGGTTGCGGTCTATCAGTTGGAGACGGCCATGGGGGCGGCCATCTCGGTCTTCGATGGCGCCCGGGCCCTGCGGGTCCCCAGGACCCGCTTCGCCCCCGTCAAGACCCTGGAGGACCTGCTGGCCGTCCGTTCCGATGCCTACACCCTGACCTCCTCCTTCCAGATCCGCCTGCACCCGACCCGCACGGTGCCACCCCGGATCCAACTGGACCCGGACGCCTTCCACGGGGTCGGGGACCTCACCCGGCGGATGCCCCAGGGGCCTCCCAGCCTGCTGGAGTGCTCCAGTCTGACGGTCCGCGGGGAGGTGGTCTTCGGCCGGGGTGTCCGGTGCCTGGGCGAGGTCGAGGTGCTGGCCCGGGTTCCCTCCCGGGTCCCGGACGGTGCGCTCCTGCGCGGGCAGGTGCACCTGGGCTGAGCCCGGGCGGCAGGTCCACCCCGCCTCCCGGAGAAGGGGCGGCGCGACTTCCGGAGCCGATCTCCGGGAGAATCGCTCCTGAAGGAAGGCGGAGGTCTGCGTGCGGCGCGCCATCTATCCGGGCAGCTTCGATCCCTTGACCAACGGGCATCTCGACATCATCCAGCGGGCCGCGGCCCTGGTGGATGAACTGGTCGTGGCGGTGGTCCTCAATCCAGCCAAGAACGCCCTGTTCACCCTGGAAGAGCGCCAGCAGATCCTGCAGGAGTGCCTGGCCGACCTGGGGAACGTCCGGGTCGGTAGTTTTGCCGGTCTGCTGGTGGATTTCGTGCGCGAACAGCAGGCCCGGATCATCGTGAAGGGCCTGCGGGCCGTCTCGGACTTCGAGTTCGAGTTCCAGATGGCGCTCCTGAACCGGAACCTGGCGCCCGAGGTGGACACCCTCTTCCTGATGACGGCAGACCGGCACGCCTTCCTGAGCTCCAGCTCGGTCAAGGAGATCGCCTCGTTGGGTGGCAGCGTCTCCGACCTCGTGCCGCCCTACGTGGAACGCCGGCTGCGCGAGAAGTTCGGCCTGTCGCCCGTGCCGGCCCGGGGTCAGAGGGTCGAGCTCGAAGGTTGAGGTAGCTCCGCGTGGATATCTACAAGGTTCTCGAAGACCTCGAGAAGGCCATCGAGGCCAGCCCGAGGATGCCCTGGATGCTGCAGGACCGCTCGGTCATCCGGCGGGACAACTTCCTGAAGCTGTTGCAGCGCGCCCGCGAGGACCTGCCCGAGGAGATCCAGCAGGCCCGCTGGGTCGCCCGGGAGAACCAGCGGATCCGCGACGAGGCCGCCGCCCGGGCCGAAAAGGTGGAGCTTACGGCCCAGGACCGGGCGCGCGAGATGCTGCGCGCTGCCCAGGAGGAGTCCTCCCTGCGGGTCCAGGAGAGCGAGATCGTGGCCCGCTCTCGCCAGGAGGCGTCCCGCCTGCTGGAGGAGGCCGAGCAGCGGGCCCGCACCCGTGAGGCCGAGGCCGAGGCCCGGGCCCACCAGGTTCGCGAGGAGGCCGAGGCCTGGTCGCAGCGCACGCGGCGCGAGACCGAAGCCTACGTCCTGCGGATCCTCAACGGCATGGAGGGCGAACTCACGCGGATCCTCGGCATCGTCCAGCGGGGACGGGAGAACCTGGCCAGCGGTCCCCCGGCGGATCCCACCCGCCCACCCGAGGGCCCGACCCGCGAGGGCAGCCGTCCCCTACCCACGCAGGAGCGGGC
>CAZQPM010000254.1:0-6207 GCA_964595195.1 uncultured Burkholderiales bacterium | reverse complement strand
TGCAGCGGCTCTTGGGCCAGTATTTCCGTCAGCCTGGAAACCATTCCTTCTTCCTGGAGGTAGGGCAGGAACTCGCGCAGCGGCACGGGTTCGGTGCGTCCCTCCAGGCCCAGGAGGGCAGAGAAGAGAGGCCGCATCTCCTGCCGGGAGACCATCTCGACCGAGACGATCTCCCGCACCACCGGAATCCACTCAGGGAAGGTGGCACAGAGGTGAAGCAGCCTCTCCTCGACATCCAGCGTCCGCTGCCCCTGGTGACCGCGCGGAGAGCTGCGAGTTCCCCGCCGGACGCGCCAGTGCAGCCGTTGCTCGGAGATCCCGGTGCGATAGGCCAACCTGCGCAGGTAGGCGTCCTGCCGCACGGAATCCCGGATCCGCCCGATGGCGGGCAGGACTTCTCTTACGAAATCCTCTTTCCCTTCCGGAGTGGCCAGGTCCAGGGTCCGCTCCAGGCAATCCATCTGGAAGTCCACCAGGCCGACGGCCGAGCGGATCATGGCGGTCACCGCCTCGGAACCCTGCCGAGCCAGCGAGTCGGGATCCTCCCCGGCGGGCATCCGCGCCACCAGGACCCGCAGATCGGCATCCTCCAGGATCGCAGCGGCCTTCAGGGTGGCCTGTTCACCCGCCGGGTCGGCGTCGTAGGCCAGTACGGCGGTGTGGGTGTAGCGACGCAGGAGGTTGCCCTGCTCGGTAGTCAGGGACGTACCCAGCGAGGCCACGGCTCGGGGAACACCGGCCTGGTGCAGCGAGACCACGTCGAAGTAGCCCTCCACCAGCACGGCCTCGTCACCCCTGGAGATCGGACCCCGGGCCAGATGCAGGCCGTACAGGTGCAGGCGCTTGGAATAGCAGGCGGATTCCGGGGAGTTCAGGTACTTCGGCTGGGCATCGCCCAGGGCCCGTCCTCCGAAGGCCAGGACCCTCCCCTGGGTATCGCAGATCGGGAAGACCAGGCGGGCCCGCAGGAGATCCCGGGGAGCCCCTCCACGTTCCAGCAGGACTCCGCAATCCAGACTCTCCTGCGTCGAGAAGCCGGCCTGCTCCAGCTTGCGGGCCAGGGCCCGCCCACCCTCGGGTGCCCAGCCCAGCCGGAAGCGCTCGGCGGTCTCCCGGGAGATGCCCCGCGCCTGCAGGTAGTCCCGGCCGGGCTGACCCAGCGGACTGCGCAGGAGCAGCTCGTGATAGTAGCCGGCCACGCGCTCCAGGAGGTTCAAGGCGCGCGCGCGCTCGGCGTCCTCCCGGGTCGCCTCCTCGGAGACCTCCACCTCGACGCCGACCTCCGCCCCCAACCGGCGCACCGCCTCGGGGAAGTTCAGGCCCTCCATGAGCATGACGAAATTGAAGACGCTCCCGCCCACCTTGCAGCCGAAGCAGTGCCACAGACCCTTCTCGGGGTCGACGTGCAGCGAGGGGGTCTTCTCGCGATGGAAGGGGCAGAGGGCGACGTACTTCCGCCCCGACCGGCGCATCTGGACGTAGCGTCCCAGGATGGACACCACGTCGCTGCGGCGGATGATCTCGTCGACGGTGGCATCGGGAATCCGGGAACTCATCGGCAGCCCCCCGGACGCTGCAGGACATGCCCCCCAGGCACAGCGAACTCCCGGCCACCATGCCCAGCGACTACGAGGCTCAACCCGTCAGACCCAGGGTCTTCCGCGCCGATCTGCGAAGCTTCTGGTTGCTGGCGGGAATCGCGGCCCCCTTCATCGTGGCCCTGGTCAGCATGGGCAGTTTCGGTCTGAAGGTCTTTCCCCCCGAGGCCCGGGACCCGTTCCGCTTCCTGGCGGGCTACCTGCCCATCGGGCTGGCGGTGGCCTGCGCCCTGGGTCTGACGGGCGTCTACGTCAAGAATGCGCGGCGCCGCATCGGCACCAGCCCGACGCACTTCCTCTACTCCGCAGGGCCGGGGGAACCGACCGCGATCCGCTGGGAAAACGTCGTTTTCTCGGGACCGCGCCCGGACCACAAGCCCCTCTTCCCCAGCGCCCTGGTCGCCGACGGCCAGATCTTCATCCGCTTCGAGAAGTTCTTCTTCCCCGACTTCGACGAGATCTGTGAGATCATCCAGAAGTCCAGGGCGACCGCCGGCAGCAAGGAAATCGAACTGTAGTCTGCCGCGTGCCGGCCGGGTCATCCGGGCCCGACAGATCGGCAAGGCGGCCTTCAGGAATCCCAGGGGCTGCGCCACGCCCCCCTCCAGGTCCGCGGCAGCAGGTACCAGGCCAGCTCCGGGCAACGCATCAGGACCCGGACCAGGACCCGCAGGATCGTCCATCTCCATCTCAAGCCTCGATCCCCCGCAAGGCCGCCTTCTTCAGGGCCTCCACCTCGCGGCGCATGAGGTGGCGGAAGGAGCCCGTCGGCAGTTCCCCCAGATCCAGGGGCCCGACGCGCACCCGGCGCAGTTCCAGAACCATGTGGCCCACGGCAGCCAGCATGCGCCGGACCTGGTGCTTGCGCCCCTCCCGGATGGCCAGGCGCACACGACCGTCCGGCAGCAGGCGAGCCCGGGCGGGCGAGGTCAGGCCATCCTCCAGCAGCACCCCCGCAGCCAGCTCCGCCAGGGCCTCATCCGAGGGAATCCCCTGCACGGTGGCCAGGTACACCTTCTCCACCTGGTGCCGGGGGTGGGTCAGGGCATAGGTCAACTCGCCATCGTTGGTCAGGATCAGCAGGCCCTCGGTGTCGCGGTCCAGGCGCCCGACGGGGTAGACCCGCTCCTTGACCGAAGCGACCAGATCCAGGACGGTGGGCCTGCCGCCCTCGTCCCGCACGGTCGAAACATATCCCTTGGGCTTGTTCAGCAACAGGTAGACGCGCCGGCGCAGCGCCCGACGATTGGCGGGACGACCATCCACCAGGATCCGGTCGGCCACGGGATCGCACGAGGCCCCCAGCGTGGCCGGCACCCCGTTCACCGAGACCCTGCCCTCGCGGATCAGGTCCTCGCACCGGCGGCGCGAGCCGAAACCCGCCGACGCCAACACCTTCTGCAATCGCTCCATGGGGGCCTGTGGTTCGGCCTCCCACCGGAATCACCCTCCAGCCGGACCCCAGGGACTTCCGACGCCCGGAATCCGACGGGGCCTGAGGGTCCCCCCCGGGCCCCGTTCCGGAGGGATTGGCAGGACCGGAACTCAGCCCCAGACGGTGACCAGGACCCGGCGGCGCGGGGGGCGGTCGCGATGCTCCCACAGGTAGAGGCCCTGCCAGGTGCCCAGGGCCAGACGCCCCTGGGTCACGGGAACGTTCAGGCTGACCTCCGTCAGCACGCTCTTGATGTGGGACGGCATGTCGTCCCGGCCCTCGGCCGTGTGCTGGAACCAGTCCTGGAAGGGCACCAGGCGGTCCATGTAGCCCTCCAGATCGACCCGCGCGCTGGGGTCGGCATTCTCCTGGATGCACAGCCCGGCCGAGGTGTGGCGGACGAAGAGATTGCACATCCCCTCGGGGATGCCGCTCTGGCGCACGATGTCCTGGATCTCCGCGGTGATTTCCACCAATCCCCGGCGCCTGGGGGTCAACAGGCATTCGCGGCGAAACATGGGCAGGCGATTCCCATCTGCCCACCCGATCCCTCCCAGGGAGTCCCCGGACGGGTGTCGAAAACCCGCCTGCCTACGCCCGATGGCGGGCCAGGATGCGAACGGAGCGGAGGTTGACCTTGGCACAGACCGGTCCCGGGGAGACCCAGCGCCCCATCAACCCAACCGACCTGACCCGCTGGGATCTGTTTGCCTGCGTGGCGGGACGACCCGAGGGGATCGCTCTGACCCGGTTGGCGCACGCCCTGCTGGTGGCCAAGGAGAACACGCTCTTCCGCCCCCTGGAAGAACTGGTCGACGACAAGCTCCTGGCCCGCGAGGGTGACCGCTATTCGCTGGCCCCGAACAAGCGCGCCCAGGCCCTCAACCTGGCGCTGTCCTTCGCCATGGCCTATGACATGGACTACAACTCGTACTTCAACGAGGCGATGGTCGGCTTCCTGAAGAAGGTCTACGGCTTCGACTACTTCACCCCGGCCGACGTCCCGCCGGACCAGATGCCGCCCGAGGTCCTGGCCCGACTGATCCACAACGAGTTGCTGCTGGTCTACAACTTCCGCCCCTTCGTGGGCAAGCTGATCCAGAACCCCTTCATCGACGGCCTGTGCGAGTTCCAGGGCATCCGTCGCAACAGGGCCCTGTTCCGCAAGAAGGTCCGGTTGCAGTCCGTCCTGATGGACAAGTTGATGGCGGCCAAGGCGGGTGGCAACGCCCAGGCCAACTTCGCACGCAAGGTCCTGGGCCGGGCCGGACTGGTGACCGGGGGCTGGGGACTGGGCCCCATCCCGCGCATGATCAAGGCCAGCGTGGTTCCCGAGAACACGGAACTCTTCGATCCCGCCTCCTCGAAGTGCTACGCCAACGCCTGGGAACGGATGCGCAAGAGGGCAGACGAGCGCCGTCCCCTCAGCCTGGACCTGATCCGCGAGTATCACAGCGCCGCCATGGCCTCGACGAAGATCGGTGGAGACTTCCGCGACCACCAGGTCCAGGTCCGCAACAACCCCTACTTCAAGACCGCCGCGCCCCGGGACATCGAACCCAAGTTGCTGGAACTGGCCCAGGACGCTGCCACCTGGAAGCCCGCCAACATCGACGAGGTCCTGCACATGGCGGCCTTCCTCTACAACGAGTTCCTGCACATCCACCCCTTCGAGGATGGCAACAGCCGGACGGCCCGCATCCTTCTGGGGCACGTGCTGCGCCAGCACCGCCTGCCCTTCGAGGAGATCCCCAAGAGCTACGAGGTCCGCTTCCTCCAGACCACCAAGGGGTACCGCAAGCGCAACCAGGCCGATGAGGAGTTGGTGGACCTCTTGCGGGAGATATACCTGAACCACATGAATCGTGAGGAACTGGAGGCGGCCCGCCGCCTTCCCGGCTGAGGCCGGCCCGGACCGGGAATCCCTGGCCCGGTCCAAGCCCCAGGCGGCCCGGGCACCTAGGCCTTGGGCCGGGCCAGGAACAGGGTGTGCATCTTGCCATCCTTCTGCTCCACCCCCGCCGGCACTTCGTGCGTCCGGCAGCGGAAGCCGGCCTGGCGCAGGCGCTCCTCGAAGCGCCGGTCGGGGGACACCGACCAGACCACCAGCACCCCACCGGGGCGCAGGGCCTGCCGCGTCCTCTCCAGGCCGGGAACCCCGTACAGCAGGTCGTTGTCATCTCGAGTCATGGCCGACGGCCCGTTGTCCACATCCAGGAGGATCGCGTCCCAACCGGCCGGATCCTGCAGGACCCGCGCCACGTCGGCCTGGACCACCTCCACCCTCGGGTCCTCCAGGGGCCACCCCGCCAGATGGCCCAACTCGTTGCGGTTCCAGGCCACCACTTCGGGGACGATCTCGGCGACCACCACCGAGCTGTCCGGGGGTAGGGCGTCCAGGGCCGCCCGCAGGGTGAAGCCCATGCCCAGCCCCCCCACCAGGAAGCGCCAGGGGGTCGGCCGGCGAGCCAGGGCCTCACAGGCCAGTTGGGCCAGACGCTCCTCGGACCCGTGCAGGTCGCTGGCCATCAGTTCGACGCCGTCGACCTGGATGAAGAACTCCCGCCCCCGCTGGCCGAGAGTCATGATGCCTCCCCCGGGAGCCCGGGTGCGGTCCAGTTCGACGTAGCGGCTCAGGGCTCGATACCTCCCAAGGCCCGGGCCACGGCCCCGGCCACTCTCTGCCCGTCCAGGGCTGCCGAGACGATACCCCCAGCGTAGCCGGCCCCCTCACCGCAGGGGAACACGTTGGGATACTGCGCGTGGTGCAACGCGGCCGTCCGAGGAATCCTCACGGGAGAGCTGGTCCGCGACTCGACGGCCACGGCCACGGCCTCCCGCGTCCGGTACCCCCGCATGGACCCGGCCACGAGTGCCAGGCCCCGGCGCAGGGCCTCCCCCAGCCGGGGGGGCAGGATCTCCCGCAGCGGCCGGGCGACCAGGCCCGGATGATAGGAGCAGGGGGGCAGGTCGGCAGACTCACGTCCCTCCAGGAAGTCGGGCAGGCGCTGGGCGGGCGCCCTCTGGGACCCGTCCTGGTTGGCAGCGAAGGCGGCGCGCTCGATGGCCGCCTGGAACTCCATCCCGGCCAGGGGCCCGAAGGCCTCGTAGCCGACCACGTCCTGGGCGGTGACCTCGGTGACCAGGCCGGAGTTGGCCCAGCGCGAATTGCGC
>CAZQPM010000253.1:0-6220 GCA_964595195.1 uncultured Burkholderiales bacterium | reverse complement strand
GAGCCCGGCTCTGCAGGCCGGGCTCGTTCGCTTGCGTCGGGCTCCTGGCGGATAACCAGCCTCAGGACCCCAACCTGACCTGTGCGGGCCGACGACCTACATGAGGTTGGAGGTGTCGCTGTACAGCTCCTCCAGCTTGCGCCGGTTCTCCCGGTTGATGCGCATCGCCTCGTTGACGTGTTCGTTCCCCTGCCGGACCAGGTCCAGCCCCGCCTCCAGATGGTCGGGGTCGCTGTCCGAGAGGAAATCGAACATCCGCTGGACGCCCTGGTTGTAGAGGTCGATCCCCGTGTAGCCGATCTCCAACTCCTCGCGGAAGTCCTCGGCCGCTTCGTCCGGAATGGTGATGTCCCGGATGGCCCGTTCCTTCTCGGCCAGAATCTGGGCCGTCTCTTCAAGAAACCGGGCGAACTCGTCGGGGTTCCACTCTCCGGAGGTGACCCTCGTGACAGCAGCTTCAATCTGCTGCAGACGGTCTTGAACCCGAGGGGCTTCGGGCTCGGCCTGGGATGCAGAAGGGATGACCCGGAGCAATTGGGCCTTGCACTGGGCGCAGTAGTTGGCCCCGTCAGCGTTCTGAAAGCCGCACTTGACGCAGAGCAAGAAAAACCTCCCTGGCCGCCGAGACTCCGACTATCCGCGAGGGGTTCGTCCAGGTTTGACGCGACTCCTGC
The DNA here is from genome assembly GCA_964595195.1 of uncultured Burkholderiales bacterium. Classification (GTDB taxonomy): domain Bacteria; phylum Vulcanimicrobiota; class Xenobia; order Xenobiales; family Xenobiaceae; genus CAZQPM01. The sequence continues at coordinate 5,546 of CAZQPM010000253.1, read as the reverse complement.
ACTCCCGAGGCCCAAACCGGACCCGCCAGGGGGCAGGTGAGTTCAGTTCCAACGGCCAATTCCCAATCGTGCGCCGCCTTGAGGGCGCAGCAAGGAGTTCAGATGAGACTGCGAAACCTGGCCCTGACAGCCTGCCTGGTGACGGGCCTTCTGCTGGCCTTCCACCCCGAGGCCTCAGGTGAACCCGCTCATGCCGACCCGCGAAACCTGGTCGACCAGCTCTACACGGTGTCCGGTCGCCTTCCCGTGCGGGATCTGGTGGCCGAACTGGAGGCCAGCGACGCGGGTGACGACACGGGCAACCTGGTCAGCACCGGCAAGGACAAGATCTACTACAAGTACCCGAACAAACTCCGGGTGGATTCGGTCATGCGTGACCCCGGGGGGCCGCTGGATGGCCGGCAGACGATCACCATCCGGGACGGCACGAACATGTGGCACTTCGTCAGCACCGGCCAGTATCCGGTCAAGAAGGCGCCGGACACCGCCAGTCCGACGCTGAACCTGCCCTTCAACCTGCAGCGTTACCCCCAGGACAGCGCCCGGAGGTATGAACTGACCGGAACCCAGGCGATCGCCGGCGTCAGCACCAAGGTCGTGCGCATCACCAATCCCCAGGTCCCGCAGGATGTCCGCACCGTGTACATCGACACCGCCCGCAACGTCCCCCTGCGGCTGGAGATGCAGATCCCCAACGACAAGGGTGGCGCCGCGACCAGGAAGCGGGTCGACTACAAGGACATCAAACGGCTGGAGGATGGCCGCTACATGCCCTTCACGCTGGAGATCTACGAGAACGACCGACTGCAGAAGGTGCGCGTCTTCTCCGGGGTCAAGGTGAACGTCGGCCTGCAGGACTCGCTCTTCGAGCCGATGAGCCGCTTCGTGCGCTGAGACGTCCCGCCCCAGCGCCCGGGCCCGTTCCCTCGTGCGCCTGCTCCCGCCGTCCGGCGGTTGCGGGTGCGCCTGTCTTCAGGTGCCCTGGTAGCCGGCCTGCTCGAGGAACTCCTCAGCCGCCTCCTGATAGGTCTGGAAGGTCTTCCAGTTCAACCGGACGGCCTGGTTGACCAGACTGTTCGCCTGCGTCGCCAGCGCCATGCCGCGATCCAGGTCCTCGGGCTGGCCGGAACCGGCCCATTCGCGCAGAACCGTCAGGGCCTCCAGGAAGCCCTGGATCCCCCGCCGGCCGGTCTGCAACTCCTCCTGGACCTCGGCCAGCATATCCCCAGGGATGTCCAGGGCTTCCAGGTTCTCCAGGACCCTGCGCAAGCTGGCCTCACGCTGGTCGAGGCGACCCAGGAACTGGGAGGGGTCGAGATCCCCAGAGCGCAGTTCCAGCGTCCATTGGCGCAGCTCTTCCAGGGGGGAGGCCAGGGACGGAGGGGCCGAGCGTTGGGCCAGGGGAGCCCCGCAGGACTGGCAGTTCGGACCCGACGGCGACAGGTGGCGGCAGTTCAGACAGAACACCCGGAAAGGTTCCCCGCCGCGGCTCGCCGCTCCTCCCCCATCCGCAAACTGCTCGAGGCCACGTCGGGGCCCGGCTGGATGGAAGGAAGGAGATCCCGCCAGCGACGCGAACCCGCTGGACAACCTTTTTTCAAGGTCTTTCAAGTTTCGGGAGTGCACGCGCCAATCAGGCGACTCTGGCACCCCGTTCCCGGGCAGCGGGCCGACCCCGCTCGCCCCTGCGATGGGAAGGCCCATCGCGCAGAGGGCCCGCCCCGACGCGGCCCCCCTGCAAACGGTCCAAGTCTGGAGGTGCTTTGTGCAATTCGGTAAGTATGCAGCGGCGGCAGCCCTGGCCCTGGTCCTGGTGGGCAGCTCCCCCGCGCAGGCCGACATCCTCTACTCAGTGCGTTCCGGTGACACCCTGGAGACGATCGCCAGCCGGCACGGACTCCCGGTCGGCGAAATCCTGCACGCCAACCCCGGCATCAAGCCGGAGAAGGCCCAACTGCAGGAAGGGCTGGTGATGGTCCTGCCCGTGGAAGAGGACCGCGAGCCCGGTTCAACTCTTGACCCCAACCCTCCCGCCCCCATGGTCGTGAGGATCGAGGGGCGCCCCCCGACCCCCGCCGAGGCTGAAGCCAAGCGTGCCGGCGACCGGCATCGCGCCGCCCAGTTGGCCTCCCGTCGCGGTCGCATGCTCCAGTCGATCCTGGGGAACGCGCGCCGCTTCATGGGGACTCCTTACTCCATGGGAGCCACGGGGAACGGAGCCTTCGATTGCTCGGGCTTCGTCATGCGGGTCTTCCTGATGCAGGGCATCCGCCTGCCCCGCACGGCCGACGTGCAATTCGGCGTCGGTTCGAGGGTGGCCCGAGGACAGGAACAGCCCGGAGACCTGGTCTTCTTCGAAACCTACCTGCCCGGTCCGTCCCACGTGGGCATCTACGTGGGCAATGGCAACTTCATCCACGCCTCATCCAGTCGGGGCGTGACGGTCAGCGGGTTGGGTGACGGCTACTACAAGCCGCGATACCTGGGCGCCAAGCGGATCCTCTAGGAATCCCCTGGCCCCTGCCGACAACGCGGGTCCTGCGGGGCCCGCGTTGTGCTTTTCTTTACAGGCCGGCCGGCCTCCGCGATAATCAGGACATCCGAATCCAGCCGGGAGAGGCCAACGTGCAGGTCGACAAGGTTCTCCAACAGATCACCCGCAGTCAGGATGAAGGCCTGGACATGCTGTTCCTCCACGTGGACAGCTTCTACAGCCTGTACTACTCCCTGTTCAACGCCGGATTGCTGTCCATCGCGACGGTGTGCCGGGATGCCGGCTTCCGGGTCCGCTGCCTGTCGACGGCCGACCTCTTCGGATTGACCCCGGCGGCCCTCCAGATGTTCATCCAGCGCCACAGGCCCCGACTGATCGGCTTCTACACGCTGTCGGACAACCTGACCAGCGTGGACCGTTACGCCACCTGGTTCAAGAAGTGGCACCCCGAGGGCGTCACCGTGCTGGGAGGCCCCCTGGCGAACATCGACCCCGAGGCCCTGGTCGCCCACCCGGCCTTCGACATCGCCGTGCGCGGCGAGGGCGAGTTCGTGATGCGCGACCTGGGAGAGCACTTCGTGCGGGGGAAGGGCACCCTCGAGGCCTTGGAGGCCATCACCTACAAGACCGCCGACGGAGTCCGGAGCAACCCACGGGGGCCCGCCATCCAGGACCTGGACGGACTTCCCTTCCCGGATCACGACCTGGTCGGGATGAACCAGGGCTTCCACATCTCCACCGGGCGAGGGTGCCCCTACAAGTGCGCCTTCTGCTTCCAGAAGGTCCACGAGGGGCCCTTCCGCTTCCGCAGCGCCGAAAGCGTGGTGGCCGAGATCACCTCCCGCCTGGAGAAGTACAACGCCCGGAGCTTCTACATCACCGACGACGTCTTCGCGGTGAACTACAACCGGGTCCGGGAGATCACCCGCAGACTCAAGGAATACCGTCAGAACACCGGCCGGGACTTCGTCTTCTTCTGCGAGGGGCGGGCCGAGGTGCTGCACCGCCACCCCGACATGATCGACATGCTGGTGGACGCCGGGATGGCCCGCCTGCAGATCGGCATCGAAACGGGAAACCAGGAGATGCTGGACGCGTACGGCAAGAAGCTGAAGCTGGAACACGTCTGGGAGACCGTGCGCCAGGCCGGCCGGGTGGGGAATCTGACCGTCGCCGGCAACTTCATCATCGGGGGGCCGCACGAGACCGAGGAAACCTTCTCCCAGACCCTGGACTTCGCCCAGGCCCTGCTGCGGGAAGCTCCCGGAGTCTTCGAGTGCGTCAACTCCTTCCTGACCCCGCTGCCAGCCACGCCGATCGCCGAGAGGCCGGAAGCCTTCGGCCTGCGCATCCTGGACACCGAGTTCCTGACCGGCATGACCCTCAACGATGCCTTCTGCCAGACCGAGGCCCTGGACCGCAACCGCCTGCGTGCCCTGGATCGCCGGTTCCACACCGAGATCCACCGAACCATGCGGGCCCTGCTCCCCCGCCTTCCCTTCCAGACCGTCCAGCGCCACTTCCACTGGGCCCGCCAGCACCGCCTGAACACCTACTACTACCAGGACCACCTCTCGAAGCAGGAACTGCTGGAATACTACTTCCTCTTCCACTCCAGCCCGCGCTTCCGGCGCCTGGAGGGGATCCCCCGCGACGAGTTCCCGGAATGGATCCCCACCCGGACGGTGGAACGCCGGGAGTACTCCGCCGACGGGAGCCGCCTCTACCTGCGGGGTTACTTCGACCGCCGGCCCTACCTGACCCGACCCCACGAGATCCGCATCTTCGAGTATTCCGCTTCCAAGCTGACGGCCCGCCAGATCGCTCAGCGCGTCCAGGGTGAATTCGCGACCGACCTGACGCTGGACGAGATCTACGATCGGTGGATGATCCCCCTCTACCGCCGTCTCGAGGAGCGCTACCAGGTCCTGTTCCAGAAGTAACAGGGCGTCGGAGGGCGAAGAAGTCCGCGATCGCCGCGAGGAGGTAGGCATGCCCACCGAAGTCTCCAAAGAGGATCGGCTCCTGGCCGCCCTGAGCTACCCGTTCTGGCCGCTGGCCTTCCTGATCCTGAACCTGTCCCCGGTCCTGAAGGACCAGCCCTTCCTGCGCCACCACGCCTTCCAGGCCTTCTTCCTGGGCATGGGCCTGTGGCTGGGGACGGTGGTCCTGGGCACCGTAGCGGGATTCCTGGGCCGATTCCTGTGGCCGATCGGCGTCCTGTACTACCTGTTCTCCAAGGTGCTGGGTCTGGCCGCCCTGTTCGTGGTCGGCTGGAGCAGTTACCAGGCCTGGAGGGGACGGTGCCACGAGCTTCCCGTGATCGGCCGGTTCACCCGTCAGTTCCTGCAGGGCTCCGTGGTGTCCCCTCGGGACCCGGACCCGGCCCCGCCGGAGCGAGGCCCCTCCGCGGTGACGCGGGATCTGGTGGAACGGGTCCCCCCGGAGCCCCCCTCTTGAGCACCCGGGTCGTGATCTACACCGACGGGGCCTGCTCGGGAAACCCCGGGCCCGGAGGCTGGGCGGCGCGGATGATCCATCCCCGGACGGGCAAGATCCGCGATATTTCAGGAGGTCAGGCCCAGACCACGAACAACCGGATGGAGTTGACCGCCGCCCTGGAGGCCCTGCAGGCCCTGAAGCGCCCGGTCCAGGTAGAGATCCACTCCGACTCCAAGTACCTGGTGAACGCCTTCAACGAGGGCTGGTTGGATCGCTGGCGCGCCAACGGCTGGCGCACCGCTGGAAGGAAGCCCGTGGAGAACCAGGACCTGTGGGAGGGATTGCTTCTGGCGGCCAGACAGCACCAGGTCCGCTGGCTCTATGTCGCCGGCCACGCCGGCCACGAACACAACGAAGCCTGCGACCGGATGGCCCGCGACGAGGCGGCAAGATTTCGTCCCGAGGGGTCTTGACCCGACATGGGTGGCGTGCTATAGTCTCGCTTGTCCCCACGCGGAAGTGGCGGAATTGGCAGACGCGCAGGACTCAGGATTCTGTGGGGTAAAACCCGTGAGAGTTCGAATCTCTCCTTCCGCACCACGAAGCCCCT
>CAZQPM010000252.1:0-6226 GCA_964595195.1 uncultured Burkholderiales bacterium | reverse complement strand
CCCGAACCGGGGGAGACCGCAGAGCCGATCCCGGCCGAGCCCCCCCCGGCCCAGGCCGCACCTGCGCCGGCCCCGGACCCGACCTCCGAGCCCCTGGCGCCCGGCGGGCCGGCCCCGGATTCGGGAGGCAGCCCCGCACCGGAGTAGGGCCCCGGGGGCGGCGTCCGCGAGCCTGGCCTCAGGGGAGGGGCAGGCGCGATCGCAGACGCTCGATTTCCCGTTCCAGGTGCAGGTGACCGTAGTGGGCGGTCAGGTCCCCACGGGTCTTCTCCAGGCAACCCCGGGCCAGGTCGGTCGAGCGGCGCAGACCGCGGGTGATCGCGTCGGGGAAGTCGACGGTGGTCAGCACGTAGAAGATGTCGTCCATCAGACCCAGGAGGCGCTCGCTGTCCTCGATCTGGCCCCGGCGCATCTGGTCCAGGATGTGGCGTCGCAGCTCGCCCACGGCCTCGGCCAGCCCGTTCAGGTAGGGAGCGTAGCCGACGCGGAGTTCTTCGGGGCCGAGGAAGGGCGCCCCGGTGACCATCTGGAAGGTCAGGTTGGCCTCGGCATACTCCTTCTCGGCGTCCTGCAGGAAGCCGGCGTAGTAGACTTCCGGGTGCTCCCGCAGGTCCCCGGTGACCTGGTCCAGGGCCTGACGGGACCGGTCCAGGTGCTGGCGGGCCTCGTCGAAGTCGCCGCGATGGACGGCCCGGATGGCCAGGCTGGCTTCCCGGATCGCCTGTCGGTGGGTGGGCAGGGCGCGCTCCCGAGCCCGGTCCGCCTCCTCCATTCGCCGCGTGATCCCCCCGATGATGTCGTTGAGTTCTGAGTTTCCCATGGGGTGGGCTTCGGCCTGCGGACAAGGCAACCTCCCCCAGGGGATCCGGGCGGACGGTGCAGAAAGGGCCCGTCATGTGCGAAGGACCCTGCGCATCCCTCCGAGGGGTGCTGACCTCGATGGCCCTGGATCTCCGGCCCGGCGACCGGGTGGCGATCCTGGGCAGCGGAGGCAAGACGACGCTGCTGCGCCGCCTGGCCCGGGAGACCCCGGGCCAGGTGATCCTGACCACGACGACGCGGATGGCGCCTCCGGGGACCCCGGGCGACCCGCCCTTCATCCCCTATGAAGGATTCGCGCAGTTCTGTGCGGTCTGGAAGGGGCTGGCGGCCCCTCGGAGGGTGCTGACCGGGCGCTTCCATCCCGGGGACGCGAAGCTGGCCGGTCTGTCTCCTGCCGAGGTGGAGGGCCTGGCCGGCCTGCCTGACCTGGACCTGCTCGCGGTCGAGGTCGATGGCTCTCGAGGCCTGCCGGCCAAGACCCACGCGGCCCACGAGCCCGTGCTGTTCCCGGGATGCACGCTGGGGGTGGCCGTGTTGGGGATGCGGGCCCTGGGGACCGAGGTCCGGGAAGGGCAGGTCCATCGGGCGCACCTGATGCGGTTGCGCTACGGCTGGTCGGAGGGCCGGCGCCTCGGGGTGCCCGACCTGGAGCGTCTCGCCGCCAGCTACCTGGACCTGTTGCCTGCGGGGCGGCGGGTGCTGGTGCTCAGCCAGGCCGAGGCTGTCAGCGCCCGGGCCCTGAGCGATCTGGCGCGGCGATTCGGCTCCCGGGTGCAGGCCGTGGTCGCTCAGACTCCCGACGGGCTGGAGGTGCTGACGTGAGGGCCGTGGCCCTGTTGCTGGCCGGAGGCGCGTCCCGGCGCATGGGGCGGCTCAAGCAGTTGGAGCCCCTGGAGGGCAGGCCGCTCCTGCAGCACGCCCTGGACAATCTGTGCGCCTCGCGAGTGGATTCCGTCGTGCTGGTCGTGGGCTGCGAGGCGGATCGGGTCCTCCAGGGCCTGGACCTGCCTGTCGGGGGACGGGTTCGCGTGGTTCGCAACCCCTCCTGGGAAGAGGGGATGGCCGGTTCCCTGGTCGCCGGGATGCGGGCAGCGGGCCGGACCGACGCCATCCTGGTGGCCCTGGGCGACATGCCTTGGGTCCCTCCGGCGGTCATCGACCATCTGTTGGGGGAGGCCGAGAGCTCGGACTCCTCGATCGTGGCTCCGGCCTGCCGTGGGCGCCGCGGGCACCCCGTCCTGTTCCGGTCCAACCACTTCGCGGAACTGCAGGCCCTGGAGGGGGACGCTGGCGCCGCGCAGATCCTGCGCGAGCATCCCGGACGGGTCCTGGCGGTCCCGGTGGACTGCCCGGGCGTCCTGCGCGACGTCGACGGCCCGGCCGACCTGGTGATCCCCGGCCCCCCCGTGCGACTGCCCCGGGTCGTCCTCCGGGGAGGAGGCGACCTGGCGACCGGGGTGGCCCATCGCCTCTTCGTCGCCGGCTTTCCGGTCACCATCCTGGAACTGCCCCGGCCCCGGATGATCCGCCGGACGGTCTGCTTCGCCGAAGCCGTCTACCGCGGGGTGCACGTCGTGGAGGGAGTCCGGGCCCGGTGGCATGGCGAGCCCGTGACCGGGAACGGGGAGATCCCCGTGCTGGTGGATCCCGACGGGAGTCGCCTGGCGGACCTGGATCCCGGTGTCCTGGTGGACGCGCGGATGCTCAAGCGCGGCAGCGATACCCACAGGCGGCAGGCTCCCGTGGTCGTGGGTCTGGGCCCGGGCTTCGAGGCGGGGGGCGACGTCCACTTCGTCGTCGAGACCCAGCGCGGGCACGACCTGGGGCGCGTCCTGACCCGGGGGGCGGCGCTTCCGGATACCGGGGTTCCTGGTGTCCTGGGCGGCGAGAGTGGCCGCCGGGTGGTGCGGGCCCCCGCCGCCGGAACCCTGAGGATCGAGCGGCAGATCGGCGACCTCGTCGAGCGGGGTGAGCGCCTGGGGTGGGTCGGCGGGGCCCAGGTGGTCTCGGAACTGGACGGGATCCTCCGCGGCCTGCTGCACGAGGGCCTGGAGGTGCGAGAGGGCGAGAAGATCGCTGACGTGGACCCGCGAGGGGGTGCGGTCGACGTCCACAGCCTCTCGGACAAGTCCCGGGCCGTCGGCGGTGGGGTCCTGGAGGCCGTCATGCGGGCCCTCTTCGGCCGTCCCGCGGACTAGAAACCTGCGGCGCCACCACCCGAGCGGGGGTCGCCGGCCCCCAGGAACAGGTCCTCGCCCGCCGCCCTCATCACGCAGACCCCGTGGCTGCGCTCGGGTCCCAGGACCACCCGGTGTCCCATCCTGCGCAGGGCCCGGCGGACGTCGTCGGGCACCCCCTGCTCGACGGAGATTTCGTCAGGCAACCACTGGTGGTGGACCCGGGGGTGCTCCAGGGCCCGGCGCGGGTTGTGTCCGTGGTCCAGGACGTTCATCAGGACCTGGAAGACCGAGGTGGGGATCCGCGGACCGCCGGCCGAGCCGACGGCCATCCGGGGCCGCCCACCCACGGCCAGCAGGGCCGGGGCGCTGGAGGAGGCCGGCCGCTTGCCGGGCTCCACCCGGTTTCGACCGGAACTGACCAGCCCGAAGGAGTCCGGGGTTCCCGGGACCCGGCTGAAGTCGTCCATGACGTCGTTGAGCAGGATCCCCGTGCCCTGGGGAACCACCAGGGAACCGAACCACTGGTTGATCGACTCGGTGGCCACCACCCACCCGCCTTCGGGATCCGCCACCACGTAGGAGGCGGTGCTCCGGGGAGGCTGACCGAGGGGTTGGACGGCGGGCAGCACGTCCAATCCGGCGGCCCGGTCCGGGTACAGGCCCCGACGGCAGGCCTCGATCCGCTCCGGAGCCAGCAGGTCGGCCACCGGAACCTCGTGGAAGTCGGGGTCAGCAAGGCTGGTGGCCCGCTCGGCGAAACTGATGCGCATCGCCTCCGCCTGGAGGTGGAAGGTTGCAGCCGAGCCGGCGTTCTCGGGCAGGAACTCGAAGGGTTCCAGCAGGGTCAGCATCTGCAGGATCTGCAGGCCGCCTCCCGAGGGCGGGGGCACGGTGTAGACCTGGTGCCCGCGATAGCTGCCATGCAGCGGTTGACGCCAGACCGGGCGGTAGCGGGCCAGGTCGCTCCGGGACAGGGCCCCCCGCCCCCTCTTGATCTCGGCGTCCAGGCGGCGCGCGGTCTCGCCCTCGTAGAACTCCCGGGGGCCCTCCCGGGCCAGGCGCCGCAGGGTGGCCGCCAGGTCGGGGAAGCGCCAGGTCTGGCCCGGGCGCAGGCCCCGGCCGTCGGCACCCAGGAAGAGCCGGGCCGCCTCGCGGTACAGGGCCAGCGTCCGTTGGCGCGAGCGGATGCACCGGACCAGGTTGGGCGAGACCGGGGTTCCCTCCTCGGCGACCTGGATGGCGGGTTGCAGCAACTCGGCCCAGGGGCGGGTTCCGTAGTGGGAGAGGACCTCGGCCAGGCCCGCCACCAGTCCGGGCACAGCCACCGAGAGGGCCCCGCGGACGCTGGCCTGGCTGCTGCGCGCGGCGAACATGCCGGTGTAGGCCCGGCCGGGCGCGGTCTCCCGGTAGTCCAGGACCCTGGGCGCGGTCATGCCGGGCATCCAAACCAGCATGAAGCCCCCCCCGCCCAGGCCCGTATAGTTCGGGCAGACCACCCCCAGGGTGGTGGACAGGGCCACCGCTGCGTCCACGGCGTTTCCCCCCTGCCGCATCACCTCCACGGCAGCCCGGGCGGCCACCTCGTGGTCGCAGGCTGCGATGCCGCGGGTGGCCCAAACGGGATAGGGGGGGTCGGGGAGGGGTGGCGTTTCCATGTCGGGCAGTTTCTAGACGGACCGGCGGGACCCTGGCTCGGGGCGGCGCCGCGGACTTCCCTGCAGCGCAGGATTCCCTCCACGGTGCGCGGAAGAAGGTGCGCCAATATCGCGGTCGCCCCACAGCGGAGGCCGTGAATCCGGACGCTCCCGGCCCGGGCCCGCGCCGCCCGCCGGGTTCTGCGCGCCCCAAAGGAGACTCGCCCCCGAGATGATCATCAAACCCACCCTGCGCTTCATGGCCCTGGGCCTGGCCGCGCTGGCGGCGACCGTCGGTTTCTCGCCAGCCCGGGCCGAGGCCCCTGCCCGCACGGGCAGCAAGATCGTGATCGTCCACACCAACGACCTGCACGGCAACCTGGAACCCGACAGCAAGGGCCGGGGGGGACTGGCCCGCATCGCCACGCTCCTGGCGCAGGTCCGCGCCGAGAACCCGGCGGGGTCCGTCCTCTACATCGACTGTGGGGACATCGCCCAGGGGACGCCGCTGTCCAATACCTTCCAGGGTGAGCCCATGTTCGCGGCGCTGAACGTGATGAAGCCTGCGGTGGGGACCATCGGGAACCACGAGTTCGACTGGGGAATCGAGGCGCTGCACAAGATGACCTCGCACGCCCGCTACCCCCTGGTGGCCTCGAACATCGTGGACGGCAAGGGCCGTCGGCCGTTCAAGCCCTTCGTCATCCTGCGCACCACGGACGGAGCCGGCGTCGGCGTGATCGGTCTGATCAGCCCCGACACCCCCAACGTCGTCAAGGCCGGCAACACCGGCGACTACCAGTTCCTGGATCCGGCGACCGCCGTGCGCCAGTTGCTGCCCCAGATGCGCAAGCAGGGGGCCGAGTTCATCGTGGCGGTGACCCACCAGGGCCTGGATGCTGACAAGCAACTGGCCATCGACGTCCCGCAGATCAACGTGATCATCGGCGGGCACAGTCACGACAAGACCGTGGTCGCCGCCCGGTCGGGCCATCGCACCTACATCACCCAGGCCGACAAGTACGGTCGCTTCCTGGGCATCGCCGAGATGACCGTCGACCGCCGCACCGACCAGGTGATCGGCTTCGAATCCAAGCTGGTCGAGATCAACGACAAGTCCGGTCTGGCCGCGGACCCCAAGATCCAGGCCGTGATCGACAAATACAACGTCAAGGTCAAGCCCTTGATGGGGCAACTGGTCGGCAAGACCAATGTCGACATGCCCAAGAAGTATGCCGAGGGGCAGTTGGATGCCCCCCTGGGCAACGTGATCAGCGACGCCCTGCGTGCCAAGACCGGCGCCGACGTGGCGGTCTACAACTGGGGCGGCATCCGCGACGAGAACCTGCCCGGCGGGGACGTGACCCGGGGTATCATCTACCGGATCCTGCCCTTCGACGACCAGGTCGTGCGCCTGGACCTGAAGGGGGCCGATCTGTTGGAGCTGATGAACCAGGGTTTGCTGGGCAAGGAGGGCCCCCTGCAGATGTCCGGGGTCCAGGTCACGGCGAATCTGGCCGCCAAGAAGATTCTGGAAGTCAAGGTGGGCGGCCGGGTCGTCGACCCCAACGCCACCTACACCGTGGCCAC
>CAZQPM010000251.1:0-6230 GCA_964595195.1 uncultured Burkholderiales bacterium | reverse complement strand
TCCCTGGATTGGAACCTCTTGGAGTATCCCGAACATCAGGGCCTGAAGCGCTGGAACGCCGACCTCAACCACCTGTACCGGCAGGAACCCGCCCTGTGGGAACTGGATGGGCGCCCCGGAGGGTTCGAGTGGATCCAGTGCAACGACGCCCAGTCCAGCGTGGTCAGCTTCCTGCGCTATCCTTACGGCCACCACAAGGCGTTGGCCTTCGTCTGCAACTACACGCCGATCCCGCGCTATGAACACCGGATCGGCGTGCCCTGGGGTGGCGTCTGGAAGTTGCGCCTGAGTTCCGACGACGAGGTCTACGGGGGTAGCGGTGTCCGCCCGGCGGCCGAGATCGAGGCCGAGGCCCGGGAGTGGGATGGCAAAACCTGGTCCCTGCCCCTGACGGTGCCGCCCCTCGGGGTCGTGATCCTGGAGGGCTTCCCGCCGGCACCGCCGGTCCAGGAGCATCCGCCCGTCCCGACTCCCGGCGAGGGCGCCCGCATCCTTCTCGACGAAGAGAACCGCTGACCCGAGGGGGAGCGGTCCCTCCGAGCGCCTCCGCTCCTGGGCGGGGGCGCTCGGCTCGTGGCGTCGGTTCGGGAGACGCGTGGGGCAGGGAAGGGGTCCCGCGAGCCGAGCCCGCCGTCTGCCGATTGGGGGACTCGGGGAGGGTCAGGCTTCGCGCGCGGTCGGGGGGTCTGCCCCGTTCTTCCCCGAGCCGGCCTTCGCCGCCCCGTTCCCGCCCGGATCGTTCTGGCCCGAATCGGGGGCCGACCTGGGGTTCCGGGGACGGCGAGTGGGGGGAGTCCGGCGCTTCCGGCCGCCACCCTCCTCTTCGGCGGGAGCCCGGCGCACGACGATGCGTCCTTCGCTTTCGCAGACCCGGGCCGAGTCGCCTTCCCGGATGGCGTTCTCCAGCAGGGAGCGGGCCAGGGCGTTGGTCACTTCGCGCACAAAGAGTCGGCGCAGGGCGCCGGCGCCCTGCCCCATCTCGTTGCCCCGGCGGATCAACAGGTCGCAGACCTCACGGTCCAGGCTGACGTGGACGTTGCGCTTCTGGGCCAGCTCGTGGGTCAGCTCGCGGGTCCAGGCTTCCAAGAGCTCGGTCATCTCACGCCCTCCCAGAGGGGGGAAGAAGACGGCCTCGTCCACCAGACCCAGGGTGTCGGCTCGCAGGACGCGCTCCAACTCGGGCATGATCTCCCGTTCGATGCGTTCCTGGGTCGTGGTCACGTCGCGGGCCGTCAGGCGGAAGCCCACGGGGGCCTCCCGCTCGAAGAACTCGGGGTCCACGGCCACCGCCAGGATCAGGACCACGTCCCGGAAATCGACCCTCTGGCCCCGGCCATCGAAGACGTGTCCCCGTTCCAGGACCTGGTGGAGCCCCTCCATGGCCCGCGGGTGGGCGCGCTCGACATCCTCCAGGAAGACCACCGAGTTGGGGTATTCCTGGACCAGGCGGGTCAGGACCCCCTCCTGCTCGGCCGTGGCTCCGTAGGCGGTGCCCAGCAGGCGGCTGGCGCGCATCTCGTCGCTGAACTCATCCAGGCTCAGGCGCACGACGCGCTCGGTGTCCCCGTACAGGAAGCCGGCGATGTTGCGCGCCAGGGTCAGCTTGCCGGCCCCTCGGGGGCCCACGAACAGGAAGCTGGCCATCGGGCGTCCGGCGCCTGAGAGGCCGGCCCAGGACCGGGTCAGGGTCTCGGCCACCCGGTCCACGGCCGAGTCCTGGCCGACGATGTGGTCGCGCAGGCGGTCGCCAGCAGCCAGCAGGCGCTCGCGCCAACGGCTGGCCTCGGCCACCTGGGCGGCCGGGCGCTCGCCTTGGCCGAAGCTGAAGACTCGAGGCCGACGGCGGGTGGGCTCGGCCAGCAGTTCCTCCAGTTCGGCCATCCAGGCGGCCGGGTCGGCCCCCCCTTCGACCAGCAGGTGGGTGCCGTCGCAGTCCCGGTCCTGCAGGAAGGCCCAAAGCAGGTGCAGGGTGTTGACCGGATCCCCATACCCCTGGGCCAGGTTCTCGGCCAGGCGCAGGATGCCCAGGGCCCGCAGGCTGGGGGGTGGGACCCCCTGGGCTGGTCGGCTGCCCCGCCCCACCAGGTTGCGCACCGCGGTGCGCAACCGGCGCACCTGGAAGCCCCTGCGGCGCAGGAACTGGCCTCCACCGCCGTCGGTCTCGGCCACGAGGCCCAGCAGCAGGTGTTCGGTCGACAGGTAGGGGTGGCCCAGGCGGCGAGCCTCCTCGGTGGCCTGGGTCAATACCTTGGCCAGATCCTGGCTGTGCAGGGGTGTCATCGGGTCGGCACCGCCGGGACGGGGACCCGGATCCCGGGCAGGCTGGGGCTCATCGCAACTCCTCGTCTTTCAGGTGCTGCAGGGCCTGGGCGGCACTGGCGCACAGGACCAGGTCGGAGGTCGTCCAGACCTCTTCGGGAAGGCGGTGCAACTCGGCAGCCATGGTGCGAGGCAGGACCAGGCGGTCCCAGGCCCCCCCTCCCTCGCGCAACTGGGCCAGACCCGCCACCAGGGTGGGCGACCCGTGGATGCCTCCGGCCAGGTCCAGGCGTCCGGCCACCACCGTCCGCCCCGTGGGTTGGACCTGGCCCAGGGCGGCGGCCAGGGCGGCCAGGATGGCCAGACCGACATCCTCGCCGCAGGCCTCCGGCTCGCTGGTGGAACCCGGCCAACCCGGCGCTGCCTCCTCCAGGGGCTCCTGGACGGGCAGGGCCGGGCCCAGCGAGCGGACGTGGACGTGGGCGTCCCGGGTGGCCGGGTCGGGCAGGCCGAGGTCCACGGCCTCGGCGCGCAACCAGGTCCAGGCGATGTGGGCGGCAGCCTCGGCCCCGCTGACCCCGGTCACCGTCAGGATCCCCTCGCCCGGCAGGGCCCGAGCGCTCACACCCAGGCCTGGAATGCCGCTGTCCGGGGCCGCCGGAGCCAGCCATTCGCGGATGGCCTGGGGGCCGGGGCCCAGACGGACGGCCTCCAACTGGGCCATGGCCAGGCGGCGCCGCAGGGGTTGCCCGCCGTGGTGGTAGGCCTCCGCCAGCAGGCGCCAGGCCTCGGCGTGTTGAGGATCCTCCCGAACCAGCGCTTCCAGGTGGCGGGTCGCCTCCTTCCAGTGCTCCTGTCCGGCGGCTGCCCGGGCCAGGCCCAGCCGGGCCTCGGGGGGGCGCTGGCGGGATGAACCCATGGTCGCGTAGACCTGGGCGGCCTCCGGGTAGCGGCCGGCTGCCAGGTGGGCTTCGCCTTCGGCCAGGCGGGCCCGCAGGCGTCCATCCGGCTGGGCGGGCCGGCGGGGTCCTTCGGGTCGCGCAGGCTCCAGCGGGCTGATCAGCCGGGCGGCCTCGTCGACCCGGCCCAGGCCCAGCAGGCAGCGGGCCCGCAGGCGCCGGATCCAGGGGGGAAGGTCCAGCTCGGCGGGAGGCTCGGGCAGGATCTCCAGGGCCTCCTCGTAGGCACCCTGTTCCACCAGCAGCGAGGCCAGCTCCTCCAGGGGCTCGAGGCTGTCCCGGCTGGTCTGCAGGCAGGACTGCAGGTGCTGCAGGGCCTCGGGGATCTGGCCCTGCAGGCGGGCGATGCGCCCCAGCATCAGCCAGGCCGAGGCCGCCTGCCAACCCAACGAGAAGCGCCGCTCGACCCAGGTCCGGTCGGAGTCCAATTCCAGGACCCTGAGGAACTCGGCGTTGGCCGCCTCCAGGTGGCCGCTGCGCAGGAAGAGCATGCCCAGAAGGTAGCGCATGGCGATGCTGCGGTTCTCCACCTCCAGGGCGGCGTAGGCTCGGGCCATGGGGGACGGGTCCTCGGCGCTTCCCAGTTGCTCCATGACGTAGGAGAAGAGGGCCATCGACTCCAGAAGCATCAGATCCGAGTTGTTCTCGGCCCGCCGCTCGTAGTGGGAACGCAGCAGGGCCAGGTCGGTCCAACGGCCCAGGGCCACCAGCAGCGTTCCCGCGCGGTCCACCGGTTCAACCGACCAGGGCTCGACGTCGGCCCAGTTGTCGTAGGCCTCCAGGGCCTGTTCCAGTTCGTCGCGGGACTCCCGGACCTGACCCAGCCATTCCCAGTACAGCGAGCGGAACTCGGTGCGCGGATCCAGTTCGGCGGCCCGGGCGTAGACCTGGGCGGCTTCGTCCAGGCGGCCCTCGCGCAGGTAGGCCTCACCCAGGGTGATGGTCAGTTCGGCATTGTTGGGCTCCAGGGAGGCCTGCTTCTCCAGGGCCCTGGTGCACTCGCGGGAACGGGTGGAGGTTGACACGTCCGCCGCTTCGAGGGCCTCGCCCCCATCCCTGTTCCGGCGGAAGCTCCGGCGCTTCGGGCGACCGTCGGGAGTTTACAAGGTTGCCAGGATCTCTCCCCGCCAGTGTCCTATACTGGTCAGCAGACCCTGATTCGCAGACCGGGATTGCTGATCCGGATCTCAGGGATCCTGGAGATCTTCAGAGAGGCCGTCATTCGAGGAAGACACACCGCATTCTCCCAGCGCCTCCCCTGGCCGCCAGTGCCCTGGCCATCCAGGCTCCCGCGCCCGCAACTGCCGGGGTGGACGCTGCAGTCCAGGACCAGGTCACCCTGGGCGCGGGGCCCGCGCCGTCGGTTCCCATCGTGGCCCCGACTGCGGCCTCGCCGACGCCGGCGCCGACGCCGGCCGTGGCCCCCGCCCGGGCCGGGGGATCGCGGACTGCGGAGCCTCCGCAGACGCTCTTCATGGAGGAACCCCTGCACTTCGAGGAGGTCCAGGGCGTTCCCGGGATGGCCGTGGCCACCGTGGAGCCCCAGGAGATGGCCACTCCCGAAGCCCGGCAGGCCCTGGGGCAGGAGATGCTCCAGCACATGCGGGCCTGGCCCTCGACCACCGCGGTGATCACCGTGGCTCCCGGGAACGACCGGTCGCAAGTTCTGGTGGCCAGCCGTCCGGACGCCATCCGCCAGCCCGAACTGCAGGGCGTCTACCAGGTGGTCCAGCACCTGGCCAGCGCCGAGTCCATCAAGGAGGCGGCCGAGGCCTGGCCCTGTCGCTTCGAGGCCGTCCGCCCCGAGAATCGCGAGGGCACCCTGCACAGCCTGCGTCTGCCCGGTCCGCAGACCTCGCAGACCGTCGCCCGGGCCCTGGCCGAGGGTGGCCAGCCGATGCAGTATGAGCAACTGCGCAGCCTGATCCACCATCTTCCCGCGGGGCGCATCGCGCTGCTGGTGCCCGGCCCGTCGGCAGCGGGCAAGTCCGGCGTGGCCCGGCAGATTGCCGAGTTCGCCCAGGAGGTCGGGCGCAATACGATTGACCTGATGGGGGATATGTACTTCAGGGATGTCGACCAGGGTGGGACGCCCAAGACGCCGGACGGGTCGGAGTATTGGGACCACGTCGAGTACATGGACATGGACCGCTTGAAGTCGGATATCGGCGACCTGGTGGGCAAGGGTGAGGCCGACACTCCCGTCTACAACTTCCAGGACGTGCGTCCTGGAGGCTGGCGGATTCCGACGACCATGACGGGTTTTCGCGAGGAGACCCCCAAGCATCTGGTGATGGGCGAGAACGACATCCTGGTCCTGGACTCGCTGCACGCCGCCAACCGCGAGATCGTCGAGCACCTCGAGGGCCTGGGCCTGCCCCATGCCACGGTCTACCTGGACAGCCCCTCGGCCGACGACCGCCTCCTGCGCCGCCTGGTCCGTGACTACGAGAGCCGCGGTGGGCGCCTGCCCGAGGTGAGTTTCGATCTCTGGGACCAGACCACGTGGCCCGGCGAGACGGACTTCGTGCGGCCCACGATCCTGCAACTGGATCCGGCCCAGGACGTGTTCCTGATCACGAAGTTCCCCAAGGACCTGGGGCTGGATCGGGCTCAACTGGAGAAACGTTCGGCCGAGATGGCCGAGTACGGCCTGTCTCCCAGTTACGAGGCCTACGGGGCCGATTCTCAGGACCTGCCCGAGCTGGCCCGGAAGGAGGAGGCCCGGCTGGCCGCCCTGCTGGCCGATCCCCAGACCGCACCGCAGGATCTGGATCGGGCCCGCCAGGCCCTGGACCGGATCCGACAGGCTCCCCGCTACGGCGGGTAGCCCCGGGGCCCTGGTCGAACATGACACGAGAGGCGCCGTCGGGCGCCTCTCGTGCTCTGGAAAGTCGGCGCTGGCGCCGCTACTTCTTCGGCGAGGGGGATGGCGAGGGTTCAGGCTTGGGGGGGCGCGGGGACCAGACGTAGACCGAGCGGGGTCCCCGCAGGCTGCGGGTGGGTTCGTAG
>CAZQPM010000250.1:0-6234 GCA_964595195.1 uncultured Burkholderiales bacterium | reverse complement strand
GGGCCAGTTCGTCCAATTCCCAGGGTTCCATGTCGCGCAATCTCTCGAAGGTCCATGGAAGGGAGGTCGCGGGACTTGCGGACTGGGAGTCGACCGGTGAAGACATTGGAGATACCCCCTTCTCCAAGCCGCCCTTCCCCAGCTACAATCGAGGCTGTCCGGCTCAGCGGAACGGGAAGGACCTGTGTTCTCATTGTAACATCGGTAACGGACCAATGCAATCACGAATTCTCACAATGCCTGAAACCCGGCACCCATCGAATGTTCCTTCGCCATTCCCTTTGGGGCCATCCTGACGGCGCCAGTCGGTCAGGAACCTCGGCTGAACATCAGTGCTGACGCCCACACTGGCTGGCCTGTCTGGGGGCGATTCATGACCAGAATCGAAGGCAGGGAATCCCGGTTCCTGGCCTGCTGCGCTACTCCGGTGAGGCAGCAGAAAGTGGGCGGGACGCGGCCACGTGGAGTGGGCGTCAACACTCGAACATCGGGCTGTCTTGCCTCGGGAGATCATGTGGAGCACTCAAGACAATCCCGCAGAGATTCTTGACCGACCTCGCATGTACCAGGGTGTAGGCATACCGAGGAGCCGAGTCGAACGTGTCGCACAGAGAAGCCATGAAGCACACTCGCCCGGGGATGACACAGGATGTCAGGGCAGGACTGGCGCCGCGGCGGGCGCGGGGAGACGGCATTCGCTGGGACTTGGACAGGGTTGGTCGACCGGGTCCTGAACGCGGGCGACGACAGATGGCCCCGATCTCAGTTGCGCCCTGGTCCTGGCCAACAAGCGGTGCGGGCGCCAGGCGGGGCAGGCGCTAAGAAGCCAGGCGCATCGTCCGATAGAACTGAATGGGGATGGGATGCTTGAGGCGCCAGGTGATGGCCATCGGGCGCTCACCTTCGTGGGACATGTAGCCGGCCGGACCTAGGAAGAGGTAGGGCATGGTCTGGCCACGGTCGTCCTTGCGTTGCCCACGAACGAAGAGAAGAGCATGGGGCCCGTCCAGGCGGTGGGACCGATAACGCCGCCCTTCATCCGAATCCTCACGCGTCGTGCTCTGGGAATCCCAGTGGAAACGTTCGGGCGACAGGGCGAAATCGCGATACATCGTGGAGGGACTGTAGTCCCGCTCTGACTTGCGGATCGTCACGAAGAACAGATCGCAGCCGCTGGACCTGTGGAAGCAGACGCCTTCGCGCAGACGATGGGGTCGGTCGACGGTCATGATCCCAAAGGCCGCCAAGATCTCGTCAAGTGAGTAGTGGCAGTGCACGTGCAGCGGCACGCCGGGATGCTCTGGAAGAGGGTGGCTCAGATGGCTGACTCGGTCGCGCAGGATCCCCAGGAGAGCTTGCATCTCCAGCCATGCAGCGGGCGCCTCCTGCAGGCGACTGAACCCCGACGCCGCCCCCTCCCCCGTCCAGAGACTGAAGCGAAGCATCTCCCCCAGACGCCCCGGCGGGACCCGGAGACTCTCCGCAAATTCCTGGTAGGCGCGAATCTGGTCCAGCGAATCCAGGTGCGTCATGCGGGCCACGGCCCTTAACAGGGTGGCTTCCTCGGGTCCTCCTGCGGGGGGAGCTGAGAACCCCACCTCCCGCCGTAGCGCTATCCATCCGGGCCGCTGTCCACGATACAATTCCTCCAATTCGACGCCCGAACGGCCCAAAAATTCAGCCAGGTTGGCATGGGGCCCGATCGCGCGAAGTTCTTGCCGCAGATACGCCCGCTTGGCGCCGAGGCTGCGTTCCAAGTTGTCCAGAACGATACCAGCGGCAACCCGGTCCAGGCGCATCGAGCATCCGGAAGGCAAGAATGGGAAGCCTTCCTCGACCTGCTTGGCCAGCTCGCGCCGCGTGCCCCCCAAGAGGGCCCGGTAAACCAGGTCAAAGCGAAACTCCTGTCGGGCCAAGCCGATGAAGTCCAGGACTGTCAGGCACTCTTTGCCCTCGGCGCGGCGCAGACCCCGTCCGATTTGCTGTATGAAGATCGTGGCGCTCTGCGTCGGGCGCAGGAGCAGCACCGTGTCCACCTCGGGGACATCGACCCCCTCGTTGAAGACGTCGACGGTGAAGAGGACCTGCAGGCGCCCCTTCCGGAGGGCCTGGACCGCCTGTCGGCGTTGCTCTGGAGAGGTGTCGCCGAGAACCGCTTCGGCCCGAATCCCAACTTGCTGGAACTCCTGGGCCATGAACCTGGCGTGCGCTACGCTCACGCAGAAGCCCAAAGCCCGCATCTTGGCCGGGTCGGGAACATAGCGCCGAAGCTGTTCCAGGATCAACATGACGCGGGCCTGGTTGCCGGTGTAGACCATCTCGAGGTCGGTGACCTCGTAGCCACCGCGCCAACTGACGCTCCGCAAATCCGTGTTGTCGTGCACGCCGAAGTACTGAAAGGGCGCCAGCAGTCCGCGATCCAGGGCATCCCAGACGCGAAGCTCAGCCGCCACATGACCGTCGAACCAATCCAAGACACTGAGCCCGTCGGCACGTTCGGGGGTGGCCGTCAGGCCGAGCAGGAGGCGGGGATGGAAGTGCTTCAACAGACGCGCGTACGTGGGCGCTTCGGCGTGGTGGAACTCGTCAACAACCAGGACATCAAAGCGATCGGGTGCCAATTCGCCCAAGTCGACTCGCGCGAGCTTCTGCACGGAAGCGAAGAGATGCCGATCCTGAGTTGGGGTCTCGGCGCCAGTCCACTTCTCCCCAAAGGAACCCTCACGGAGGACGGCCCGAAAGGTCGCCAGGCTCTGGGTTAAGATCTCGTCACGGTGAGCCACGAAGAGCAGCCTGGCCTCGCCCCACTGCTGCAGGATTCGCCGGTAGTCCAATGCAGCGACGACCGTCTTCCCGGTCCCCGTGGCGGCCACGACCAGGTTGCGCCAACGGCCGTGCATCTGCCGCTCAACCTGCAGACGCTCCAGGATCTCCTCCTGGAAGGGGTAGGGACGAACCTCCAGGGCATATTCCGGAACCTCGTCCTCGTCCCAGCGCTCTCGACGTGATGCACGTAGGAAACGTTCGCGGTCACGACCCGGGTCATAGGGCTCGAACTCCCCATCCTCCCAATAGGCATCAAAGGTCGCTTGGAACTTCTCCAGGACCCGGGGATTCTCGACCTGAGAGACCCGAACGTTCCACTCCAGCCCATCCACCAGGGCCGCCGAGGAGAGGTTCGAGCTGCCGATGTAGGCTGTGGAAAGACCAGATTCCCGGTGGAAGAGCCAGGCTTTGGCGTGCAGTCGGGTCCGGCGGGCATCATAGGAGACGCGGACTTCGCCAAGCTGCGCCAGCGCGTCGAGGACCTTCACGTCCGTGGCGCCCAAGTAGCAGGTGGTGAGCACCCTCAGGCGCCCCCGCCTGGCTGCGGCTTCCAGGCTCTCGCGGATCAGCCGAAAGCCGCTCCACTTCAGGAAGGAGCACAGCAGGTCGACCCGATCAGCCGAAGCCAATTCCTTCTGAATTTCCGCCCCCACGCGGTGCTCGCCCCGGGCGTTGACCAGGAGATCTGTGCTGGTCAGAGGGATGGCTGGACGACTCGGAACCGTCGGTTCTAAGATGCCCCCCGACTCCACCACGGCCAGGAGTTCACGAAGATCACCCTCGACCAGATCCTGCGGGTCGACGGCGCCGCGCTGGACCCGTTCCATGAGAGCCTGAAGAATCTGGTTGACCAGTTCGATCGACTGGGGCCCCTCCTTCACTGAGGAAAGGGTCCGCAAGAGAGCTTGGGCGAGGTGGCGCGTCAACGCCTGCGGGGCCTCCGCGGGGTCCACCACCCGCAGGACCGGGGCCAGGTGGGTCCCCAGCCCTTCCAACCGACGGGCCAGACCGCGAGTGACCAGGTCTTCGTACAGCCCGGGCTTCAATGGCACCCTGTTTCCTCCCCTACTCGCCCAGTTGGAAGCGGGCCTCGTAGCGGGGCTGCTGGTGGCGCTCCAGGGAGTAGACCAGGGTCCGGCCGTCCGGGCTCAGTTGCAGGCACCACACGTTGCTGCGGGCCTCGGGCAGCATCTGCACCGTCTGCCCGTCGGCCGGGAACAACTGGACACCCGACATCAGGCCCGGGACGGCCAGACCCCCGTAGTTGGTCACCGGGTCGGGGCTGCCATCCGGCAGGCGGTGGTCGTGCTTGAAGAGCAGGCCCTCCGGCGTGCGCTTCAGGACCCAGGTCCGCGAGGCGTCCTCGCCCACGGCGAAGGGAATCCGCACCTCGTCGGCCGAGACCACCCGGACGCGCAGGACCAGGGGCCGGCCCACCATCTCGTGCTGCGGGTCGGTCGGATGGACCGTGGTTCCGGTGAAGACCCGGCCATCCAGCGCCAGCATCCGCCCGAAGAAGGCCTCAGAAGCCGGGTCGGAGGTTCCCTGGCAGCGGCCCGGGGCCGAGAGGCTCAGGGCCAGGACCAACAAAGAAAGCAGGAAGGTGCGCATGGTCAGCGCCTTCGCGTCGACGCCAGGCCCTCCTCCCCGCTTCAGGCGCCGACCCTCCCAGCCCTCGACACGCAGACCAGCGAATCGCCCTTCTGCAGGCGCCAGCCATCCGGGTTGATCCTCACCTCGCCCCCGGCTCGCTCGACGGCCAGGGGGACCAGGCCGTGCTTCTTGCGGACGATGCCCAGGCAGTCCGTGAAGTCCAAGCCCACCAGCTCCCCCTCCACGGCCAGGCCGACCAGGTGGCACCCGGCCGACGAGCGCAGCAGGTCCTGCAGCACCACGATGGCCCCCGAGTGCATGGCCGCCTGGGCCAGCATGCGGCCCGCCAGTTCCCGGGTGATGATGACCTGGTCGACATTGCCCATGCGCAGGTGGGGCTCGTTCATGGCATTGGACAACTCGGCGCAGGTGTAGACCTTGGGGTTCAGCTTCTCGATGGTCAGGGCCGCCAGCACCGTGCGAGCATCGGCATCCTGGCGGGTGCGCCCCTCGCTGAGGTCCGAGACCAGGACGGCCACCTCGGCGGTCGAGATCATCGCCCGGGCCAGCACCTCGGCCCGGGTGAAGTCCTCGCGCAGGTGACGCACCCGCGAGGGGTCGGCCAGGAATCGCAGCTCTGGCAGCTCCTCGCGACTGCAGATGACCACCACGTCCTTGTCCCGAAAGCGCGGGGTCTCCTGGATCTCCTTGAGCATGGTCTCCACGCCCGAGTTCCAGCCGCAGACCAGGATATGACCGGACAGCTCGTCCAGGCTCATGCTCATCAGGACCGCCCCTTCTTTCAGCTTCTCGATCATGATCGCGGAGATGGTGCCGGTCAGCACCGCGAAGAAGCCCAGCCCCGAGAACATGATCATCAACACGGCCAGCTTGCCGCCCAGCGTGCCGGGATGCTCGGTGACGTACTCGCCCGAGAACAGCGAGAACAACGCCGACCAGAAGGACCACTCCAGGCCCCGCACTCCGGGTGCCCGAGGTTCGAAGGTGGCCAGGGCCAGGGTCCCCGCCACCACCGCAAAGGCGACCAGGAAGAGGTAGAGCAGGTACTCCGCCCCCCGGCGACGGAACAGGAAGCCCAGGACCCGCAGGTGCCGGTCCATCAGGTTCGGCAGGCGCAACAGGCGCAGCAGCCGCAGCAGCCGGAAGGCCCGCCCCAGGCGGAAGACCCTGAGCAGCGGCAGGACGGCCAGGATATCGATCCAGTAGTCGCGCAGGAAGCAGCGCGTGCTGCCGTTGGCCAGCCAGCGCAGCAGCAACTCCAACACGAAGAGCAGGGTGATGCCGGCCTGGACCTCGACCAGGATGCGGTGGGTCCCCGAGCCCTCCGGCAGGGCCAGCTCCCAGGCCAGCAGGCCCACCGACACCAGGATCAGCAGGAAGACCCCGCCACCGAAGAGTCGGTGGTCGACCAGTCGCCTGAGGCTTTCGCGATATCGCTCCACTACCAGCCAGGACCCCCTCGAGCAACCTGGATCCAGGGCCCGGGGGGCCGCCGCCAGGAACGGACCTCTTGCGCCCCGGCCCCGGAATCCCCTGCCTGGGGATCCACCACGCCAGGCGCGGCTTTCCCGGCGCTTCGGTCGCCTGCAACAACAGGTGCTTCGTGTGTTTCCGGCAAGCCTGCACAATGCTGCCCGGATCGCTTGGCCGGCACCGGTACACGGCGAAGCCAGCCTGCGCCCGGAAGCGCATCGCCAATGGAGGGGTGGTCCCGGTGGCCCCGGCTCGGACTTCCAGCGGGGCCCGATCAGCCAGGGGCCACCTTGGCCAGGTTGGCCCTGTAGTTCCAGGGCA
>CAZQPM010000249.1:0-6250 GCA_964595195.1 uncultured Burkholderiales bacterium | reverse complement strand
GGACTGGTTGAAGTGCGCCAGTCCTGGCGCTTCGCGCCATGCCTGGCGCACACACAATGAAGCGGGGCCCGCCGAAGCGAGCCCCGCCGTTCAGATCAGCTCAGTCGAAGACTAGAACTTGACCTTGAACTGGGTCGTGACCTGCCAGCCATTCCACTCGAACGGATGGCTCGCGGTGTTCCCACCGACGAAGGTGGTCGCGTCGACGCCATCGGTCGTGTCGTAGTAGCGGAAGTCCATGTTCCACTGAGTGTTGGCACTGATGTCGTAGTCGAAGCCGACGAACGGCACCGTCTGCTGGACGTCAATGTTGTTGAACCCGGTGTTGTTGTTGACCATCGCGAACGTGTTGTAGATACCGGCCGGATCCCAGTGACCGCGGATGTTGGAGATATCCACACCACCGCGCAGGGTCCACTGGTCGTTGGCTTCCCAGCCCAGGCCCAGGTGACCGCTGTCGATGTTCAGCTTGGTGTAGTTCTGGCTGCCACCATCGATGGCGAGCAGGTCGGTCTTGCGCTCGAAGCGGTTGTTCTCGTAGCCGAGGTCCAGCTTGATGCGGGGGTTATCCCACTTGTAGCTGGCGCCCAGGCCCCAGGCGTTCTGCTTGCCACGGTGGTCCTCAAGCGGAGCCAGGGTGATGGGGTCGAAGGAGCTGGCACTGCCGCCGCCATAGACGTTCGGATGCGCATAGCCGTAGAAGACCGGGTCGATGAAGCCGGGGGCGAACCCGATGACATCGGTGGTCGGAATCAGGGCGTTCGCCGGGTGGCGCACGTCATACAGCGAGGTTTCCTTCTGGTTGAGGAACTCGGCCTTCGCCCAGACCAGGCCGCGACGCTCGTGGAAGCGCCACTGACCGTTGAAGGTGATGCCCTCGCGGTTGTGCGGATACATATCCGTGTCGTGCATGGCCCACATGTTGGAGAAGTAGTTGAGGTCGGGCAGACGCCACACGCCGGCACCGGCGGGATAGACGTTGACGAACGGGTCGTAGGTCGGGTCGACGGTCAGATAGGCCACCGACAGGTCGAGGTCGCCCTCGAGCAGGTTGGCACCGACCTCCAGGCGACCGGCGTCACCGTCGGCGCTGTAGTCGGAGTTCTTGTTGGCCTTGTACTCGGTGTGAGCCCACTCGGCCGCCGCGTAGATCTGGGTGTCCCCGTTGCCGAGGTCCCACTTGTAGTCCGCCGACAGGCCGTAGCCGGTCATGCTCTGGGGGCCGAAGCCGCCGCCGATGCCAAACAGCCCAGCGGCGTTGTCAGCAGCGTTGTTCCAGCCGGGAATCGGGCGCTTGTCGCTGGTCGAACCCACACCGCCGACTGCCACACCCTGATTCACATAGTAACCGTTCGGGTTGACCCACTGCAGCGGGGTCATATTGAACCCCTGCAGAGGAGCCACGTTCATCCCGAAGATTCCACCGACGCCCAGGGTGTTCCCACCCGTGGCCTCGTTGGCCGCGCGCATGAAGTTGGCCTTGACCTGGCCGCCCTTGAACTCGAAGGCCAGATCGGCGCCCAGGACGTTCGTCACATAGGCGGCGTTGTCGTACTGGTTACCAAAACCGTCGACGACATCACCGATCCCGTCACCCATCCGCGAACCCAGGATTTCCCAGCGCATCACGCCGGCATCCTTGACGTCGAACGAGCCATTGACGTTGAAGCCGAAGCGATCCAGGAACTCCGGACCGAAGGCGTTCGGGTTGTACTGGCCGGCGAACAGGATGTCGTCGACGTTGTCCGTGTTGTAGGCACCCAGGGTCAGCTTGGTGCCGGAGGGGTTGTGCAGGACCCAGAAGTTGTCCAGGGTCATGCGGGTGTAGGGCTGGTTGTTCAGGCCCTGCACACCGGCGAAGCCGATGCCGCCCGCGTTGATGTCACCCGCGAACGGGTTGGACAGGAACGGCGCGCTGACGCCCCAGAAGGCGTCGACCAGGGCGTCGCCCTGGGAGGTGAAGGCCGAGAACTCGGCGCCGGCGTCGATGTCGTCGGTGACCCGGATCCGCAGACCCAGGATGGCGCGCATCGAGAAGCCGGTGCCGTTGCTCAGCGGCCGACCGTTGTTCAGGTTGACGACCGGGAAGGCACCGTCAGCCAGCGGGCTGAGGTTGGCGCCCTGGGCGGAACCGACGGCCTGGTTGTAGTCGATGCCCCAGCCAGTGTCCTGGCCCTGGTTCATGAAGTTCTGGGCCACCATGCGGGTGTCCACGGAACCGTAGAACGTGATCCTCTCGAGCTCGGTGACCCTCTGGTCCAGGCGGCTGACCTGGCCCTCGAGGTTGGTCACGCGGACGCCCAGGGCGTCCAGCTCTTCGCGCAAGGCGTTGACCAGCTTGCGAAGCTCTTCCAGGTCAGCCTTGGTGGCAAAAGTCGCATGCTCTTCTTCCATCTTGGCGAGCAGGCGAGCGACGATCATGGCCACTTCCCAGCGGGTAGCGGCGCGATCACCCTTGAAGTTCCCATCGGGATACCCTTCCACCAGACCCTTGGCGGCCAGCCTGGCCACCGCATCGCGGGCCCAGTGGTTTTCGGGCACGTCCGGGAACAAGGGCGCGGCGAGAGCCGGCAGCGCCATGGCGAAAAGAATCACCACGGCGATGACCGACGTCCAGATGCGCTTGTTCATGGCGCGGTTCTCCTCCTTGATATCGTTGTTCGAATCCGGTGTCCGCCTGGACTTCGACCCCGGAGGAGAACCTGAGCTTGCCAGAAGTTCCCTCATCTTCCACTCCGGAGCATCCGACCTGGCTTCCACCACTGTGACTGCGCCTTCCCAGGGGACGGTTCACCTCCTCCCGGATTCCCCGGTCAACGCAGCGCAACCCTTATCTCGACTACCAACCGACCGATCCGCTGGCCGGAGGCTGAACTGGCTTTTGCCTCCCGCCAGGGCCTTCCACCGCTCGATCGCGTTGAATATTCTTAGCTTTACCTGGAGCGGGTTCGGGACCCGGGCAGAAGTTCCTGCCGCAATCCCAAACACATGCTCGTAGGCTTGCTTTCGGCCACCGACTTCGGCGGGTCCCTGTGGGATCCTTCCGAACCGACCCGGCAGGTTCAACCCCAGGATCCCGGGCAGGTTTCCTGCCCGCCGGGTCCCGTCCGAGGACCATGCGACCATGCCGCTCTGAAAGGAACCTGAAACCCTTCCTAGTCTGCCGTCCCACCATCCGCGGCCACCGGTTCGCGACCCAGACGAGCCCGGGCCTCCAACCAGGCGCGCAGGAAGGGCGTCAGGTTCCCATCCAGCACCGCCTGGACGTCGCCGTTCTCGGTCCCCGTGCGCCGGTCCTTGACCATGGTGTAGGGCTGCAGGACGTAGTTGCGGATCTGGTTGGCCCAGGCCGCCTCCCGGGTCTCGCCCCGGACCGAATTCAGGCGGCCCTGCCGCTCGGCCTGCTGCAACTCGAAAAGCTTCGAGCGCAGCATCCGCATGGCCGTGTCCCGGTTCGAGTGCTGCGAGCGCTCGTTCTGGCAGGCCACCACCAGACCCGTGGGCAGGTGGGTGATGCGGATGGCCGACTCCGTCTTGTTGACGTGCTGACCTCCAGCCCCCTGCGACCGGTAGGTATCCACCTTCAAGTCCTCGGGGCGGATCTCGATCGGCCCGTCGTCCTCCAGTTCGGGAACCACCTCGACCTTGGCAAAGGCCGTGTGCCGCCGCCTCTGCTGGTCGAAGGGCGAGATGCGGACCAGGCGGTGCACCCCCCGCTCCGAACTGAGCAATCCGAAGGCGAAGGGGCCGGTGAGGATGGCCGTGGCCGAATGCACCCCGGCTTCGTCGCCGGGAGACACGTCGACGACCTCGCCCTTCAGACCCTCGCGCTCGGCCCAGCGCAGGTACATCCGCAGCAGCATCTCGGCCCAGTCCTGGGCGTCGATTCCGCCGGCTCCAGCGTGGACCGTGAGGATCGCCGGCGAACGATCGTACTCCCCGCTCATCAGGGCGGCGGTCTCGACCCGATCCAGCTCCTGCTCGAGCATCCCGTGGGTCCGCTCGACCTCGGCGACCTCCTCGGCCTGGTCCTCCGAGGCCATCTCCAGGAAGACCTCGAATTCTTCCAGCGTCCCGGCCAGGCGGTCCCACTGCTCGACCACGGCGCGGTGCTGGGCCAGTTCGGCGTTCAGCCGGCGGCCCTGGTCCGGATCGCTCCAGATGTCCTCGGCGGCAAAGCGCAGTTCGATTTCTTCGACCTTGCGGCGGCTTGATTCCAGGTCAAAGATAGTCGCGCATCCGGTGGACCCGGGCGCGAATCTCGGTCAGGCGGTCGGCGTATTGGGCCAGCATCGCTTGGCGAGTCCTTTCTCTCGTGTCGCCGGGGTCCGAGGACCCCGGCCGGGGATCGGCCTGCCCGCACCGTTGCGCGGTCGGTCAGCGCTCCTCAGCCCACAGCGCGTCAGCGCTCCTCAGGGTAATGGCACTTCTTCCACTTCTTGCCGCTGCCGCACCAGCACGCGTCGTTGCGGCCCAGTTTGACGCCGACCCGCTTGACCGTGGTGCCCCTGCCGGAGTCGTCGCGGTTGGTGCGCGTGACATGCATGGTCTCGCGCTGCTCGACCCGCTCGCCGATGCGGACCTCGACCCGGAACAGGAACTGCACGGAATCATCGCGGATCCTGCGCTTCAGGCCCTCGAACTCTTCGAAGGCCTCCCGCCGGAACTCGATGCGCGGATCCTTCTGACCATAACCCCGCAGGCCGATGCCCTCACGCAGCATGTCGATGTTGCCCAGGTGCTCGATCCACTTCTCGTCCAGGGTCCGCAGCAGGGCCACCTTCTCCAGTTCGCGCATCAGGTCCGGGCCCAGGTGCTGCTCCTTGGCCAGGTACACGCCTTCCACCCGGGCCAGGATCTCCTCGCGCATGGTCTCGGCGGTCCGGCCCTCCAGGTCCCCCACCAGGACCGGAACGGCCAGGGCGAACTGGTCGTTGACGGCCCGGGCCAGTCCCTCCAGGTCCCACTCGGAAGGCGAGACCTCACCGGAGGCATACTCTCCCAGAAGATCCTCGGTGATCTCCCGGACGAAGCCCAGGATGTGGGGCTTGAGGTCCTCTCCCCTCAGGATGCGATCCCTCTGCTCGTAGATGATCTGGCGCTGCACGTTCATGGTGTCGTCGTACTGCAGCACGTTCTTGCGGATGTCGAAGTGGTGGCCTTCGACCTTCTGTTGGGCGTTCTCGATGCCCTTGCTGATCCACGAGTGCTCGATGGGAACGTCGTCCTCGACCCCCAGACGCTCCATCCAGGTCTTGATGCGATCCGACCCGAAAAGCCGCATCAACTCGTCGTCCAGGCCGACGTAGAAGCGCGAGGCGCCGGGGTCCCCCTGACGACCGGCCCGACCGCGCAACTGGTTGTCGATGCGCCGCGACTCGTGGCGCTCCGTCCCCAGGATGTACAGGCCGCCCAGCTCCTTGACCCTGTGCTCCTCGCCGGGATCGGCGGGGTCGCCGCCCAGCTTGATGTCGACACCTCGACCGGCCATATTCGTGGCGATCGTCACACCGCCCACCCGCCCGGCCTGGGCGATGATCTGGGCTTCCTTCTCGTGATACTTGGCATTCAGGACGTTGTGGGGGATGCCCTTGCGCTTGAGGATGGCCGAGAGGTACTCGGACTTCTCGATCGAGCGCGTGCCCACCAGGATGGGCTGTCCCTGGCCATGCCGCTCTTCGATGTCGGCCACCACGGCCCGGAACTTGGCGTCCTCATCCTTGTAGACCAGGTCGGACAGGTCCTGACGGACCACCTGCACGTTGGTCGGGATGACCACCACGTCCAGGTTGTAGATCTCGCGGAACTCGCGCTCCTCGGTGACGGCGGTGCCGGTCATGCCGGAAAGCTTGGCATACAGCTTGAAGTAGTTCTGGAAGGTGATGGTCGCCAGGGTCTGGTCCTCCTGGCGGACCTTCACGCCCTCCTTGGCCTCGATGGCCTGGTGCAGTCCATCGGAGTAGCGGCGGCCGAACATCAGGCGCCCGGTGAACTCGTCCACGATGACGATCTCGCCGTTCTTGATGACGTACTCGATCTCGTTGCGGTAGCACTCCTTGGCGCGCAGGGCGTTGTTGACGTGGTGCGCCAGTTCCATGTGTTCGGGATCGCAGAGGTTCTCGAGCCCCAGGATCTGTTCGACGCGGGCCACACCCTCCTCGGTCAGGGGAGCGCTCTTGGCCTTCTCCTCGACGCTGTAGTGCACGTCCTTGCGCAGGTCGCGGACAACCTTGGCGAACCTGTCATACTG
>CAZQPM010000248.1:0-6264 GCA_964595195.1 uncultured Burkholderiales bacterium | reverse complement strand
TTCAAAGACGGGCCCGAGGTGTCCTTGAAGGGGTCGCCCACGGTGTCGCCCACCACGGCGGCCTTGTGGCACTCGGAGCCCTTGCCGCCGTGGTGGCCGGACTCGATGTACTTCTTGGCGTTGTCCCAGGCCCCGCCCGCGTTGGCCATGTAGATGGCCTGGTACAGGCCGAAGAGGGCGATCGACACGAGGTAGGCCACGAAGAAGAAGGGGTCGGTGAACGCGAAGGCCAGGGTCATGAAGAAGACGGTGATGAAGATGTTGATCATCCCGGCCTGCGCGTAGCGCGTGCAGATGGTGACCACGGCGGTGCTGTCCTCGACCGAGGCCTTGGTGGCCCCCTCCAGGCGGATGTTCGCCTTGATGAACTCGACCGCCCGGTAGGCACCTGTCGTGACCGCCTGGATCGAGGCCCCGCAGAACCAGTAGATGACGGCGCCTCCCATCATCATCCCCAGGAGGATCTTGGGGTCGATCAGGCTGAGCTGGTCCATGTTGTCGGGGAAGGTCTTCTGGATGGCCAGGATGATCGAGAAGATCATCGTGGTGGCGCCGACCACGGCGGTGCCGATCAGCACCGGTTTGGCCGTGGCCTTGAAGGTGTTGCCCGCCCCGTCGTTGGCTTCCAGCAGGTGCTTGGCCCGGTCGAAGGCCGGCGTGACCCCGAAGTCCCGCGCCAGCTCGGTCTGGATGTCCGGAATCTCCTCGATCAGCGAGAGTTCGTAGACCGACTGGGCGTTGTCGGTCACCGGACCGTAGGAGTCGACCGCGATGGTGACGGGGCCCATCCCCAGCATGCCGAAGGCCACCAGGCCGAAAGCGAAGATGGCCTGGTATTCCATCAGTCCGGCAGGCATCGTCTGGCTGGTCAGGTAGGCCACCGTCATCAGCAGCAGCAGGGCCAGGCCCATCCAGAAGGCCGAGAAGTTCCCCGCTACCAACCCTGAAAGGATGTTGAGCGAGGCTCCACCTTCGCGGGACGAGTCGACGATCTCCCGGACGTGGGAGGAGTTGGAGCTGGTGAAGACCTTGGTCAGTTCGGGAATGACCGCAGCCGCCAGGGTTCCGCAGGAGATGATCACTGCCAGGTTCCACCACAGGTCTCCGTGCTGCTCCTGCAACAACACGTAGGAGACGGCGAAGGTGACCAGGACCGAGACGATCGAGGTGATCCAGACCAGGGAGGTCAGGGGGGCCTCGAAGTCCATGTGGTCGGCGTTCCGGTAGCGGGCCGTGGCCAGCAGGTGGTTGACCAGGTAAGCGCCCACCGAGGTCAGGATCATCATCACCCGCATGGTGAAGATCCAGATCAGGAGGGCGGCCTGCAGGGTCGGATTCAGGACCGCCAGGGTGATGAAGACCACCAGGGCCACGCCGGTCACCCCGTAGGTCTCGAAGCCGTCCGCCGTGGGCCCGACCGAGTCGCCCGCGTTGTCACCGGTGCAATCCGCGATGACCCCAGGGTTGCGGGCATCGTCCTCCTTGATGTTGAAGAGGATCTTCATCAGGTCGGCACCGATATCGGCGATCTTGGTGAAGATCCCTCCGCAGATGCGCAGGGCCGAGGCGCCCAGGGACTCGCCGATGGCGAAGCCGATGAAGGCCGCCCCGGCCAGGTCGGGGAGGAAGAGCAGGATGCACAGCATGACGATCAGCTCGACGCAGATCAGCAGCAGGCCGATGCTCATCCCTGATTTCAGGGGAATTTCGTAGACCGGGAAGGGCCGACCCGCCAGCGAGGCGAAGGCGGTGCGGGAATTCGCGTAGGTATTGACGCGGATGCCGAACCAGGCAACCGCGTACGAGCCCAGGATGCCCAGGACCGAGGCCAGCAGGATGACCAGGACCTGGTAGGGCGTCATGCTCTTGAGGACCCCGAAGTAGTAGACGATGCAGGTCCCGATCAGCACCTCCAGGCCGACCAGGAACTTGCCCTGCTGCAGCAGGTAGGCGCGGCAGGTCGCAAAGATCAGTTCGGAGATCTCCAGCATGCTGCGGTGCGCCGGCAGGGCCTTGATCTGTCGGGCCTGCCACAGGGCAAAGGCCACGCCCAGCAGGCACACCCCGATGCCCAGGTATAGAAGCAGGGTTCCCTGCAATCCCCCCAGGTTGCTGAAGGTGTGTGTGTAGAAGGCCGCCGGGATCTGGATGTCGGCCTCGCTGGCCCGGGCGGGGTCACTCCCACCCACCGCCGCAGCCAGCGCCGCCAGAACTGCGGCCAGGGCCCGCGTGCCCCGGGTGCGGGTCCATCGTGCGAAGATTCCCAACATATCCTGCTCCTTGCTGAAGACTTCAGCCGTGGCAGGGCGTGGCGTTCGCAGGCCGGTCCTCCAGGGCTGGGGGGAGTGGTCCCGCGCGGCGGGACGGACTCCAGGTCGGTCCGGAATTCGGATCTTTGAAGTTCTCGTCCGGTTATTCCGGCACCTGCTGGAATCCAGCGAGGATCAACGAGATCCAGGAAGGGCCCCTCGAATCGTCATCCGAGGGGCCCTTCCTGGAGGATTCTCCGCCCGCTTCCGGGGGCGCGGAACGGCGATCAGGAATGGATATACTGGTTCCAGTTGCGCACCAGCTCGGTCAGGGACCGGACCCCGACCCCGGTCGGGCCTTCGGAGTAGTACTTCCAGGGCTTGGATCGCCAGAACGGCCCGGCGATGTCCAGGTGCACCCAGGCCGCCCCTTCGGGCACGAATTCCTGGAGGAACAGACCAGCCGTCATGGCTCCGGCGACCGGACCCCCGATGTTCTTCAGGTCGGCGAAGGGCGTCTTGAGCATCTCCTTGTATTCCACCGGGAGCGGCAGCTTCCAGTAGGCCTCGCCCTGGGCTCCGCCGGCCCGGGTGATGGCGTTGACCAGGTCGCGGTTGTTGCCCATCAGGCCCGTGAAGGAGGGCCCCAGAGCCCGCGCGCAGGCCCCCGTCAGGGTGGCGATGTCGACGATGTGGGTGGCCCCGAGTTCCGCCGCCCGGCACAGGCCGTCCGCCAGGATCAGTCGGCCCTCGGCGTCGGTGTTCTCGATGTGGACCGACTTGCCGTTCTTGAAGACCACGATGTCCCCGGGGCGGGCAGCCTTGGCGTCGGGGCTGTTCTCGGCGGCCACCACCAGGGCGGTGACCTTGACCCCCGCCGGAAGGCGACCGAGGGCGCGCATGGCTCCCAGGACCGCAGCGGCCCCCGCCATGTCGGCCTTCATCTCGTGCATGTCCTCAGAGGGCTTGATGCTGATCCCGCCGGAATCGAAGGTGACCCCCTTGCCCAACAGGACCAGGTGATGGGGCCCGGGCTCCGGCGGTTCCCATGTCATCTGGATCATCCGGGGCGGGTGCTGGGCGCCGCCTCCGACCTTGACCAGACCCTGGAAGCCCTCGGCCGCCAGACGGTCCTCTTCCCAGACCTCACACCGGTATCCGAACTGTGCGGCCATCTCGCGGGCGGTTTCGGCCAGGACCTGGGGCGTGACGACGTCCCCGGGCTCGCACGCCAGGTCCCGGGCGAAGTTGACGGCCTCGGCCAGGATCCGGCCTTCGTCCAGCGCCTGAGCCGAGGCCTGCTCATCCAGGACGGCCAGTTGGACCACCAGGTCCGCAAAGCGGTCCTTGGGCTCCTTCTTGTAGCGTTGGAAGGACCACGTGCCCAGCACCAGCCCTTCGGCGACGCGAGAGACCACCTCGGCGCCACCGGGACCGTTCAGGGCGATGGTCACGTGCTGGCGGCCGGTACGGGCGGCCAGATCCAGGGCCCGGGCGGCAAAGGTCTTGGCGTTCTCCCACAGGCTGTAGCCCTTCTCGGAAGCCGTCGGATAGACCACCACCGCCCCGATCCCCGGGCGGTGTCTGGGCTCGAAGAGGTACTCGCCTTCCAGCTTCTCGCCAGCGTAGGCGCTGGCCAGTTCTTCCAGGCGGGAGGTCAGGGTCTCGTCCTGCAGGTCGTAGAGGCTGGGACCGGCGTCCTGGATCAGGACCAGCAGGTCCGTGTTCCATTCAGCGGGAGGGGTGGTCAGGGTTTCGAGGCGCATGCTACCTCCAATGGGCCGGGTGGTCTGGCCGGGTCTTCTGGCCCGGAATTCCGTCTCTGGCGGGGCCGATGTGCTTTTCCGCCTGCCTTGATTCTCCTCCCCTGATTCTCCTCCCCTGATCTGCCGCGGGGCCGCGCAGGACCGACGTTCCGGGGGAAGGGTTCCCGGGGCGAGGAGATCTGGAGTGGGGGTGGAAATGGCGGGCAACAAGTATCGAGGCGGGGACGGAGGTCAGATGTTCAAAGCTGTCGCGCGTGGCATGGTCCTGGCCCTGACCCTGGGGGGGTTGGCCGGCGGCGTCGCGTCTTCGCAGGCCCGACGCGGAGCCCACCCCCCACCCCAGCCGCGGGCCGGGGCGAGCCCTGCGCCGACCGGTCGGCCTCCGAGTTCGGCCTCCGACCAGGATGCCGAACTGGAGTTCGTGGATTCCGAGCAGGGGTTCTGGACGTCGCGGGCGGTCAACGCCCCGGTCTACCAGGATGGCGG
Organism: uncultured Burkholderiales bacterium; assembly: GCA_964595195.1. GTDB lineage: Bacteria > Vulcanimicrobiota > Xenobia > Xenobiales > Xenobiaceae > CAZQPM01. The sequence goes on along the minus strand of CAZQPM010000248.1, from coordinate 1,763 downwards.
TTCGGTCAACTCGGTGATGTTCGAACAGCGGACCGTTCGCGATCTGCGGCGCCGGGAGACCCTGCCGCCGACCCGGCTGGAAGAGGTCCGGGTCACCGGGCGTCCGGCCCCTGCCACGACCCTGCGCATCCAGGGCCGAACGGTCGCGCTGCCTGCGGCGACCACACCTGAGCGCTGACCGGAAGACCGCGGCGCGGTCGACAGGTTTCGCATCCGCAGTCTTCGGGAGTTTTCTTGCCATGGAAGAATCATCCGCGGGATGGTCGTTGACTTCGACCATGTTCATGCTGGGGGGAGGCGCCCTGGCCGGCATGGCCGTGGGATACGCGATGAGGGTGGCCACCCGCATCGCCCTGCTGGTCGTCGGCGTCGTCATCCTGATCCTCTACGGGCTGATGTCCTCGCACTACATCACGGTGAACTGGGATGCCGTCGGGCTGGGTCTGGAGAACGGCAGTCGGACCGTCGGCTCCTGGTTGTGGGCCATGGTCCGTGAACTGTCGGCCTCCCTGGTCGGCTTCGCCGGGGGGGTGGCCCTGGGCTGGCGCCTGAAGTGATCCTCGGGACTTGCGGGTAGACGGCAGGCCATCTGGGGGGAGGGGCCTGTCCGTCGGCGAAGTCTTTCCTGGGAGTGATACCGTGGGCATCGATCTGAAGCGGGCGTTCACGTTCTTGTGGGAGGACCCCGAGCGGCGCAGGGAACTGGCCATGGGTGTGGGTCTGGGCCTGGTCCCAGTCTTCAACCTGGTCTGCCTGGGCTACGCGGTGGCGCTCTTCCGGCGGGTGGTGGAAGGGGTGGAGGACTCCGAGGCCCTGCCCGAGTGGGAGGGCCTCGGCGAGCACCTCTTCCGGGGCGTCGCCGCGTTCCTGGTGCTGGGGTGCTATGGCGCGGGCTTCAGCATCCTCTACCTGGTCCTCTCGATGCCCCTGGCCGTTGCCCTTTTCGGTGCCAACCTGGCCGGGCACCACGTCGGGGCCCGGCTGATCCTGGTCGGCCTGCTGGGCCTGGTGGTCTTCGCCGCCTTCGCCTGGACCTGCCTGATGGCCCTGGCCCTGTACGCCGAGAGCCTGGAGGTCTCGGCGGCTTTCGGCGTCTCCGACCTGGCCGAGCACCTGGTCCGCGCCGGCCGGGACCACGCAGGCCCGTCCGGCCTGGTGGTGGCCTGGGGAGTCCTGGTGGCCGTCCTGGCCCAGTTCATTCCCAGCCTGGTCGTGGTCTGGTTCCTGTCCATCCTGCTCGGCTACCCCTGTCTTCTGGCCACCGCTCACGCCCTGGGCCAGGTGGTTCGCCTGAACTGCGCCCCCCAACTGCGAGACCCCCTGGATTGGAGCAGCGGCGATCCGGGGATGGGGAAGGGTCAGTCCGATCCCGAATCCGATCGGCGTCCCCGCCCGGTCGGCTCCCAGCGGTCGGGAGCGGGGCCGACCCCGGTTCGCAGGCCGGCTGCCGGTCGCAAGGCGTCGTCGTTCGTCGACCGTCCCTCCGAGACCGTGTTGACCTGGTCCACCGACTCCGACGAACCGGACCGACCGTGACGGGCCCGACGGGCACCCGGGTCCCGGCCGGACAGGCAGCGCCTGCACAGGATTGGTTAATATCCCGGACACAAAGTGTTAATGTCTGTAACAGCGGTGTAACTTCTACCGGTTGGGAGGCGCCTGCTCCCGAACCTATTCTGTAGATGGGGCACGCCGAGAGGTTCTGGCCCAGGAATTCGGGAGGAAAGCGACCCACGTGGACGGACTGGAATTGTCCTGGGACC
>CAZQPM010000247.1:0-6280 GCA_964595195.1 uncultured Burkholderiales bacterium | reverse complement strand
CACGATCACCGAGCGCTACGGCAACCTCTTCCACATGTACGAGGAGATCACCGCCGAGGATCCCTACCGTGTGCCGATGAGGATCTACCCGGCTCCCCACTACACGATGGGCGGGCTGTGGGTGGACTACAACCTGATGACCACGATCCCCGGGCTCTTCGCCCTGGGCGAGGCCAACTTCTCGGACCACGGGGCCAATCGCCTGGGCGCCAGCGCCCTGATGCAGGGGCTGGCCGACGGTTACTTCGTCATCCCCTACACCCTGGGAGCCTACCTGGCCCAGTGGCGACCCACCCCGGTTTCGACGGGACACGAAGCCTTCACGCAGGCGGTGGCCCAGGTCCGGGAGGGCATCGGAAGGCTGCGCGACGTGGGCGGCAAGCAGCCCGTCCGCGATCTGTGGCGTCGGTTGGGGCACATCTGCTGGGAGCGGGTGGGCATGAGCCGTAACGCCCAGGGCCTGCAGCAGGCGATCCAGGAGATCAAGGAGCTGCGCCAGGTCTTCTGGCAGGACCTGTGCATCCCCGGCGGCGACCAGGAGCTGAACAAGAACCTGGAGATGGCCGGTCGGGTGGCCGACTACCTGGAGTTCGCCGAACTGCTGGCCGTCGATGCCCTGCACCGCGAGGAGTCCTGCGGCGGCCACTTCCGTGAGGAGTATCAGACGCCCGAGGGTGAGGCCCTGCGGGACGACGAGCGCTTCAGCTACGTGGCGGCCTGGGAGTTCACCGGGGACCCGGGACGGTCCAGGCTGCACAAGGAGCCCCTGAGCTTCCAGCATGTCCAGCCCGGTCAGCGCAGCTACAAGTAGTCAACGGGAGACCGTCATGAGCACCCAGAAAATGACCTTCAACGTGCGTGTCTGGCGCCAGGAGGGCCCGGACAAGCCCGGTCGCCTGGTGGACTACCCGGTCGTGGACATCTCTCCGGAGATGTCCTTCCTGGAGATGCTGGACGAACTGAACGTGCAGTTGACCCGCAAGGGCGAAAGGCCCGTCGAGTTCGACAGCGATTGTCGCGAGGGGATCTGCGGGACCTGCGGCCTGGTCATCACCGGGATCCCCCACGGGCCCCTGGCCGGGACCACCACCTGCACCCTGCGGATGCGCCACTTCCAGGAGGGTCAGACGATCGTGGTCGAGCCCTTCCGGGCCCGGGCCTTCCCCGTGATCCGCGACCTGGTCGTGGATCGGACGGCCCTGGAACGGATCATCCAGGCCGGGGGCTACGTCTCGGTCAATGCGGGTTCGGCCCCCGACGGCAACGCCATCCCCGTCCCCAAGCAGGATGCCGAGCAGGCCATGGATGCGGCCTCCTGCATCGGTTGCGGCGCCTGCGTCGCGGCCTGCCCCAACGCCTCGGCGTTCCTGTTCACCTCGGCGAAGATCTCGCAGTTGGCCTACCTGCCCCAGGGGCGTTCCGAGGCCAACCGCAGGGTGCTGGCCATGGTCGGCCAGATGGATGCCGAGGGTTTCGGGAACTGCACCAACCACGGCGAGTGCGAGGCGGTGTGCCCCAAGCAGGTCTCGATCCAGCACATCGCCCGGATGCGGCAGCAGTATCTCAGGGCCCTGGTGTCGGGATAGGCCGATCGGGCGGGGGCTGGTTTTCCTTTAGCTAGAACAAGGGATGGCCCCGGCCCCGAGGGCCGTGCTAATCTCGAGGCAAGCCCCGACTGGTCCACCTTCCCCCACCAGTCGGGGCTTGTTCCTTTGTCCGGGGGTCCTGGATGCGCGGTGCCGCCGTCCCCCGGGAGACGCCTCCGTCGCCCCTCGGGACAGGACTGTCCGCCTCCGGGAAGAAGAGGGGGGCGCTTGCCCACTTCGCGATTCCAGACCCTCCTGGTGGACCACAGCCCTCGGCGCCGACGCTGTCTGGGCGAAGCCCTGTCGGCTCGCAGGGGGCGGGTGGTGCACCGGGCCCGGGCGAAGTCGGCCCTGACCCTGCTCGAGCAGGTCGGCGTCGACCTGGTCCTGGTCTCGATGGCGACCCCGGGCTACGCCGATTTGTTGGGGCGGGCCTCCCAGTCGGGGCTGGAGATCTTCCTTTTGTTCCGTCCCCGGGGCGCCGGGCTCCAGGACGGGGTTCCCTACCTGGGGCGGACGCGCTTCGGCAGCCTGAAGTTTGCCCGGCAGTTGCTGCAGTCCTGCGGGACCTGGTGGGAGCTGCAGAGCAGCGAGGCCCCCGTCCACGAGCGCTACCGCAAGCTGCTGAACCGCATCCACGACGGCCTGCTGGAACTGGGACCGGACGACACGATCCGGTGGGCCAACGCAGCCATCCGGCGTGCTGTCCGGGAGGAGCGTCTGGAGGGTCGGCGCCTGGAGGAACTGGTCGAGGACCGCGACCTGGTCTGCCTGCGCGCCGTCCGCGAGCAGCAGCGCGGCGGGGTGATCGCCCCCTTCCTGGTGCAATTGCGCCACGGCTCGATCGTCGAGGTGGACCCGACCCCCCGCTTCGGCGCGGAAGGGGTCTATCTGGGCACCTCGGCCCTGGTCCGCCTGGGGACCGGCCGGACGGAGGCCGACCTGCAGGCCAGCCGCGACCTGGTCACCCTCTACAGCCTGGCTTCGACGCTCAGCCAGGCCTTCGGGGTCGGCGAGGTCCTGCACGCCGTCCTGGAGACGGCGCGAGGCCTCGGAGACTACCCGGTCGTGGGCATCCGGCTGCTGGGCGAGGGCCTGAGTCCCGCGGTGCAGGACGGCCCCCCCCTCTCCCGGCGCCTGGAGCAGGCCATCGAGGGCTTCTGCGGCCGCCTCGGGCCCGGCCAGGCCCTGCGGGTCATCAAGGATCCCGACAAGGATCCGGACCCCGCGGCGGGGATCATCCAGCTCGAAGGCTATCGAGGCCTGGTCTGCGTGGCCCTGGCCGCTGGCACCCAGCACATCGGCTACCTGTGGGCCCTGGCCGGCCGCAGTGAGGCCCTGAACCGCGAGAAGAACTCGCTGTTGATCTCGGTGGGGGCCCAGGCCGGCATGGCCCTGCAGAATGCCCGCTACGTGGAGGCCCGTCTGGAGGAGGAGGCCACGCGCCGCCGCTTCTACCGCGATGCCCTGCAGGCGGTGACGCGGGGGAAGCTGGTCCTGTGCGAGTATGAGGAGTTGGAAGCCCACTGGGAGCTGTGCGGTGAGCTGCTGGCCTCGGCGCCCCTGGAGGTGGCCGCCGATGTGCCGGCGGCCCGGCGCTGCGTCGAGGCCTGTCTGGAGGCCCAGGGCTTCCCCGCGGAGACGGTCTTCAACATGGTGACCTGCGCCTCGGAGGCCGCCACGAACGTCGTCAAGTACGGCCCGCCCGGCCGTCTGGAGGTGCGCTCGGATGCGAACGCCGTCCGCCTGCGCTTGGACGACGTGGGCCCGGGCATCGCCTTCGCCAACCTGCCGCGGGCCGTGCTGATGCCCGGGTTCTCGACGGCCCCCTCGCTGGGTCTGGGCTACTCGATCCTGCTGGAACTCTGCAACCAGGTGCATCTGGCCACGGGCGAGCAGGGGACCCGCCTGATCCTGGAAGCCGCCCGCCAGAGCGCCGACCCCCTGGACGCCTTCGTGGGACTGTCCGGCGTCCTCGAGGGTTTCTGAGCGGCCGTCAGGCGAACCGGTCCTTCATCGCGCGCAGGGCCGCGAAGACCTGCACCGGCTCGCGGCAACCCGTCACCGCCTGCAGGGCGGGCTCGTGACAGCGCAGGAAAGGATTCGTCCGCTTCTCCAGGCCCATGTCCAGGGGGACCGTCGGAGGGACCGCCCGGCGCCAGCGGTCGACCAGGTCCGGATTCCCGGGCTCCAGGGTCAGGGCAAAGCGCAGGTTGTCGCGGGTATACTCGTGGCCGCACCAGACCCGCGTGCGGTCGGGCAGGGCGCCCAGACGGCCCAGCGAGTGGTGCATCTGGTCGGCGGTGCCCTCGAGGAGGCGGCCGCAGCCCGCCCCGAAGAGGACGTCTCCGCAGAAGAGGTGGCCGCTCCCCGGCAGGTGGTAGGCCAGGTGGCCTGGGGTGTGGCCAGGTACCTCCAGCGCGCGCAGGCGTTCTCCGGCCATCTCCATCTCGTCGCCGTCACCCAGGGGGCGGCCGATCCGGGGGACCCGATCCCGGTCCTTCTTCGAGCCGTAGACGGGCACCGGACCCAGGCGAGCCAGCAACTCCTCCAGGCCCCCCAGGTGGTCCCGGTGGTGGTGGGTCAGGAGGATCGCCGTCAGGACGGCCGGGCGCGTCTGGAGTTCCTGCAGGAGGGGGGAGGCCTCGGCGGGGTCGACGACGGCGCAGGTGCCTTCCTGGGCGTCGCGCAGCAGATACATGTAGTTGTCGGCCAGGGCCGGCAGGGGGGTCACGGTCAGCCTGCTCACCCGGGGCTCTTCCCGCGGGCTGGGATCGTCTCCTCCCCCAGCCAGGGGATCCCTGGCCTGGGGACGAATCCTGCACGGCCTCGGGGTTCGCCGGAGGCACGGAACGCGTTCCTCGCCAGGGCGGGGTCGGGAGCCTGCCCGAGCCCGCCGCCCGGGCCCATCCACCCCGGTGTCAGGGAAGACCTGTGATTCGGAGGCCATCGTGCCGGTAGTACCTCCTCTCGGAATGGATTCCTATCCCTCGTTCGCCTCCCTGTGCGACTACATGACCCGGGTCGCCGAAGCCGTGCCCCACCTGGTCTCGCTGTACACGATCGGCGAATCCCCCGAGGGCCGTCCCCTGATGCTGGCCGAGGTCACCAACCAGGGCACCGGTCCGGGGGACCGCAAGCCCGCCCTCTGGGTGGACGGCAACGCCTGCGGCAGCGGTCTGGCGGCCTCGGTGGCCTGCCTGGCCCTGCTGCAGCGCTTGGCGGCCGACCACGGTCGCGACGAACTGGTCACCTGGCTCCTGGACACCCGGACCTTCTACCTTCTGCCCCGGATGGCTCCGGATGGGGCCGAGCACACCCTGAAGACCGGCGAGGTCGTCGGGTCGGGCCGCCGTCCCGCCGTCTGCCAGGGGCGGCGGGATGGCCTGGTGCCCGGAGACGTCAACGGCGACGGTCGCATCCTGCAGATGCGGGTCGAGGACCCCCGCGGGCAGTGGAAGGCCAGCCGGCGCGACCCGCGGCTGCTGCTGCGGCGCGGCCCGGACGATCGCCAGGGGCCCTTCTATCGGCTGTACCGCGAGGGCTTCCTGGAAGGCCCGGCCGGGGGGCCCGTCCGCCTGGGGTGCTGGGGCCTGGATCGCGACCTGACCCGCAACTTCCCGGGCGCGGCCAACCCTTCGGCCCTGTCCGAGCCCGAGTCGCGGGCGGTGGCCGGATTCCTGCGTTCGCGTCCCAACGTGGGGGCAGCCCTGTCCCTGCGCGACTCGGAGGGCCGGATCCTGACTCCGCATCTGGGCTCGGCACCCCCGGCCGATCGGGCCCTCTTCCACCTGGTGGGCCAGCGGGCGGCGGAGATCACGGGCAGCCCCCTTTTCGAGGACCCCGCTCCAGGCGACCTCGTCGATTGGATGTACGGCGAACTGGGCCTGCTCTGCCTGCGCTCCAGCCTGTGGTCCCTGCCGCGGATGGCCGGCCTGGAGCGCTGCTCGGCCGACCCCACCGAGGCCGAACTCCTGGCCATCCTGCGCTGGTTGGACCGGGAACGGGCAGGCAGCGGGTTCCGCCCCTGGACTCTGTGTCAGCATCCCCAGTTGGGGCCGGTCGAGGTCGGCGGTTGGGACCCGGTGGGCACGTGGTTGAATCCTCCGCCGGGCGAGCCCCTGGCCGAGCAGTGCCGCCGCAACGTGGATCTGGCCTTGTGCCTGGCGGGCTGCCTGCCCCACCTGGTGGCCGGTGGGCGCGAGGAGCAGGTCGGTTGGGCCGACGCCCACGAGGGTGCGGACGAAGAGCTGGCGATCCCCGTCCCCCTGCGCAAGATCGTCCTGGAGATCACCAACGAAGGCTTCCTGCCCACCTGGATCACCCAGGCCGCCCGGGCCGAGGCGGCGCCCGTCAGCGTCGAGGTGACGCCCCCGCCGGGAGGGGACCTCGTCGTCGGTTTGCAGCGCATGGAGCTGCCGCCGCTGGGCGGGAGCGTCTCGGTCCACGTCCTGGAGGACGCACCGGCGGCGTGGTTCGGCGGGCGCCCGGAGGAACATCGCCAGGAACTGGAGTGGTTGGTCCGGGGCGACGGCGAGGTGGCCCTGCGGGTCCTCCACCCGCGCGCCGGGGGCCTGCTGGTCCGGACGGCCGGCGAGGAGGCTCCGGTGGCTCCGCCGCCCCCGGCCTGCGACACACCGCGCCCGGTGGTGGCCCAGGCCCCTGCGGCCCGGCCCCAGGCGGCGGTCGTGCCG
>CAZQPM010000246.1:0-6307 GCA_964595195.1 uncultured Burkholderiales bacterium | reverse complement strand
TATACCTGAACCTGACGGACGGAGCCACGTTGGACGCCGCCCCGAACCACACCCCGGACATCTGACGCTGCGGACGGTCCTGGAAGAGTTCCCGCCCAGCCACCTTCGAAGGCCAGGGGCTCCTGTGCCCCCTAGCGCCCCTCCAGCTCCTTGAGCCGGGCCACTGCCTCGCGGTACTCGCGTAGGGCCTCCTGGACGTCGCCCTCGCCTCCGGTGGTGACCAGGCGGGTGTAGCGCTCGAAGGCCTTCTCCTTGCGCTGGCGGGCCTCCGCCAGGCGATCGGGAGGCGACTCGGGCCCGGGAGCCTCAAGTCCAGGGGCTTCGGGCCCTGGAGCCTCAGGCGTCCGGGCGGGAGGAGGGCGGACCGCACCCTCCGCCTCGAAGCCGGCCACGGCGAAGGAGTCGTCTCCGGGGTCCGCCAGGTAGTAGAGCGAGCCCGGGTCCTCCCCCACTTCCTTCCCGGGCAGGCGCGGATTCAGCGCCGCCTCACTCGGGGCCTCCCCACCGGCGCCGGAGAGGGCGAAGGAGTCCGGGTCCGGCTCGACCCGGGCCGTCGGGCTCTGCTGGTCGCGGTCCTGGCCGAACGGCGAGGAGCCTCCCCAGAAGCAGCCCGTGCACAGCAGCAACCAAGCCAGGGCGACCAGGAGGGTCGAGCGGAAGAGGGTCTTCAGTGGGGTCCTGCTCATGGGCCGACCTGGTACTTCCTGCGGACCTCGTCCGCGGTCTTGATCAACCGGGAAGCCGTGCCTCGATCCAGCCTGCCGGCGGCCTGCTGGGCCTCAAGCCAGGCCTGGTGGGCCCGGAAGAACTCCGCCGAAGTGCGTGGGGGGTGCCCCAGGATGGCGATGGCGTGGTCGTTGACCCCCAGGAAGTTCCTCATGACCTCGGAGGTCTTCTTGAACCCCGAGGCCGAGTAGAGGTCCAGCAGGGCCACCGTGACCACCCCCTCGATGCGGTCGCCCGCGTCCGGGTTCGCCCCCAGGCGCCCCTGGGCATCGGCGCGGGTGAAGGTTTTCGGGTTTCGAGGCAACTTCAGCCCCTGCGAGAGCAGCACCGAGACGAAGTGGGCCCGCCCCTCATCCCAGGCCAGCTCGGGATTCCCGGCCCGGGTCCAGACGTCGTGGGCGCCCCCCAGCAGATCCTCGACCTCGGGGTCCGGGCCCAGGATGCTCATCAGGTGGTGCGTCCACTCGTGCATGAAGGTCTCGCTGGACTCGTCGCTGGTCAGGTCGATGACTCCGGGGATCCGGATGACCCCGTCCAGATAGGAGATGCTGCCCGCGCGCGGATCAAAGCTGACCTGGACCTCGGCGATCCGGCGTGCCCGCTCTTCGCCGACCAGGGGCAGGAAGTACCGGTAGACCTGGAACTTCAGGCGGGCAATCCGGGCTGCCGCGTCACAGAGCTGCAAGGTGACCACCGACAGAGCCGGGGCCGTCCTGGCGGTGGGCACCTTGAAGGGCTGGATATCGGTCAGGCGCTGTCTCGGCTCGTACCCGAAGAAGCTGACCTGGGGGTCCTTGAGGAACTCCGAGGTGGGCAGATAGAGGTCCAGGGCCAGCGTGTCGGCGCTGCCCTTGAAGGCGTCGGTCCCACACTGCAGGACCTTGGTGCCGTCGGCGCCCCGGACCAGCAGACTGCAGGGGGCCCGTTGCCAGCGATCCCGGGCGGAGTCCCATTGAAGCGGAAGGACGGAGACCTTCACCAGGGGGACCTGGACCGGAACCTCCACCATGAAGTGGTTCCGCTCGGTCATCTCGAAATCGCGCTTGAGCGCCCTCGAAAGCACCTGCCCCGACCTGACGAAGGAGGGCACCGTGCCTTCCAGGGGGAGGATATAGCGGGTCTTGGAGTGGATCTCGACGCTCTCCAGGCGAACTCGGAGCTTCCCCGAGCGGGTGACGGCCTGGACCCCGGTCTTGACCTCGCCGTCCTTGCCCGTGATCAACTGGAAGGTCTTGTCATCCTCCAGGTTCCGGAACTTGCAGACCAGCCCCTCGACGGCCCCGTTGTGGCTGTTCCGGGCCACGCAGCGCAGATGCCCGTTGACCTGGCGAGGCCCCTCCTGGACCCACTTGTAGTAGTAGTTGTAGTTGTCGCTGCCTCCCATGGACAACTGGAGGTTCACCTGCACGACCAGAAAGCTGTTGCCCGCTGAGGAGCCCTTCGGGTCGGGGAAGGTGAAGGCCGAAGTCTTGGCGGGCACGGTGGCCCGGGGGTCGCTGGTCTTGAAGAAGCCGATCGGCTGATTCCAGTAACCGATGCCGACCCCGGAGGGAGTGTCGACGAAACGATGGCCGGTGTCCACCGACAGGGTCCAGGTCTGGTTCAGCCCCGAGGCCCGGTACACGGAGTAGTCCTTGGTGACCGCCCCGGCGTAGGCACCGTCCCACAAGTCCCCGGGTGCAGCCCGACCTGGCGGTGGGGTCCAGGTGATGTACCCGGCGAGGTCGGTGGTCAGCGTGTCGCGGCTCTCATCGAAATAGCGGGTGGCGTGTCCCTCCACCCGGCCGTTGGCGGACCTTCCCTCGTTGAACTCCCGGTTCTGGTTGCGAACCGCGGGCGTCGGGATGTCCTGCCCGGTGCTCTCGGTCCTGATCCGCTCCCAATGGCCCGAAGGCTGAGCCATTGAGGAAGGCGTGCTCAACGCCAGCAGGACGAAGGAGAGAACCGTGACCAGGAGAAGGACCGCCCCCAGCCGACTCCCCCTTCGAACGCTCCTCAGACACAGGTCCAGGGCACCTCCGCCGGACCAGGAGCGGCCCATGCCCCTCAAAGAGATCTCGTCACCAGAGGGCAAATCCACCCCGACGCGCATCGCACCGCCCCGTTCCCTGTCGTCTCCAGCCGAAGGGTCCTGCCGGAAGCACCCCCTTCTTCAAACCAGGGTGTGCAGGGTTTGGCCTTGCGAAGAGAGGATTCCTCCCGGTTGCTGGCCGTGCCCGAGGCATGAAAGGGGCTGGCCCCGCTTTTCGGGGCGGGTCCTGTTGAAGATCCGTCAACCTCTTCGAAGGGTACGGGATACTCCTGGCGCCGAAGACACGCCAAGGGTCGGGCTCAAGATCCCAATTGATCCTTGTTCTTGACGCCCACCCTGGCCGGCCACCTGAGGGCCGATCCTGACCAGAATCGGTGGCCGGTAGTCCAGATCGCCGGCGACCGAGGGTTCCAGCAGGTCGTACCCGGGCAGGGCCCGCAGCCGGACGAGCTGCCCGAGCAGGGCCTCGTTCGCCTGCAGCAAGAAGTGCTTCGGGCCCTTCAGGAACACGTCGAAGTGGCGCTGGCCGGTCGCGCTGGCCCCGCGCCACCATGATGTCGAGGCAATGCCTGCAGATCATGGTGGCGCGGGGCCGGAGGTGGGTGGGGGCCCGGCAATGGGAACCGCGTGGATCCCGGTTCATGCGCACCGTTTCAAGCGATTCCGTGTCCGTGGGGGGGCTGGAGGGGTCCAAAGCATGGAAGCCGCGACTCATGGCTGGTTGTCGCCTGAAATGGCCGAACATATATTCGTCAACAGCCGTGACCAGCACCCGCGCTGCCCACCCGCCTTGCATGCCCCGGCCGTCCGGGGCATGATCGGAGCATGGCGGCGCTCAGCACAGACCTTTCGGACCCCGGGGCCCGGCCCTACTTCCTGTGGAGTGAGGACACGACGGTCGGGCAACTCCGCGCGATCCTGGCGGACCCCCAGGATCTCCGGAGACCCGTGTACCTGGCCCGACTGATGCGAGAAGCCTCGCTGGCCGACCTCTGGACCTTCGCCACCCCGGCGGACCTGGCGGCCGCGTGGCTCCAGGTTCTCCCGCACCTGGGCCGCCGCCGCCGGTTCTGGGAATACCTGCTGAGCGTCTGGAGAAAGCACGGTGCCATCTAGAGTCGGCCTCTCCTCGCTGCAACGGGACATCCTGAGTGGCTTTCTGGCTGGCCGTCCCGACTTCTTTCTTACCGGTGGCGCCGCCCTCATCGCCTTCCACGGCTTCCAGCGCCAGACGGAGGACCTGGACCTGTTCAGTCCGGCGCCGGGCACCCTCCAGGGCGCGTCCCGGGACCTGGAGGCCCTGGCCGCCGGTCTCGGAGCCGAATGCCGCTCCCTCCAGACCACTCCAAGGTTCCGCCGATATCTCCTCCAACGGCAGGGAGAGACCACCGTCGTTGACCTCGTGCACGATGAGGTCCCCCAGGCCTACCCGGAGAAACCGGCCATTGACGGGATCCATGTGGACCCGGTCGAGGAGATCCTGATCAACAAGATCTGCACCCTGGTAAGCCGCTCCGAAGTCCGCGACTTCTGGGACGTATGCCAACTGGCGGCGCGGGATCTGTGCCTGGAGACCGCCCTGGAAGGCGCCCATCGGAAGGACGGCGGCGTGACCGTGGAGACCCTGGTCTGGGTGCTGTCTGAGGTGAACTGGCCTGCCATGGCCCGCTTGGCTCAATCTGAAGGCCTTTCCGGCTGGCCCCAGGTCGAAGCCTTCTTCCAGGACCTCCAGGAGAAGCTCGCCCTGCGCCTCCTGCCCCAGCAGACGACCACGGTCGGCCCGGGTGGAGCCTGCTAGGGCCTGAGCGTGCGTTTGAACGGCCAGCATGGGCGTCAATGGTCTGGCCCGCAGCGGGCGCTTCCCCCGAGCGCCCGCCGCGGGCCAGGAGTGCTACAGGTTCTCGGTCCAGAAGGGACGGTCGTCCTGAGGCGGCTCCAGGTCCACGGCCAGGGCTTTGGCAACCTGCTCCAGCCAGGCCTGGAGCTCGGCCACGTACCCAGCCGAGTCGTGCGACACGGCGCGACTCCGCCTGATCAGCAGACCCTCTCCGGTTCGGCAGAGGCCCGTCAGGCCACGCTTGTGCAACAGCACGAGAAGTGCGTGGAAGAGGCGCTCGAACCGTACAGGCACCGTGCCCGACTGGAGGGTCTCCAGACACTTGCAGAGTTCCCGGACCAGCCCGGCAGGGTCTGCAGGGAGCGATGGCTCCTGGGGCACTGGCGAGCTGCATTCGGACCAGTGGACGCGGCCGAGATCCTTGATTCTTTCGAGGTTCTCCATCGCCAACGAGCCCGACGCAGGGCGCGGGGGCCGGCTGCACCTGGCAGCGGGCGGCGGGGGAGCGCACGCCAGGATCCCTCCCATGAGCAGCGCACCCCGGCCAGAAGGTTCCTCCCACTGGGCCGGCAACTGCACGGGCTGCACGATGTCCCGACGGCGCTCGGCGCCCTCCACCTTTTCGGAGCGATCCACCAGGACGAAGGCGGTGAGGCGGGTCAGGATCTGGTGATCCAGGGCCAGGGCCAGGATCTGCCGTTCCAGGTCGGGACGGTCCCCATCCTGCAGGCGAAGGCGGTCCTCCAGGGCCGTGACGCGTTCGCGGGCCCACACGTAGCGCAGGGCCGGATTGTCGGTGGAGGCAGGCTGCAGGACCTGGCTCCAGACGCTGCCGTCGGGCCTGCGGGCCGCCACCTCCAGGTCGCCCTGGGCGGACTTTCGACCCAGCACCACGCTGGGACGGGCGGCGAACAGGTCGGGAACCTGCTCGGGAGCCAGGCTGCCCTGCTCCAGTCCCAGGCCCCGGTCCCGCAGCGTCACGTCCAGCAGCAAGGGCTGGCCGGTCTCGCGACCCAGGCGCCGCAGGGCGGCCTCCAGGTCCTCGCCCGGGGTGACCAGTTCGCAGGTGCCCCGGCCCAGTTGGGCGATCCGGCGCAAGAAGGCGTCGTTCACCGCGGTGTCGATGCCCAACGAGAAGACGCGGGCCTGGCTGCGGGCCTCTTGGACCAGGCGGTAGATCTCGGGCTCGTTGCCGACCTGCCCGTCCGTGATCAGCACCACGCACAGGACGCGTCCCGCCTGGGCCTGGTGGGCCAGGGCATGCTGCAGGGGCGCCAGGATCTCGGTGCCGCCCCGGGCTTCCACCCGACCCAGCCAGCGCTTGGCTTCAGGCACGAGCGAAGGCGGGCACAGGTTCCCCTGTTCGAAGGCCTCGACCGACGTGTCGAAGGCCAGGATGCCGAACCGGTCTCCCGGGTCAAGCAATTCCAGGAAGCGCTCGACAGCCCGGCGGGCGCTGGCCATCTTGGTCCCGCCCATGCTGCCCGAGCGGTCCAGCAGGAACAGGACGTCCCGGGACCCGGTGGCCTGAGCCTCTCGGGGCGGGACCAGGTCAAGCAGGAAGTAGTCTTCGTGGCACAGCAGGATGGGGTGCGCCTGGTCCCCCGCCAGCCGGAAGCGCAGGACGAAGTCGCGGTCCAGAAGCTCGTCCTGGCGGGCCAGCTCCACCACCACCCGGCCCTCCCGGGAGGACTGGGAGGTGGCGTGCTGGC
>CAZQPM010000245.1:0-6351 GCA_964595195.1 uncultured Burkholderiales bacterium | reverse complement strand
CACCCGCCCCTACCCCCCGCCAGCGGTCGGCCCGATCAGCACGAAGGGGGCCCAGAAGTAGGGGTGGGGCACCTCGGCCTTGATGGCCCGTTGCGCGGCCTGCAGGGCCTGGACGCGGTCCCGACCCGCCAGGTTCTGGTAGAAGGAGCCCATCAGGCGGGCGGTTGCCGCGTCGTCCACGTCCCACAGGCTGGCCACCACGGAACGGGCCCCGGCGAACATGAAGGCGTTCTCCAGGCTGATCAGGTCGTCGCCCGGGTTGCCCTCGCCCAGACCCGTGGCGCAGGCTGACAGGGTGACCAGGTCGACCCCGTCCAGGTCCAGGCCCCAGATTTCCCGCAGGGTCAGGCGGCCCGTCTCGGCCCGGTCGCCGTCGGGGGCCAGCAGGATGTAGGAATTGGCGGCGTCGCGGTGGTCCAGCACGCCGTGGGAGGCGATGTGCAGCCCCTGGTAGTCTCGCGCCGCCGTCCGCACCAGGGACTTGCGGGCCTCTTCCCCCAGGAAGGCCTGGGAGCCGGGATACAGCGCAGCGATCCCGCGCACCTCCTCCTCGGCGTGGCGCAGGCTGCCGTCGGGATTGCCCAGCAGCAGGATCCTCCGCGGCGGCCCCTGCCCCCCGGAAGGCGCCATGAAGCTCTCCTCGCACAGGTTCACGCAGGCCATCCGGTCGACCAGGTACTGCCCCGAACCGGGGTCGCAGACCAGGGCCTGGAACGGCAGGTAGTGCAGGGGCCCGTTGGGCAGTATGGCCAGGGTGCGCACATCCTTGAGCAGGGGCTCCACGGGCCCCAAGAGGTCGCGATACAGGCGGTGGGAGACCTCCATCAGGGCGGCATCCTCGTTGCGGCCGGCGGCTCCCCGGGCCACCAGGCGCCGCCACTCGCCCAGGCGCACGGTCAACTCCCGGCGCGGCAGGTCGACCACCCGCACCTCCAGGGCGCTGCGCGTCACCGCGAAGATGTACAGTTGGTTCTCGCCGCACAGGTACTCGACGATGGCCCCCCCCGGCGGCAGGGCGGCCTGCTTGAGGCGCAACTGCTTGGGGTGGACGCTGATCAGTCCAGCCAGTTCCGGGTGGGTCTGGAAGAGTCCCCGCAGGAACTCGCGGTACTCCGCCTGGCTGCGCTCGCGCTGGCGGCGGGCCTCTTCGACCAGGGCGGCGTCCTGCTCGGGAGCGGGCCGGGACAACTCCTGCTGCAGCCGGCGCTCCAGGGCCTCCCGGTCGCCGGCCAGGGCCTGTCCCGCCTGCCAGGCCTGGCGCCGTTCGGCAGGCAGGGCCGGATCCTGTCCCTGGAAGAGCCGGCGCAGCTCGTCCGAGCGGCTGCGGGAGAGGATTTCCAGGGCCTCCTCCGAGCGCCCCTCCTCCAGAAGCAGGCGGACGAGTTCCTCGTAGAGCTCGGCGTTGCTGCGCAGCAGGGTCTCGCCTCCCCGCGCGATGCTGCCGGAGGCGTCCCGGACGCTCTCCAGGAGATCCACGGCCTCGGTCAGGCTGGCCACGGCCTCCCGCCGCGAGCCCGCCAGGGCCTGGTAGTGACCCAACCAGTACAGCGAGTAGATCGACCCGTAGCGGTCGAAGACCTGGCGCCGCAGGCGGACGGCCTCGACCAGGTCCTCCAGGGCCCGGGTCAGGTCCCCTCCCTGCCCCGCGACGACGGCCCGCCAGGTCAGCACGTCGCTCTCCAGCTTGCGGTCGCCGGTGGCCCGGGCCAGAGGCAGGGCGGTCTCCAGGCAACCCCGGGCCGAAGAGGTCTGGCCGGCCTTCAGGTAGATGCGGGCCAGATGGCACAGGCCCTGACCTCTCCCGTGGGGGTCGTTGATGTGGGTCACGATGTTCAGGGCCTCGCCCTGATAGGAGGCCGCCTCCCTCAGCCGATCCAGGCGCAGCAGGGCCGTGGCCATGCGATCCGCCGCCAGTGCCTGCATGGCCTGGTCCTGGGTGGTGCCGCGGTGCACGTGCTCGTAGCACTCCAGGGCCTGCTCGGGCTGGCCCAGGTCCTGGTAGATGTCCCCGATGGCCAGCCACAGCCGCCAGGAGGTCGGCGTGCGCAGGCCCATGTACAGGGCCATGGCCTCGCCATACTCGCCCAGGGCCGCCAGGGCTTCGGCCATGCGGGCCTGGACGGTCGCGCGCCGGGCGGAATCCTGGCGTTCCAGGGCGCGATAGCGCTCCAGGGCCTGGCGGGGAAGGCCGCGGCGGAAGAGGTCGTCGGCCGCCAGCAGGGGGTCCTCGGCCGCTTCTCCGGGTTCCAGGCGGCGCAGCGACAGGCCGTCCAGCCACACCGTCCCCGGAGCCAGGCTCAGGAGTCGCAGGTCGATGAAGGACAGGTCGCCCGAGTCGAACTGCACGCGGAACAGCTTCCAGTCCCAGGTGCCTCCCGGCAGCGACAGGGGGCGCACGTGCCAGCCCGGGTCCATCACGAACTGGACCGTCCCGGGCGAAGCGGACCGGGCCCGGGCCCAGACGGAGATCTCGTACAGCGAGTTCGGGGCGATGGCGCGGATGCGCTGGGAGGTGGTACCGAAGACGTGGGGCCCGCCGGGGCTGAGGTTGGTGATCCGCAGGCTGGCCCGGCCGGAGTGCGTCACCGCGCCATCGGTCTTGGCGTAGGAGCGGCACTGTCCGCTGTTCCACCAGATCCCGAAGCTGAAGTCGCCGCTCTCGTAGTGTCCGGTGCCCCACGGGGGGACCAGGCCCTGTTCAAAGCCTCCGCCCGCCGCCAGTTCACCCTCGGGCGCGACCTGGGGGGCCATGGACCGCCTCAGGACGGTGGCTTCCCCCAGGGTCCGTCGGAACCCCGCGTCGTCGCCCTGCGACAGCAGGACGGCCGCCAGTCCCTCCAGGGCCCTGGCCAGGTCCGGCAGGCTTCCCGAGGCTCGAGCCTCGGCGGCGCAGGTCTCGTACAGTTGCCGGGCCCGGGTCAGGTCCCCCCCGTTGAGGACCCGATCGGCCTCCACCAGGCCCGCCTGGCCCCGGGCCGGAGCCGCCAGGACCACCAGGAGCAGCACGGCCGCCACGATCCAGCGTCGACCCTGCATGGGACGCCCCCCCTTCTGAGTCGCCCGGAGGGTTTCTGGAAATCGGGGCCGGCGGCCTGCTCGAGGGCAGCTCGAGATCACCAGATCCTGCCGCCCGGATCGCACCTTGGCGTCCGACCGGCGACCCGCGACGCCCGTCCCCCGCGGACCCCGCAGCGGGTCTCAGCGCGCCAGCAGTCGGTCCTCCAAGACCATGCCCGACAGCACGTCGACTCCGGAATGGGCTCCCCAATCCAGGAAGGCCAGGTCGCAGGCCGTCCCCGCGTTGACGTGGTCGGCCAGGTTCACCAGGCGCTCGTCCGCCAGGCCCTGGTGGGCCATGGCCAGGAGGTTGGCGCTGAGCGTGGTCGTGCGTCGGCGGGCCTGCTGCAGCAGTTCGGCTACCCGCACCCCGGCCACCCGGGTCCGGGCCGGCCCGTGCGCCGCTCCGTCGTCGCTGGCGACCGGAACCGCCGTCCGGCGGGCCCGCACCAGGAGGGCTCCCAGCAGCAGGTCGTCGCCCGAGGGGGTCAGCCCCGGGCCCAGGCCCAGGAGCGACGCCGCCTCGAGCGGTCCGCTGCCATCCAGCAGGTGGGCCAGAGCGCTCTGCCGCCCCCTGCGTTCGGCCTCGCTCAGCAGGTTCCGGGCCCGGGCCCTGCGCCGCTCGGGGTCGGGGTCGGACCGGGGAGGCGGGTCGGGATCCCACACCCGCGCGGGCGACCATTCCAGCTCGACTCCGGGCAGGACCACGCGGCCCGGCTCCAGGTGCACCAGGTCTCCGACCTGCTGACCCTCCAGGCGGTCGGGCACGTTCAGGGTCAGGGGCCCCCTCCAGGGCTCCCAGGAAACGAAGCACAACCACGTGGATGTGTCTCCGGTTTGAAGGAAGAGTCCGCGGGATGTCGCACCCATGATTCTCGCTTGCCTCCCGGTCGCGAGGATCTCGAGGGCCTTGCCCCCGAGCGTTGTGGTATGTCGGATCTTCCTGGACATGGGAGAACTGGCTCCGAAGCGGGATTGACCGGGACAGTCTGGAACAGACCTGTTCCACCATTTTGACAGGAGTGGCCCGATGAGAGAAGCCCATCCCGGATTGCCGGATTTCGACTACGTCAGGCCTGCGAGCCTCCAGGAGGCCAGCCGCTTCCTGGCTGAGAATCCTGGAATCTCCCGACCCTTCATGGGGGGGACCGATACCTTCGTGCGCCTGCGCGACGGTTTCTGGAAGGAGACCCGGTTCCTGGTCGATGTCAAGAACCTGGACGGTTCCGCCGGGATCCGCTTCGACCCCCAGGCCGGGTTGACCCTGGGGGCCGCCGTCAACATGAACCGCGTGGTGGCCTCGCCCGAGGTGCGTCAGCACTTCCCGTTGCTGGCCCAGGCCGCCCATCGCGTCGCCAGCTACCAGTTGCGCTCGAGGGCCACGGTTGCGGGCAACCTGTGCAACGCCTCACCGGCCGGGGACACCCTGGGCGCCTGCCTGCTCTTCGGGGCCACGCTGCGGATCCATGGCGTGGAGGGCTTCCGCGACGAGCCGCTGGCCACGTTCTTCCGAGGCCCGGGCCGCACCGCGCTGAAGCCCGGCGACATCGTGACGGCGATCCGCCTTCCGTTGCCTGCGGCGGGCACCGTCGGCCACTACGAGAAGCTCGGGCGCAATGCCCTGAGCGATCTGGCCATCGTCGGGGTCACCGCCCTGGGCCACCCCGATGCCTCCGCCAGCTCGGGTTACCGTTTCCACCTGGCCCTGGCCTCGGTCGGGCCGGTCCCCGTGGTCCTGCGCGACCTCCTGATCGACGGACCGGTCACCCCTGAGGCGCTCGAGGCCGCGTCCCAGCGGGCCATGGATTCCTGCAACCCCATCGACGACGTGCGCGGCTCGGCGCGCTATCGCAAGTTCATGGTCCGGAACATGTCGCGGCGGGCCCTGACCCAGGTCTGGGAAGGGCTCCAGAAGCGCTAGAAGGGCCGTTTTTCCTGCTTCAACAGTCTTCATGGAGGAATCGAATGGCGCAACATCGGATCACGGTGACGGTCAACGGGTCTGCCGAGACCGTCGACGTCCCCTCGAACATGACGCTTCTGACCATGCTGCGTGAGAAGCTGGGCCTGACGGGAACCAAGAACGGTTGCACCGCGGGCGAGTGCGGGGCCTGCACGGTCTTCCTGAACGGCGAGCCCACCAACAGTTGCCTGGTCCTGGCCGTCGAGTGCGACGGGGCCGAGGTCCGCACGGTGGAGTCGCTGGCCCGGGATGGACAGTTGGACCCCGTGCAGCAGGCGGTGATCAATCGCAACGGGGTGCAGTGCGGCTTCTGCACTCCCGGGATCCTGGTTTCGGCCCGGGCGCTCCTGGACCGGAACCCCGATCCCACCGACGAGGAGATCCGCGACGCCCTGGTGGGGAACCTGTGCCGCTGCACGGGCTATCTGCGGATCATCGAGGCCGTCAAGGACGCCGCCCAGGTCGGCACGTCCGCGGGTCGCTAGAGGGAGGCGCAGAGCATGGAGACCATCGAGACCACGACCCCCCGGAGCCCCCAGGACTGCGCGACTCCCCGCCCCGTGGGCGAGAGCGTGACCCGCCTGGACGCCCACGAGAAGGTCACCGGCGAGGCCCTCTTCGCCGACGACCTGCAGTTCGGACCGAACCTGCTGCACGCCCGGATCAAGCGCAGCCCCCACCCGCATGCCCTGATCCTGGGGATCGACACCAGCCGCGCGCTGGCCCTGCCCGGCGTCAAGGCCGTCGTGACCGGGCAGAGCACGCCGGGCTTCATCGGGCTGTACCTGAAGGACCGGCACATCTTCTGCACCGATCGGGCCCGGTTCGTCGGGGACCCGGTGGCCGGAGTGGCGGCGGTTTCCGAGGAGATCGCCGAGCAGGCCCTGGAGCTGATCGACGTGCAGTACGAGGTCCTGGCCCCCGTCCTGGATCCGGAGTTCGGCGTCACCCCGGAGGCCCCGCTGCTGCACCCCGAACTGGCCGACTACGAGGTGGCCAGCTTCATCTTTCCCCAGCCCGGGACGAACATCCCGAACCTCTTCAAGATCCGCAAGGGGGACGTCGACAAGGCCGTCTCCGAGGCCGCCGCGGTGGTCCGGCACAGCTTCCGCGTTCCGCACGTGCAGCACGTGCCCATCGAGCCCCACGTGGCCATCGCCAAGGTCGACGAGCGGGGGCGGGTGACCCTGTGGGGGAGTTCGCAGTCGCCCTTTGCCCAGCGCAACCTGATCGCCAGCGCCCTGGGACTGTCCCAGGCCGACCTGGAGGTGGTCGCCCCCTACGTCGGGGGTGGCTTCGGCTGCAAGGCCGGCGTCAGCATGGAGGCCCTG
>CAZQPM010000244.1:0-6388 GCA_964595195.1 uncultured Burkholderiales bacterium | reverse complement strand
CGCCGCCTTTTTCAAGCTGACCTACGAGGACATGGTGGCCCTGGGCCGCGACAGTCTGACCGGGATCGCCCTGATCCTGGAGATCCTGGCCCACCGGGGGCAGCCGCTGTCCCAGGTGGTGGACTCCCTGCCGGCCCTTCCCATGGCCAAGCTGAAGGTTCCCCTGGGTGACGCGGCATGCCTGGAGGACGGCTATTCCAGGGTCCGTGAACTGTTCCCCCAGGCCGTCGCCGACCGCCCGGATGGCCTGCGTCTGACGATGCCGGATGGGGGATGGGTCCTG
Source organism: uncultured Burkholderiales bacterium (assembly GCA_964595195.1). GTDB lineage: Bacteria > Vulcanimicrobiota > Xenobia > Xenobiales > Xenobiaceae > CAZQPM01. The sequence continues at coordinate 6,105 of CAZQPM010000244.1, read as the reverse complement.
GTCCGACCGTCCAACACCGAGCCGATCGCCCGGATCGTGGTGCAGTCGGAGGATGCGGCCTGGGTCGAGGGCACCCTGCCTCGGGTGCTGGAGGCCTTCCACGGGGCCTGAGACCGTGCGCACCCCCGAGGCTCATCAACTCCAGCGAGCGGGGTGCCACCAGGCGGCCAGCAGATCGACCAGCGTGCGCAGGACCACCCGGGGGTTGGCCCCCCATGCCCGCCCGGCGCGGCGGGGGTGGTGCTCGATGGGAATCTCGGCCCACGACAGGCCGCGGCGGACGGCCTTGACCAGGATCTCCACGGGCAGGCACAGGTCCCGCGAGCGGAAGGTGATGTCCAGGACATCCCTGCGGTACAGGACGACCGAGTCGACGTCCCGAACCTTGAGGCCCCAGAGCAGGCCGACCAGCAGGTTGTAGCCCCAGGAGGCCACCCGGCGGGGGAGGGGATCGCGGCGGGGATGGCGCCACCCCAGCACGACGGCAGCATCCTGGCGCGCCAGCATCCGCGGGATCTGGTCGGCGGCCACCTGGCCGTCGGCCGGCAGGAACAGGACCCACTCGCCGCGAGCCTCGCGGTACAGGGTCTTCAGCGCCTGGCCCACCCCCTGGTTGGAAGGGTGGCGCAGGGTTCGCAGCCCGGGGTGGCGCTGGTTGAGCTCGGTCAGCACCCGGGGGGTGCCGTCGCGACTTCCATCGTCGCAGACCACGACCTCGTGGCTTCGCCCCAGCCCTTCCAGGACGGCGAAGGTGCGGGTCAGGGTCTCCTCCAGGGAACCCTCCTCCTGGAAGGCAGGGATCACCACGGACAGGTGGGGGCGCGCCGTCGGACGGGTCACGTCGGGTCCTCGGATGGGGAGGCCTTCAGATGCGGCGGCCGGCAGCGTTCATCAGTTGCAGTCGGGCGATGGCCCAACCGCCCTGGGCGATCCGCTTGACCTCGTTGAGGTTCGTGACCCGGGCCAGGGTGCGGGCGATCTTGCGGGGACTGAAGTAGAACTGCCGATTGACCTGTTTGAAGATGCGCAGCAACTCGTCCTTGCTCATGTGCTGGGTCCACACGGTGGGGATTCGGGCCGCCGCTTCGGGGGTGGGGTTCCGCATGAACTCGCTCCAGACGTTCTCGTCCCACAGTCCCAACCGGGCTCCCTCCTTCCACAGCGGGGTGTGGGGGTAGGGGCTGGTGATCGCGTAGACCACGTAATCCGGGTCCAACTCGTTCACGAAGTCGATGGTCCTGCGGATGTCGTCGCGGCTGCGTTCGACGGGGGTGCCGATCATGATGTAGGCGCAGGAGGTCAGGTCCAGTTCGCGGCACCACTTGAAGACCTGGCGGACGTGCTCCAGCTTGACGAAGGTCTTGCCCAGGGAGGCCAGGCCCTCCTCGGTGCCCGTCTCGACCCCGAAGTGGCCCTTGGTGCAGCCGGCCTGCCGGGCCCTCTCCAGGGATTCGTAGGTGGTGGCGTGCACCGTGGCCTTGTAGCCCCAGGCCATCTTCAGTCCGCGCCGCAGGATCTCGTCGGAGATGGCCAGCACCCGGCTGGCCGGGGCATTGAAGATGTCATCGACGAACTGGACCTCCTGGATCCCCATTCCCAGGCAGTGCTCCATTTCGTTGACCACGTCCTCGGGGGTCCGGGTGCTGAAGGCCGAGGTCGACAGGCAGAACTTGCAGCCCTGGGGACAGCCGCGGGTGGTGGCCATGGTGGTGGCGACCAGGCCCGTCATCCCCGGAGTGTAGTACTGGCGCAGGTCGACGCCGGAACGGTCCGGGAAGGGCAGGTGCGAGAGGTCCTTGAGGATCGGTCGGGCCGGATTCCTGACCACGGTGCCTTCCGGGTCGTGGTAGTAGACGCCCGCCACCTCGTGGCGGGGGCGGCGCCCCGCCAGCGCGTCGACCCACTCGGCGAAGGTCACCTCGGCATCGCGATCCACCGCGATCGAGTCCACGAAGGGCAGGCGGATCGCTTCGTCCGGGAAGCTGATCGCGTGGGGGCCGCCCACCATCACGTGGATGTCGGCGCTGACCCCCTTGGCGATCCGGGCGCACTGGTGCACGTCGATCAGGTTGTGGGTCATGGCGGTGATGCCCACCAGGTCGGGACCGATCTCACGGATCCGGCGCTCGATGCCTTCCAGGCCCATGGTTTCGGCGTTGGGGTCCAGGATGTGCACCTCGTGGTCGGTGCGTTCCTTCAGATAGGCCGAGAGGTACATGATGCCCAGCGGCGGGAACAGGTGCTGGTCCTTCCCGTTGAAGATGTCCGGGACGCCACACCAGATCGAGTTGATCCGGGGAGCGTTGATGAGAAGAACCTTCATGCCTGCCTCCGTCCGATGGCCTCGGGACCCGTCTGCCCTCATACCGTGTACCCCCATCCCGGGGATTCCCCAGGATGGGACCCCTCAGGATGGGACCCTTCCGGGCATTGTAGCAGAAGGCGACCTGCAGCAGGGCAGTCCCCCGCAGGGTGGCTTCCCAGACCGGTCCGCAGGCCGGGGGCCCGACCGGTACAGGGAGTTAAGATACCGGCAACTTCCTGTTCATCTCCTGGCGGGCGTTTCCCAGTCCTGGTCCAGGTCGCTCCTCCATACTGGGATTGAAGACGATGTGGGATTGAAGACGATGTGGGATTGAAGACGATGTGGGATTGAAGACGACGGCCATGAAGACGACGGGATCAAGGATTGAGTCCGGGCCCGTAAGCGCGGAAGACGAATCGAGGAGGACAAGACCATGAACGAATCCAGGACCAGGTCCGAGGACAGGATCGTGAAGTCCGGGCGCCATCCCGCCCTGCTGCTATCCGGCTCGCCCGAGATCCTCTACTGGCCCCGGGTTCCCCTGGATGTGGACGGCGAGGTCCTGGTTCCGGACGTGCTGCTCCGGGTGCGCACGGGGGCCCGGGTCGACTGGGTCCACGTCGAGGTGGACGAGGGCGGTGTGGTCAGTCGGGACAGCCTGCACCGCCAGGAGCGCCTGGGGCTGCCCTTGTTGCGCCTGGATGAACGTGACATCCTGAACGCCGACTTCGTCGATCGCCTGGCGCGCAGGGTCCAGGGGTTGTTGGGCCTGCAGGTCCTGGGCTACCGGGGGCCGGCGGGCCGGGGGGTCCTGGAGGCTCCCAGGCCTCCCCGGGTGGGCAGGGGACCTTCTCCCACGGCCGGGTCTCGAACCTGCTGAACCGAGGCCGTCACGGGCCTGTCCCGCACCGACTTCCGGGCGGACCGGACTTCTGCGATAATGGAGCCCGTGCCCCCGGACGGGACCGGCCTGCGACCGGTTCCCTGGTACGAGAATCCCGTCCTTTTGAATCGGGAAGAGAGCAGAATCGAAGAGCCTTGGAGCACCCCCCCATTCCGTCTCAGGATGACCTGGAGCCGACCCCCTGGATGCGGCACGCCGGCGCAGGGTCTCGCCGACTGCGGCCCGGTCCTGGGGCCCGCCCGATCAACTTCGGCCTGGTCTCTCTGTACGACGTCGAGAACAACGCGGTGCGCGTCCTGGCGGCGTGCGCCCGGGCCGCAGGCTACCGGACCGTGGAGATCTACTTCAAGGACTGGGTGAACAACTCGCTGGATTGGCCCCGACCTCGGGAACTGGCCAACCTGGTGCGCCTGATCCGGCAGCACGAACTGGGCCTGGTGGGCCTGTCGGTCCGGGCTTCGGCCTACCACAAGGTGGCCGCACACCTGACCGCGCACCTGCGCCTTCACTGCCCCGGGGTGAAGATCATGTGGGGGGGCACCCACGCCGTCCTGGATCCAGACAAGTGCCTCGAGCACGCGGACCTGGTCTGCCGGGGGGAAGGGGAGATCACCCTGGTCCACCTGCTGGACCGCCTGTCCACCGGGGCCGACTACACCGGCCTGCCGAACCTCTACGTCCGGCACGAGGGGCAGGTCTTCCGGAATCCCGTGGGGCCCACGGTACAGGCTCTGGACGATCTGCCCTTCCGGGACTACACCTCGCCAGACAAGTACTTCCTGATGGGCCGGACGGTCCGGCAGGGCGACCCGATGGTCTCGGATCCCTTGTTCCAGATGATGAACTCCAGGGGCTGCGTCTTCGCCTGTTCCTACTGCTACAACTCGGAGTTGTCGGAGCTCTACAAGGACCAGGGCCGCTACTACCGGACCCGCAGCGTGGATTCGGTGCTGCGCGAGATCCGCCAGGCGCGCCTGACCTTTCCTCGGATGAAGCGGGTGCGCTTCGACGACGAGGTCTTCCTGTTCTCGAAGAGTTGGTATGACGAGTTCACCCGGCGCTACCCCGAGGAGGTGGGCCTGCCCTTCGAGATCTTCATCGAGCCCAAACTGGTCCAGGATGAGCTCTTCACCCGGTTGCGGGCCTGCGGCCTGGAAGTCGTGTACATGGGCATCCAGAACACCCATCGGGTCACCCGGGACCTGTATGAGCGGCACGTGACCGACGAGCAGATCATCCACTGCGTGCGCCTCTTCGAGCGCCTCGGCCTGGATGCCCGCTACCAGGTCATCCTGGACGACGTCGAGTCCACCTGGGCCGACAAGCGTCATCTCTTCGAACTGCTGATGAGCTTCCCGCGGGGCAGATTCCAGCTCTACCTCTTCAGCATCGTGCTGTTCCCGAACACGAAGCTGGCCCGGCGCCTCCTGGCCGAGGGTCGGATCACCGAGGCCGACCTGGAGGGAGAGCGCAACAAGACCTTCCAGCAGATCCGTGTCAGCCTGAACTTCCCCAGGCCGCCCGAGGACCTGTTCTGGGCCGCCATGCTGGTGCTGATCACCAAGGACTTCCTGCCGTCGACCTTCCTCTACTGGTTGGCCGGCAACCGCTTCCTGCAGCGGCATCCGCGCTGGCTGGCCCTGTTCGCCCAGGTCTGCAACGTGGTGAAGATGGCGGGCGTGGTTCTGGGCATGCTGCGCCGGGGCGAGATGAGCTGGACGCTGGTCCGGCGCTGGGCCAACCCGCGCTCGATGATCACCCAGTAGATCCGGGCGTCCGGCGACGGTTGTTGATCCAGCGCAAGGAATCTCCCCCCCGGGCCGCGCATCATGCGGGGGTATACGCACCCAGCGCAGGTCGCCGGCAGGGGGGGACCCTTCACGGGGCCTCCGGGCGGTGACCAGGAAGCTGATCGCGACCGGGGAGTACCGACATGTCCATGTTCTGTTATCAGTGCGAGCAGACGTCCCAGGGGACGGGCTGCGTCACCTTCGGTGTCTGTGGGAAGGATCCCCAGACGGCTGCCATGCAGGACCTGCTCCTGCACGCCGCCACGGGTCTGGCCAGTTGGGCTGACCGCCTGGAGGCCCTGGGCGAGCGGCATCAGCCTTCAGTCGACTTCGTGCTGGATGCCCTGTTCACCACGGTGACCAACGTGAACTTCGACCCCGCGCGCCTGGAGAAGCTGGTGCGCCAGGGGGCGGCCCTGCGCGACGAGGTCCGCCAGCGCTACCAGACCCTGTGTCAGGCCCGCGGCCTGAAGCCCGAAGAGCCCGCCGGCGCGGCCAACTGGAACCCCGCGGACAGCCTGGAGGGTCTGATCCGCCAGGGTGAAGGGGTCGCGATCCCGCATCGGGAGGAGAAGGTCGGCAAGGATCTGGTCGGCCTGGCCGAGCTTCTGACCTATGGCCTGAAGGGTACCGCCGCCTACGCGGTCCACGCCGCCGTCCTGGGGCAGCGCGACCCCGAGGTGGAGCGCTACTTCATGGGAGAGATGCGCTACCTGGCCGAGGGAACACTGGAGGTCAGCGACCTCCTGGCCCGCTGCCTGCGCTGCGGCGAGGTCAACCTGAAGGTCATGGAACTGCTGGACCGGGCCAACACCGGCGCCTACGGGCACCCCGTGCCCACCGTCGTGCCGATCACCCCGCGCCAGGGCAAGGCCATCGTGGTGTCCGGCCACGATCTGAAGGACCTCGAGGAGCTGCTCAAGCAGACCGAGGGCACCGGGATCAACATCTACACCCACGGTGAGATGCTTCCCGCCCATGGGTATCCCGGCCTGAAGAAGTACCCCCACCTGGTCGGCAACTACGGGAGCGCCTGGCAGAACCAGGCCAAGGAATTCGACGCCTTCCCGGGCGCCATCCTGATGACCACCAACTGCATCCAGAAG
>CAZQPM010000243.1:0-6400 GCA_964595195.1 uncultured Burkholderiales bacterium | reverse complement strand
GGCAGGGCCTCCACGGCCTCCAGGCTGGCGCAGACCTCCTCCAGGCGCTGGCCGAGCAGATCCACTCGGGGGTCGGATCCACCGGCTGGGGGGGCCTCCAGGCCCGGGCCCTTCCCGGAGATCTCCTGCAACCGACCTTCCAGGCGCCGGACCACCGACGCGACGGTGGATGAGGACTGCCGGTGGCTGCGCCGGGACTCCTCGAAGGCGTTGACCAGCGACTCGATCCGCTGACTGAACTCCCCATCCAGGCGGGTGCGCAGCGCTTCGACCTGCTCCAAGGCGCGGGCCTGGACCTCGGCTTGATGCTCGCGCAGGTACTCGCCCCGCCGGACCTGCTCAAGCAGCTCCCGAGCCAGACGCCGAAGAGAGTCCACCTCGACATCCGGGGTGGCCCGCAGACCGCGCGCTCCGTCCGATTCCTGGTACATGGGATCTACTTCAGGACCGGAACCAGCAGAATCTAGTGCCCCCCGCCGGGAAAAACGGGAAGTCCGACCCTCCTCGGCGTGAGATTCCTCGCTCCCGGTCTTCCGGGGTCCACCCTTCACGCGCTAGAACCTGCCCTTTCGCGTCGTGGTCCAGTCTGGCGGGCTGTTCCCGCTCTTCCGGACTGCTCCTGCCGGGGCATCGGTCCACTCGGAGTCGTCCGCCCCCCTCAACGCCCCCTCAAAGATCCACGGCCGGACCGCACACCAGGCGATAGTCCAGCGGGTGGTCGCCGACCTTTCCCCGGACCCAGAAGCCATCGGCGGTCCCGTGGATGACGTAGTGGACCGCGCCGTGCACCGGCAGGCTGCCTCTGAACTCCAGGGCATGCTGCACCAGGCGCACCGCCAGGTGCAGCGGTTCCCCCAGCAGCAGCCCCTGCAATTCCCATTCGGTCCCTCCCAGGCGCAGGTTCAGGTCACAACGCCCGCCCTGGTAGACTCCATCCAGGCGCAGGCCGTCTCCGTCCCGGAAGAAACGGCAGTCCACGAGTTCTCCGGCGCGCAGGCCCTCCAGACGGACCTCGCCGGGATGGAAACGGGCCACGTAGTTCGAGTCGAACTCGCCGTGGTCCCCGGCCAGGGCCAACTCGCCAGCCCGAAAGCGCACCACGTAGTTGGAGCGGAAACGCCCGGTGTCTCCCTCCAGGCGCAGTTCCTCCGGGCCCTCCCTCACGGTGTAGTCCACCGTGCGATCACCGTGGAAGCCCCGTATCGTGGTGCAGTCCCCGGTCCGACTGGCGCACAACACGCTGCCCATCAGACCGGTGCGCCCCCGCGTCCGGACCTGCCCGTCGTGGAAGAGGCGGACCGCGACGGAACCGTCCCAGCCGGCCAGCAGACGGTGCTGCCCGACCTGGAGCGGCAGGACGAGGCCCGTGAGATGCTCGGAGATCCAGGGAGAGCTCTCCCAATCCACGAACCCCCGAGGCTCCAGGACGTCAGAAGCCAGTTCCAGGGATGGCAGGGCTACCAACGAGGTTTCCGGGTTCGGATCCACGGCGACTCCTCCTCGCGACCAGAGAACGTGGCACGACCCGGCTTCGGGATCCTCCTGGGAGGATCCTGGCTATTCCTTGTCTTCGGAACCTCCGCGATGGCGCCGGGCCAGACGTTCGGCCAGGGCCGCAGCGGGGTCGGGGCCCGGGGCAGGTCCGCCCCGATAGTCCGGGGGAGGATAGGCATCCTCCCAACGCTCCCGGCGGCGCCTGCGACGCCCCGAGGTCCCCGAGGAGACGGCCTGGGAGAAGTCCCCGGTGAACCCGAAGGCGGACTGCACGGGGCCCGCCGTCATGGTTGAAGTCAACACGGGCGTGGGATTGGCCACCACGATCGAGGAGCCTTCGCTCACGCCCCGGCGGACCTGCTCCATGTCGGGGAGCGGAGACCAGGGGACCTGGTCGCGGTCAGGGGGAGACTCAACCTGGTCGCGAATCTTCTCGAGCCATCCGGATCGCTGGACGAGGACGAATGGGACGGGTCGCAGGATTCTTCCGGGAGTCGGCTGCAGGGGCGGACAGACCCGCGCGCCGGCGACCGGTTCCGGGCCGGCAAGACGGGCGGCCACCGGCGCTCCCAAGGCGGAGGAATCGCCATCCGGGGCGCCCAGGATCTCCTGACCCGGAATCTCGGTCGGCGCCGCGTAGAGGTCCTGCTCGCTGGTCGTGGCCGCGGCGTACAGGTCCTCTTCGGTGGGGACCGGGCCCACCACCTCGGACACGGCGGGCACGCTCGCATCGGTCCGCACCTGCTGCTCGGCCAGGATGGCATTGGCGTTGGAGATCTCCCGGGTGGCCGTGGGGTTCCCCGGCTCGACCTCCAGGATGCGCTCGTAGACCGAGCGGGCCTCGGCGAACTCGCCCGCTTCGACCAGGAGCGTGCCGGCGGTCAGGAACTCCTTGACGGCCTCAGCGGTCAGACCGTTGCCCAGGAAGGCCTCCCCCAGACTCCGATGGGCCCTGACATCCCGGGAATCCTGAGCCAGAAGCTTCTTGAAGGCCAGCACCGCGTCGCGCAGCGAACCCTTGCGGGTGGCGGCCTCACCCAGGCCCATCAGGGCTTCCCGGTCATTGAGGTTCAGGCGCAGGGCGGTGCGGTACTCGTTCATGGCGTCCGCGTAGCGTTCCTGCTCCATGTAGACCTGGGCCAGGTCCATCGCGACCTCGGGGGAGTCGGGAATCAACACCTTCAAGCGGCGATAGGAATCGCTGGCTCGCTCCAGGTTGCCGGCCTTGCGGAAGCTGCTGGCCAGATGACGGAACTGGACCACCGCCTCCTGCATATGGCCCTGGGCCATGTGCACGTCCGCCAGATCCATGGACAACTCGATGTGATCCGGGTAGGTCTCCAGCGCCTTGCGCAGGACCTGGATGGCCAGTTCTCCGTTGCCGACCTCGACGAAGAAGCGAGCATCGCGACGGGCGGTCGTCACAAAGGTCGTCTCGTCCGCGGTCCGCTCCAGATGCTGCAGGATCCCGACGCGCCCCTCCAGCGAGTGGGGGTCGAAACGCACGATGGCTTCCGCCACCAGGCCGGCCAGGTCCGGGAACCCCTGCTCCTGCAGGACCTCCTGCCAGCGGAAGCAGGTGCGGACCATGGCCCGGATCCGGCCTCGCATGGCCTGAATCCGGGCCAGGCGATTCAGGGCGTGCCAGGACTCCGGCTGCTTGTCCAGGTACTCCTCATACCTGGCCTGGGCGTCATCCAGGCGCCGACAGTCGAAAAGTCCGTCTGCCTGCAGCAGCAGGTTGTCGGGTTCATTGGACAAGAGGTGCCATCCCTCGATCTGGGAACTTCCGGGCAGAGCCCGACCCGGCCTTGCAAAAACAGACCCAGCCCCCGACAAGCCTCGAAGGATGTGCCCGTAGGGTCGGAGTCCGCCAGCGGCTTGCCCCTCCAAAGCCAGTCAGCATCATAGCACCTTCCTGGACTTCGTGCCATAGTCCAACAAGCGCCGGGATCACCTTCAGCCGGGAGCCTTCCATCCTGGTGGAAACACCGAGGGCACGGAGAAGCACCGAGGGAACCAAGAACGCGTCCCCGCGACTCCAGAACGATGGTCGGGCACCCGATTGCCGACGATCCTGGCCCGGACCCCAGGCGCCCCGCAGGATGCTCAGCGGCCGCTGCTGCCCAGTCCGCCACGCGGAGTGGCAGACACCGGTCCCTCCAAGAACTCGACATGCCAGACCCGACTGATCTTCACCTGGGCGATCCGGTCCCCGGTCCGCACCTGGTAGGGCTCCCCGGAGAGGTTGTGGATCAGCACCCACAGGTTCAAGCGGTACAGATAGTCGATCGTTCCACAGTGGACCAGGATGCCCCGCCGGGCCAGACCGCTCCGGCCGCGGATCTGGGCCTCCCAACCCGGTTCCAGCTCCAGGGCCAGGCCCAGGTCCAGGGCCAGCGTGGCACCCGGATCCAGCTCCTGATCGGAGGGGGAATACAGGTCGAAGCAGGCATCGCCGGGGTGGGCCTGGGTCGGCAGACGGGCCTGGGGGCTGCGCATTTCGACGCGGACACGGGTATCGGGGGAACTCTCGGGGATCATCGGGGACCTGCAAGCCTCCAGGTCATTTGGGATGCGCCCAGGTTCCTCCCCGATCCGCTCGCCCCTGCCCCATCCGGTCGCTTCGATGCCCGGCTGGGGGACCCCGGGACGGTCATTCCGATCGACTCCGCGCCTTCAATCCACCCAACGCCGCCAACGGACGACCCGCCCATCGGTGCGCACCTCCAGGGGCCCGTGACGTCCCGTGCTCCACCAGGCCGGGCCGGCAGTCCGCCAGACGGCGCGCGGAGGACCACCGACCCAGACCGTCAGGCCGGGCCGGATGCTTGAACCGACCTGCCCGGGCGTCCACGAACGCGGCACCAGGGCCACGGCGCCGGAGGGCAAGGCCTGTCCGGCGGCTCGCTCCGAGGCCCACAGGAACGAGAAGTCCCTCCATGCCAGGCGCCACGTTCCCGGACCGGCCTCGATGCGCACCCCGGCCTCCGGGAATACCGGCGCCGCCGGGCCGCCGGACAGCACGTACAGGCCATGGGGCGCCCCCCGTCCCTGCAGGGCCAGCAACTCGCCGGCCCGTGGCCGGTCCTCCTCGGTCTCCACCAGCAGAAGGTCGCGTCCCCCGGGGGTGGTCACCCAGGCCACGATTCCCTCGGACACGTCGGCCAGACGGAGGGCCAGGTCCCCGGACGGCTGACGGGGAAGCGCCAGCGTCCACAGCGCCAGGGCCCCGACCAGCGCGGCCAGGAAGGCGCGTCGACCGGGTCCTGCCTCCCCCGCCAGCGCCAACCGCAGCCAGACGAACCCCGTGGCCCAGGCGGCCAGGCCGATTCCATCCGGGCGGGGAACGCGCACGGGCTGGACCAGGTCGCCCAGGCCCCGGGCGCAGGCGCAAAGGAACTCGGTGCCCAGGACGCAAATCAGGAATGGAAGCCGGGCCAGGGGTTCCCAGAGGCCGGCCAGCACCGCCCCGGCCAGGCCGACCGGCAGCATCGCCTCGGCCACGGGAGTCATGACCAGGTTCGCCAGCAGCGCCACCAGGGAGACCTGCTGGAAGTGCCAGGAGAGCACCGGCGCCGTGGCCAGGGTGGCCGCCAGGCTGGCCGACATGGACACCCGCAGCGGCCGGGGCCAGGCCCCCAGGCACCGTTCCAGGGGCTCCGACCAGGCGGCCAATCCCGCCACGGCCGCCAGCGACAACTGGAAGCCGACGTCGAAGAGCCAGAAGGGACACACGGCCAGGATGACCAGGCACGCCAGTTGCAGCGAGCGCCACGGCGAGGAGGCACGCCCCAGGACCAGGGCTGTAAGGGCGACTCCGGCCATCACCGCGGCCCGGGTCACCGAAGGTGAAGAGCCGGCCAGCAGGGCGTAGAAGGCCGCTGCGACCAGGGCCGGCAGGGCGGCGGGTCGGCGCCCGAAACCCAGGCGTCGCCCTCCCCAGAAGACCAGGCCCGTCATGACGGCCACGTTCAGCCCCGAAGCCGCCAGCAGGTGCGAGGTGCCCGAGGCCCGGAAGGCCTGCTGCACCTCGGAGGGCAGGGCGCGCGACTCACCCAGGGCGATGCCCTGCACCATGGCCCGAGCCTGAGGCGGCAGGCCTGCCTCCAGGTTCCCGACCAGCCACCCGCGCAGCCTCCAGGCCAGCTCCCAGGGCGACCATCCGGACGACGGCCCCAGGTATCGAGCCTGCTCGACCACCAGGCGATGGTGGATGCCCTGCCGCCCCAGCCAGGCTCCGGCGTCGAAGGCGCGCGGATACCTGGGCCCGGGAAGCCCGGCCAGACGGCCCCGGAAGCACCAGCGCTGGCCCGGCCCCGAGGCCAGATCTCCAGGCCACTCGGCCAGGACCTCGACCCCCCGCCACGCACCGGACGCCACGGAACTCTCGCCCGCACCCGGACGGGGTGGAAGGTCCGCCTCGTCCAGGCGGAACCTGCAGGCCGCTCCCCGGGAACGGGGGCGCTCCGGCTCCAGGAGGGTTCCCCGCACCTCCAGGCGGGTGCCGTCCAGGCCCGCCAGGGGGTCGCCCGCCAGGCGACGATGGTCCAGGTCCGCGCGCAGGTAGCCCGAGGCGACCGCCAGGACCCCGACGAGCCCCAGCACGCGCCCGGGTGGACGTGCTGCCAGGCCTGCCAGAGCCGACAGGGCCAGGATCAGGACCAGGGGGCGGACGTCGCCGAGGGGGCACAGGGCGATCCCGGCGGCCAGCCCCCCCAGGGCTGCTGCGGGCCAGAAGTGGGGAGCCATGACCCGATCGTGCGGCTGGCTTGTAACATCCCTGTTGCCAGGTCTTTACCCCGAAGTGTCCGCGATGTCAAAACCCTATGAACACCTCGAACCACGGGAGGTCATTGACCGGCTTTCTCTTCAAGAACGGTCATTGACCGGCTTTTTCTTCAAG
>CAZQPM010000242.1:0-6432 GCA_964595195.1 uncultured Burkholderiales bacterium | reverse complement strand
TGGCGGTGCACAAGCTGCGCAGCCTGGGCCTGAACGAGTTCGTGATCACCTCCGACCACGGCTTCCTGCTGCAGGACGAGACGGCCAGCACGGTTCCCTACGCGGGGGGGCGCGAACGGGACCGCCGCTACGCCGTGCTGGACACCATGGTCAAGGAGCCCCAGACCCAGGGGGCCACCCTGTCCAGTCTGGGCTACGAGGGAGCCGAGGGCTACCTGCTGCTGCCCCGGGACACCCGCACCTTCAACCTGACCGACCGCAGCTCGGCCACCTTCGTCCACGGGGGCAACACCCTGCAGGAACGGGTGATTCCGGTCCTGACCGTGTCCAGCCGCAAGACCCGGGTGACCCGACTCACCCGCTATCGCGCCCTGGCCCAGGCCGGCGCGCCGCTGCTGGGGCTGAGCCGGATCCGGGTGAGGGTGGAGGTGGCGCCCGGCCAGACGGGCCTGCTGCAGTCGGACCGGAAGGTGGCCCTGGGCCTGCGGGTGCCGGGTCAGGAGGCCCGGGTGGACCTGCGCGACGCCTCCGGGGCCGAGCTGGTCAACCAGCGCCTGCTGGTCGAGGTGGACGGCGACTGGGCCGAGGTCCTCTTCGACCTGGTCGGCGCGGGCCTGGAAAGGGCCCAGGTGGAGGTCTACCATCCCGATGCCGAGGAGGACGTCGAGCCCTGCCGCCTGGAGGAGTTCTTCGACGTCCGGGCGCTGGGAGGCAGCCTGCCGGGGCCGGCCGCGGGGGGAGCCAGCCTGACGACCGACCGCCCCTGGCACGCCGCCATCGAGGACGAGGGGCATCGCAGGGTCCTGCTGCATCTCGACCAGTACGGAACCGTCACCGAAGAGCAGGCCGGCCAGATGCTGGGCGGCCCTCGGCCCGAGCGGCGCTTCAACATGCGGCTGCAGGGCTACCGGGACCTGCTGCCCTTCCAGATCTCGCTGGAAGTCACCGCCAGCGGCAGGCGCTACGTGAAGAACCACGCCACCCCCTGATCCCCCCGGCAAGGAGACGAGCATGTCCAAGGAGATTCACCACATCCTGGAGCGCCTGCGCGGCGGGGTGGTCCCCGGGCGAGGGCTGGACCTCTTCGCCGTGGGCATCGAGGTCTCGCGGGCCGAGCTGGCAAGGCAACTGGACCGGGCCCAGGCGGGCGACGGCGCCTACAAGTTCCTGCGCGGCGGGTACGGCTGCGGCAAGACCTTCACGGCCCGGCTGGCCCAACTGGACGCCCGGAAGCGCAACTTCGCCACCAGCTTCGTGGTGGTCTCGGACAACGACCTGCAGTTCCACCGCTTCGACGAGGTCTACCGCAAGGTGATGCAGGAACTGGCCACGCCCTGGTGCGAGCGCGCCGCCCTGGGCGACATCCTGGACCGCCGGGTGGCCCATGTCTAGGAGAGCCTGATCGCCGCTGGCGCCGACGAGGCCGCCGAGGACTTCGACCAGCAGGTGCTGCGCGAGCTGGACGCCCGGCTGAAGTCGGCCACGGGCGGCAAGGCTCCCGAGGACATGGTCCGGGTGATCCGCAAGATCTTCGAGCTCAAGCAGCAGGGCCACCTGGTGGACGCGGGAGCCCTGGTCTCCTGGTTGTCGGGCAGCGCCAACGTGGCCGCCGGAGCCAAGAGACTGGCGGGCGTGAAGGGCGAGATCGGCAGCCAGGAGGCCATGGACTACCTGCGGGGCATCCTGGAGATCATCAAGGCCGCCGGCCACCCGGGCTGGGTCATCGTCATCGACGAGGTCGAGACGGTCCTGCGCATGCGCCGGGACATCCGGGGCAAGGTCCTCAACGGCCTGCGGCAGATCCTGGATTCCAGCGACCGCTTCCCGGGCCTGGCCTGGATCTTCACGGGGACGCCCGAGTTCTTCGACACCCCGCGGGGCGTGGCCGGCCTGCCCCCCCTGCACGACCGGATCCAGTTCCAGCTTTCGGGCGGCTACGCCAACGTGCGCCAGCCCCAACTGGAACTCAAGCCCTTCGACGCCGCGCGCCTGCGGGCGGTGGCCCTGAAACTGCGCGAGCTCTTCCCTGCCGGCGACCGCTCGCGGATGGATCGGGTGGTCACCAGCGCCGTGGTCGATCGCCTGGTGGCCCGGGTGACCGAGGGCTTCCGCGGCGACGTCGGCGTGGTCCCGCGCCAGTTCCTGCGGCAATTCGTGAACCTCCTGGACCTGGTGGACCAGCATCCGGACTACGACCCCATCCAGGCCGAGGGCCTGGCCCCCCTGGATCTGAGCGAGGAGGAACGCCGCCTGGCGGCGGGCGAGCCTGCCTTCGAGGACGAGGCCGAGGACGCGCGGGCCTACGAGGTGGTGGAGTTCTGAGCCGCCCCTCGGCCTTCTCGCGCTTCCCGCCGCGCCTCCAGGAGGCCCTGGTGGCCCGGCTGGGCTGGACCTGCCTGCGGCCGGTACAGGAGGAGGCGGGTCACGCCATCCTGGACGGGTGCAACACCGTGGTCCTGGCCCCCACCGCCGGGGGCAAGACCGAGGCCTCGCTCTTCCCCGTCCTGGCGGGCCTGATGGAGCGGCAAGCCGAGGGCGTGGGGGCCCTCTACGTGGCCCCCATCAAGGCCCTGCTGAACAACCAGCGGGACCGCCTGGGCATCTACACCCAGATGGTCGGCCTGCGCCGCTTCCTGTGGCACGGCGACACGACGGCCTCGGCCAGGCAGGCCTTCCTGCGCCAGCCGGACGACCTCCTGATGACCACGCCCGAGTCCCTGGAGGTCATGCTGCTCTCGGGCCGGGTGCCCCACGCCCGCCTCTTCGCCGACCTGCGCTGCGTGATCATCGACGAGATCCACGCCATGGCAGGCGTCGACCGGGGCGCCCACCTGATGTCGGTCCTCGAACGCCTGGCCGTCCACTCCCGCCACGACCTGCAGCGGATCGGCCTGTCGGCCACCGTGGGCAACCCGGCGGAAATCCTGCAATGGCTCCAGGGCACCTCGCGCCGCCCGGGCCGGGTGGTGGATCCGCCGCGAAAGCCCGGCCGCCGGGCCCTGCGGGTCCGTCTGCACGGCAGCCGGGCCGAGCTGGCCGAGGCCGCCACCGAGGCGGCCCTGGGGCACAAGAGCCTGTTCTTCTGCGAGAGCCGGGCGCTGACCGAGGAGGTGGCCCAGAAGATGCGCGCGGACGGCCTGGACGTCTTCGTGCACCACAGCTCGGTGGCCCTGGCCGAGCGCCAGGCCGCCGAGGAGCGCTTCCACCACGGACGGGATGCCGTCATCGTGTGCACCTCCACCCTGGAGCTGGGCATCGACGTGGGCGACCTGGACCGGGTGCTGCAGGCCAACGCGCCCTCCACGGTGTCCTCCTTCCTGCAGCGGATGGGCCGCACGGGCCGCCGGTCCGGCCAGACGGCGAACACGATGTTCTTCTGCGAGGACCGCGAGGTGGTGCTGCAGGCCGCGGCCCTGATCGAACTGGCCCGCTCGGGCTGGGTGGAATCGGTGCCGCGCCAGACCCGCTGCTGGCCCGTGCTGGTGCACCAGTTGCTGGCCCTCACCCTGCAACACGGGGCGATCCCCCGGCAGGCCTGTTGGGAGCAACTGGGCCGGGTCCCCGACTTCCGCGGGATCAGCGAACCTGAGTTCGACGAACTGGTGGAGCACCTGCTGGCCGAGGGCTACCTCTTCGAGACCGGCGGTGCCCTGTCCATGGGGGACGTGGCCGAGAGGGTCTTCGGCCGCCGGAACTTCATGGAGCTGTATGCCGTCTTCAGCACGCCGCAGCTCTACACGGTGGTCACCCGGGCGGGCCGGCCCCTGGGATCCCTGGAGCAGAACTTCGTGGACAAGCTGGTGGAGAGGGTCACCTGCTTCCTACTGGGTGGCCGGCCCTGGGTGGCCGAGGCCGTCAGCCACGCCGAGCGCAGGGTGGTGGTGAGCCCTGCCCCCCGCGGCCGCAAGCCCGGTTGGGGCGGTTACATCCCCCAGTTCCTGGGCTACGAGGTGTGCCAGAAGATGGCGGAAATCCTGACCAGCGACGCCCCTCTGGTCTACCTGGACGCCGCCGCCATGAGGGCCCTGCAGGACCTGCGCGCGGATCTGGGGCGCGGGCTGCGCCACCAGCGCTTCGGCCGCGAGGGCACCCCCGACGGGGAGTTCCTGTGGACCTATGCCGGCGGAGCGGTGAACCTGACCCTGAAGCACGGCCTGCAACTGCTGCGCGGCTGGACCCCGGCCAGCGACAACTTCCGCCTGAAGTTCGCCAGCGGGCAGACGACCCCCGAGGCCCTGGACGAGGCCCTGGAGTGCCTGGCCCGGCCGGGCTTCTGGGAGGATCCCGACCTGCGCACCCGCCTCGTGGCCGGCCTCCCCGAGTATCGCCTCAGCAAGTTCCAGCGGGCCCTGCCCCAGCGCTTCGCCCTGGAGATGGTGGAGCGCTATCTGCTGGACATCCCCACCACCCTGGAGTTCCTGGGGGGATCGCTGCCCAGACCCCTGCAGGCTGGCGAAGGGGCGTCCGGCTGCCAGGCTAGACCCGCTTGAGCACCACCGTGGAACCGGCGGGCAGGTAGACTCCGCTGCGGGCATCCACCACGCCGCCCCCGTTGCCCGAGCCCGAACCGCCATAACGGCGGGCGTTGGAGTTGAAGACCTCGCGCCACTGGCCCTCGGGCAGCTTGACCGGGTAGCCGGACCTTTCGGTGTTGGCGAAGTTCGTGACGACCACGAACTCGTCCTGGGAACCGCCACCGTCCCGCTTCCAAGCCAGGACCCGGTCGGCGTTGTGGGTCTGGACGGGCCGGATGCCGCCCGTGGCCGACAGGGCGCCCGAAGTGCGGCGCAGGGCGATCAGGTCGCGCGTCAGGGCGAATTGCCCGGCCTGGTTGGCCAGGTCCTCGGCCCGGGTGCGCTGGTCGGCCGGCATCCCCAGGTAGCGATCGAAGAGGGCCTGCTCCTTGGGGTCCAGGCGCGAGCGCTCGACCTCCTGCTGAGAACGCGGGAGGTCCGCCAGGTGGCGGAAGTGGTCCAGGCGATCCGGGGTGACCTGGAAGCCCAGCCAGGTCAGGTCCGCGCCCCAGGTCGAGGTCAGGCCGTGCTTGAAGTCGTTGTTGGCCAGGTGCTCCTCACCCTGGAAGAGCATCGGCACGCCGGGCCCCGTCAGGGTGATCGCCGATGCCGTCCGCGCCACCGCGCGAGGATAGGGCTGCCGGACCGCCGCGTCGTCCTTGGACCCGGCCGCGGCCCGGGCGATCCAGTTCCCGGTGTTGCCGACCTCGTCGTGGCTGTGCGCGTAGGAGACGGCCCGGTCCCAGCCGGTCACACCGTGGTGGTTGACCATGCCGTCCATCAACTGGTCGGCGCTGCCGCCGCCCTGGGCCATCGCCAGCAGGTCGTCGTGGAAGCGGTCGTTCCAGACGTTCTGGAAGCCCATCCCCTTCTTGTTGACCCGGTCGCTGTCGGGGCCCTGCCACTCGGAATCGCTGAGGTTTGCGGCCACCAACCAGTTGCCACTGAAATCCTCGGCCACGGTGTAGGTGCCGGGCTTGACGAACTGCAGGGTCCGGTTGATCTGGCGCAGGGTGTTCATCCCCTCGACCTGCTCGGCCGTGCTGCCGGTGTTGTGCAGGACCTGGGTGAAGTCGAAGCGGATGCCGTCGAAGCCGAACTCCTGGACCTGCTGGGCGGCATTGTCCGAGAAGAAGTCCTTGACGCTCTGGGCGGCGTAGTTCGGCTTGGCTCCCCAGGGGGTGTTGGACTCGTACTTGCCCCACCACTGGAAGAACGAGCGCTTGTCCCCGTCGATCCGACCCAGGGGATCGTCGGCATCGGGCTTGCCCGAGGTGTGGTTGTAGACCACGTCCGCGAAGACGTTGAAGCCGCGCTTGTGCGACTCGTCCACGAAGAGCTTCAGGGCGTCGGTGCCCGAGATCCAGACCCGCTCGGCCCCGGGGTTCTCGTCCTCACCGACCAGTTTCAGGCGCACCGCCTCGGCCCGGTCCATCTCGAAGCCGTAGGCCTCCGAGCCGGCGTAGTAGAAGTCGGGCGTGTAGCCCCAATCCCTCTTGCCCCCGAACTCCTGGGTCGGCAGGGTCTCGATCGAGTCGACGCCCAACTCCTCGAGGTAGTCCAGGCCCTTGATCATGTCCTCGAAGGTGGCCGGGACCGCGTTGTCCTTGGAGCTCATGAAGGAGCCCACGTGGGCCTCGTAGATCACGAACTTGCGGTAGTCCGACTGCTTGCGGGGCGCGTTGTCGAAGCGGAACTCGTAGGAGGACTCGCGGATCAGGGACTTGCGGGCCGACCCCGGGCGGGGCTGGATCACGTTGCTGTAGGGGTCATTGAAGGGAGTCGCCACCCGCTCGGCATCCTGCAGCACGCCGTCTACAGCGTTCCCAACCGCAAGGAGGGCTATACCACCGACGACAACGCCAGGGCGCTGCTGGCCGCCGCCCGGCTGGAGCAGGCGGGGTTGCTGCCCGCCGGC
>CAZQPM010000241.1:0-6454 GCA_964595195.1 uncultured Burkholderiales bacterium | reverse complement strand
GCCGGAAGCTCTGTCGCTTTGGAGGGGGCCATCTACTGTCTGCTGCAGATGCCTCCCGGCCAGACCCAGGGATTGGCTGTATTGCGCCGTTGGGTGGCGGAGAATCTGCAGCATTTTGGACCCAAGTATCGGTTGCTGGAGCATTGGTGCCATCATTCCCTGTTGTTCGAGGACGATGATGTGGGGTCTGAGTATCTGGCGGACCTCATCCTGCAAGAATCGGACCTGTCAGAAGGATTGAGCCGATCTCGAATTCCCGGGCACTGCTGGTTGGCTGAAGCGGCCCTTCCCTTCCTGGCCGTTCGGATGGCGGCGGGAGAGCCCGAGAGGCGCGCCGCCCTCTACGCGTTTCTGGAGGATGGCCACGTTCACGCGATCCCCGGCGTGGTCGCGGTGATCTTGAATCGCTTCATGGAACCCGGGGCCAGACGCCAGCGCATCCCTGACATTGAGGCCTTCTTCCTGAAGCACCTGGGCCATCCGTCCATGGACAGGAAGGGGCTCTGGCAGACCATCGACGAGCCGGCCCGGGCACTGGCCCGAAAGTGGGTCAACGAGAAGAACATCAAGCTCTTCTATGAACACCTGGTGCAGTGCGGAGATAAGCGTCGCCTGAACTTCTGGATGCAGTATCTGGACCAGGTTGACGATGTCAGGATCGTCATGGGTTCCGGCGATGTTAATAGCGCCAGTCGAGAGGTGCGCGAAGCAATCCGCAGCGCTGATATTGGTCGACTGGTTCGCTCGGAAAGCAGCGGTGCGAATCTGAGCGCAGTCTTCTTGAGAGTCGGGCAGTGGTGGATTGTTGAATTCAGTCGTAAAGGCAATGCCACCTATGCCTATAGAGATACTGACAAGCCTCGCGATTTCTGGTGGGGTCGGGATCAATACCGCATGATCGACTTGAAGGTTCGGACGGACTGGCCCCATCGGGTCATCCATCCTGCCGGCAACCTTCCTGCTCCGCGGTGGCAGCAGGACTATGTGGCGGGCCTCCGCGCCGCCCTCAACAACGAGTTCCCTCCCGCGGGCTTCGTGCCGAGGCCATGAGCGCCGACTTCCTGCGCAGGCTTCTGGGGCGGTCCAAGCCTTCGCCTTCGAACCGGGTGACGCCGGGCCTGTCCTTCACGCTGACCGACGACTGCTTGGTGGTCCGGGCCGAGAACGCACCGGACGACTGGTTGGGAGACCTGGAGGCCTGGCCCCCGGAGGAGCACGCCCGGTTGCTGGTCCTGCGCCAGATGCTGGAACTGGAAGCCGCGCGACTGGAGGGCTGGGCCCTCCACATCCCCTACGCGGATCTCCGCAAGCAGGCCGACCAGGACCTGGCTGCCCTCCGAGTGGCCGAGCCCTTCCCCTACCGCGTCCTGGTGGAGAACGTCGGCATCTTCAACTTGCCGTCCTTTGCCCTGCATTTACGCTTCCTGGATGACCTGGGACGGGATGTGCCCGGCCTGGAGCGTCGGGGCTGCTTCTTCCAGCAGGGTTCGCGCCGCTGGCTGGTTTCGGCGGCAGGGTGGCGCCTTCTCGAGGCTCTCGAACCCTGGACACGGCCCGTGGAGTCGATGACCTATGAGGAACGGATGGCGACTTTCGCCCACCTGCGGCCGCTGATTCTGGAGGCGGGGGCCCAGTTGAGCCCCCTCCTGAAATCCGAGGAAGTCCTGGCTCCCGCCTCCCTGGAGCTGGAACTCGGCGTCGAGCCGGGACCCCAGGGGGCGCTTCAGGTCCGGTTGGCTGTGCCGGGGGTGGTGGAGGGCCGGGAGCTTCGCGAATACCTGGATCAGGGGGAACTCCTCTCGCCCATCCTGTCCTTCCACCGGGGCGGCCACGAGCGCGTCCGCCTGGTGGCGCGGCCGGACCTGCTGCAGGCCCTGCGGGAGATCCAGCCCCTGGGGCACCTGAAGGGTGACGCGAAGCGAGAGTTCCTGGATCACCCCGAGCGCTTCCTCCGCTCGCCCGGCCTGGAGCCGGTATTGGAGGACTTCAGCGAGCGCGTCCACCGGGCCGGGATCCGACGCTACCGGGCCCTTCCTCGGCGGAGTCCGGATGGAGCGGTCGAGCTGCGCCTGGAGTCGGAGTCTGGCCAGGAGGCCCTGACCCTGGCCATCGAGCCTCTGACGCTGCAGGCCCTGCACCGCCAGGCCCGGGCGAACCTGGAGGCGGGACGGCTCTCGATGGAACACCAGGGCCACCTGGTCCGGCTGGAACCCTCGCTGCTGGACGACCTCGATGAACTGGCCCGCCCGCGGCCCGCGCCCCTGCCCCCTGCAGCGCAGGCTCCGCCAGAGCGTGCGTCTGCATTCATCGAGTCGGCGCTTGTGCCGGCCTTGCCCGCACTTGGGCCGCCATCGCCGGCGCCCTCCATCGCCGCACCCGCCCTTGCAGAGCCTGTGCCCTGGCTTGGACTCCCAGAGCCCACCCTCGCACCTGTACCCCCAGGGCCTGCCTCTGCAAGCCCAGCGCAGGCGTCGGCTCTCGCACCGCAGGCTCCTGTCCGCGTGCCGCCGGCTCCCGCTCGCGCTGCGCAGGCTGCTGCCCGCGTCCCACAGCCTCCCCCCCCGCAGGCTCCTGTCCGCGTGCCGCCGCCGCCCGCTGCCGCCGCGCAGGCACCAGTCTCCGCCGCACAAGCCCCTGCCACGCAGACACCCGCCCGCATCTTGCCGACTCCCGCCCCCGAGCCCCCGCCCCTCGCGCCTCGGCCTGCTCCCGAGATCGGCGGTGTGCCCTGCGAGCCCGCCGAATTGCCCCGCAGCCTCTCACCGCACGTCGTACCCCTGTTGCACCAGCTTCACGGGATCGCGTGGCTGCAGACCCTGGTGCGCAACGGCCTGGCTCGCGGGGCCCTGCTGGCCGACGACATGGGCCTGGGCAAGACGCTCCAGGTGTGGACTTTCCTGGAATGGTATCGCCAGCGGCATCCGGACCACGGCCCCGCCCTGCTGGTCGTCCCCATCGGCCTTCTGGACAACTGGGAGGAGGAATACCGCAAGTTCTTCCGTGGCCCGGGGCACCTGCAGGGCGACCAGATCTGCCGCCTGCACGGGCAGGGGCTGCAGTGTCTGCGCCGGGGGCAGGGGCTGGACCTGTCCCGGCTTCAGGAGTATCCCGTCGTCCTGACCGGCTACACGACGGTGCGGGACTACTGCCAGTCCCTGGGGCAGGTGCGCTGGTCGGTCCTGGTGGCCGATGAGGCCCAGAACATCAAGAACCCCGCCACGCGAACCACTCAGGCCCTGCACTACCTGTCGGCCCGCTTCCGGGTGGCCATGACCGGAACGCCGGTCGAGAACGGCCTGGGCGACCTGTGGTCGTTGATGGACTTCGCCTCGCGCGGTTGCCTGGGGACCCAGAAGGAGTTTCTGGCTGCCTACGCCCCCAGTTCCGACCACGAGTATGCCAACCTGGCGGCCCGCATTGCGACCAGAGCCCGTCCCAGCCTGCTGCGTCGACGCAAGCAGGACTACCTGGAAGGCCTGCCCGAGAGAAACCTGCACTTCATCCCGATGGCGATGACCCCGCGCCAGCAGCAGGACTACCTGAAGGCCGTAGCGGACTATCGGGCCAGCCGAAGGGCGGGAGGGCAGGGGTTGATGGACCTGTTGATCCGCCTGCGGCAGCTCTGCTGTGCCGCCGAGGGCCTGGACCCCAGCCACTCGGTGGCGCAGGCCGTGGAGGCTTCCTGCAAGATTCGCTGGCTGCTGGAGAAGCTCAGCGAAATCCGCCAGCAGGGCGAGAAGATCCTGGTTTTCGTGGAGTATCGGGATCTGCAGCGCCTGATTGTAGCCTTGATCGAGCGCGAGTTCCGGATCCCGGTGGGCATGATCAACGGCGAGGTCCTCGCCACCGCCGCAGGGGGCGGAGCCAGCCCGCGGCGCCAGGTGCTGCAGCGCTTCGCCAGGACGGACGGGTTCTCGGTGCTGGTGCTCTCGCCCCTGGCGGCGGGGGTGGGGCTGACCATCGTCGAGGCCAACCATGTGGTCCACCTGACCCGGCATTGGAATCCCGCCCGCGAGGACCAGGCCACCGACCGGGTCTACCGGATCGGCCAGACCCGGCCGGTCCACGTCTACCATCCCCTGGCCCTGGGGGCAGGCTTCAAGAGCCTGGATGAGCGACTGCACGAGATTCTGGAGGGCAAGCGCCGACTGCAGGAAAGCGCGCTCTTCCCCGTGGCGTCCAGGGAGGTGGAAACCCAGAAACTGCTGGCCGTGCTGGATGTGCCCCAGACGGCCTCGGCTCGGATCGGGTGGAGCGATGTACTGGCCATGGATCCGGCCACCTTCCGAAGGTTCGTGTGCGCCTTGCACGGTCGGATGGGCTGGCAGGTCACGCGGCTGGCGGGCGATCCCCTGGATGCCCGAGGGCACCGCGGGAAGGAGTCGCTGAGGATTCGTTGCCCCGAGGTGGGAGAGGACCTGGTGCCATTGCCCGAGGGCACCACCGTCGTCAGCCGGGAGCCTTTGGATTTGCCCGGCCATCTGACCTGGCTGGGTCCGACAGACCTGGCCGATATGTTGGAGGGCCACCACCCCACCTGGGACGACCTCCTGGCCTACCTTCCCCCAGAGGAGGTCCTCAGGGACCGCCACCCGGCCTTGGCCGACGCCCCGCCGGAGCCGGAGCCCGTCGGTCTGCAGTCAGTCAGTCTGGAGTTGGAAGCCCGGGCCGCACCCGACTCGCTTCCTCCGGCCAGTCCGGCTGGGCCTTCCGAGCCCCTCGAGGCGCCCGGAGATTCGGGCCTCCGCGGAACACCCGAGGCGAGCCAGTCCCCGGAGGCCTCCGAACATCCACGGCCCTTTGAGGCCGCCGAGGCACCCCTCCTCCGCGATGCTCCGGTTGGTCCACCTTGGTTTTTCCATCTGCCTGCGGCTCTGCTCCTGGGGCAGGACCTGCCGGGGACCCGTACCTGGCTCAGCGAAAAGCTTGCCATTACCCCTGATGCTGCGGCCCGTCTGCCTGACCACGCCTTCCTCCTGCGCCTGACGGCCCAGGCCCTTGCTTCGGCCACGGGACGGGCGGCCGAGGGCCTCTTCCGGGTGCCCCTGGAGGGGGAGGCCGACGCGGCCCTCGTGCCTGAGGGGCGGATCTGGCGGCTGTATCTGCGCGAAGGCCTGGAGCCCCGACAACAGGTTCGCCTCTACCTCCACGCCTTCGCCCACCGACTCCTTGGCCACCTGCGCGACGGGGACAACCTGGGCCACTGGGATCGCTTGCGCCTCCTGGACCCGCCGTGTCGTCGCTGGGATCGCGAGGTCGAGGGCCTGCTGGACCCGGCTGTAGCCTATCCGGTCCCCAGTGCAGCCCACTCCCAGGCGGCAGATTCCCTCCCGGAGCGGTCGCCGAGGAGCCACCCATGAGCCTCTTCGACCTGGTCCGCCCGCCCCGTGAGGTGCCCGAGCTGACCCCTTACGCCGACGAGGCCCTCGGCAGGCGCCGACTCTTCAACGAGGTGGATCTCCTGGAGGGCTTGTGGGTCTCGGGCGAAGAGGCACGCCTGGGCGAGGACGTGCGCTTTGAGGAGCTTGTGCCGGGCCTCTGGAAGCATCGCGACCAGGCCGTGGCCAACGACCTCCTGGTGGGAGCCCTTCTGGACGGCTGGGATGGCCGCGGCTGGGAAGAGCGCCTGGAGCGTCTGGATCACGAGCGCGGCGGGCACCACCTGTGGAACCCGGAGGATGGACGCCTGCGCCTGCTGCAAGAGGGCAGGCTGGGCCTGCGGCACCTGCCACTCCGGCTGCGGCCCGAGCCCCTGGAAGGTGAGGTGTGCCTGCCCCTGCTGACGCTGACGGAGGCGGGTGAGTGGCTGGCCGGCACGGCCCCGATGCAACCGCGGGGCTACGTCCTTCTGGAACCCCACGACGCCGAACCCCTGCCCGACGGCGCCTTCCTGGTTGAGGTCCCCGACCGCGCCCTGGAGCCCGAGCTCCCGGAGGGCGCGCTCCTGCTGCTGGGTCCGGACTCGGGCCAGGGGCTGCACCTGCTGCTCCGGGAGGGAGTCGCCGCACTGGGGACGCCAACGCAGGAGGCCTGCCCTCTGGCCCGGGTGCAGCGCCGGATCGAGAGCAGTGAAGTGGTGGAGTTCGACCTTCCCGGACTGGCCGTCCGGCGCCGGTCGGGCCAGGCCGACCTGGAACGGCGTCTGCAGCGCCTGGCTGCTCGCAGGTCGATGCAGGTGCAGCCGTTTGCTGGGGCGGAGCCCGCCGCTTCGGCTTCTCGTCCGGCCCCCCCGGAGTTGGCCCTTTCCCAGGAAGGCCAGGAACTGTTGCTCCTCTTCCCACCCCGCGCCTTCCCATCCGAGGTGGAACTGGTGGAGGTCGAGGGTTGCCGTCGGGCCGTTGGAGCCTTCATCCGTCCGGTCCCAATGGTGGTCCCGGCCCGCGACGGGGTGTATCGCCCTCAAGCCTGGTGCGCAGGCCAGGCCCGGCCCCTGCCTGATTGGGCCTGCGCGGGC
>CAZQPM010000240.1:0-6454 GCA_964595195.1 uncultured Burkholderiales bacterium | reverse complement strand
ACCCCGGGTCCCCGGGCCGCCGGCCCGAGCGCCCTGCCCGCTCGAAGGGCCGGGGTCGGCCGCGCTGACGGCCCGCGGGAATCTGCCGCAGCCAACGCGAAACCCCGGGCGATGAAGACTGCAGACAACCTCCTCTTCCCCAGGCTGGTCGAGAACCTGGAACTCGTGCTGCAGGGCAAGAACCAGGCCCTGCGCGACCTGGTGGTGGCCTTCCTGGCTGGCGGGCACGTCCTGATGGAGGACGTCCCGGGAGTCGGCAAGACCACCCTGGCCAAAGCCCTGGCGGCCTCCATCCGAGGTTCCTTCCGCCGGGTCCAGTTCACGCCGGACCTGCTGCCCACGGACATCCTGGGCTCGTCGATCTACAACCCCAAGGAGGGCTCGTTCGACTTCCGCGAGGGTCCGGTCTTCTGCAACATCCTGCTGGCCGACGAGATCAACCGGGCCTCCCCCCGCACCCAGTCCAGCCTCCTGGAGGCCATGAGCGAGGGGCAGGCCACCATCGAGGGGGTTACCCGCACGCTGCCCCGCCCCTTCGTCGTGCTGGCGACCCAGAACCCCATCGAGTTCCACGGCACCTACCCGCTGCCCGAGGCCCAACTGGACCGCTTCACGATGCGCCTGACCCTGGGCTACCCCGACCGCTCCCACGAGCTGGCGGTCCTGGAAGACCAGCGCAAACAGCACCCCTTGGAGCGCCTGGAGCCGGTGACCGACCTGGCCGAGATCATGCTCGCCCAGGAGGCCATCCGGGAGGTGCGGGTCGAGCGCCCGGTCTCGGAATACATCCTGTCCCTGGTCCAGGCCACCCGGGAGGATCCGCGCCTGAAGCTGGGTTCCAGCACGCGGGGTGCGCTGGCCCTGTACCGCACGGCTCAGGCCCGGGCCTGGTGCGAGGGGCGGGACTACACCCTGCCCGACGACGTCAAGGCCCTCAGCGTCCAGGTCCTGGCCCACCGCGTGGTCCTGGACACCAAGGCCAGGTACTCGGGCGTCTCCCGGGAGGGCCTGGTCGGCGAGATCCTGGTCCAGGTTCCCGTGACCCCGTGATCCGCCCTCCGGGCTCGCCCCACCGCGGCTTCCACCGCGGCAGCGTGGTGGTCCGCTGGCTGCGGGTGCTGCTGCGCCAGAAGCTGACCGAGTCCGGACGCCTGGTCTTCTGGCTCTTCCTGCTGGCCAACGCCACCGGAATGGCCTCCTTCGTCGTGAAGATCTACTACGTCTGGTGCGGGTTGCTGGGCCTGCTGGTCACCAGCCTGGTGGCCTCCCGTTGGGCCCGGGTCCCCCTGCGGGTGGAACTGGAGACGCCGCGCAACACGACGGCCGGGGCGGTGCTGCAACTCCCGCTGAGGGTCTGGAATCCCAGCCTCCGGCCAGCCCGCGACCTGCAGTTCGGCCTGCTGGATCCCCCTCGAGGGATCCGCGGGGAACGGGCCGACCTGGAACGACTGGCGCCCGGGGAGGAACGCCTCCTGGAACTGCCGGTGGAGTTCCCGGCCCGAGGCCACTACGTGCTGCCCGGGGTGTGCCAGGCCAACGTCTTCCCCTGGGGCCTGTGGCGGGATGAGCGCCGGCTGCCCCAACCCCGAAGCCTGTTGGTCTACCCCGGCTTCCACCCCTTGCTGACCCTGGACATCCCGGTGGGCCGGCGCTACCAGCCCGGCGGTATCGCCCTGACCTCCCACGTGGGGGACTCCACCGAATTCGTCTCCACCCGCGAGTTCCGCACGGGCGACAGCCTGCGCAACATCCACTGGCGCTCGTGGGGCCGCCTGGGCAAGCCCGTGGTCAAGGAGTTCCAGGAGGAGTATTTCTGCCGCATCGCCCTGCTGCTGGATACCTTCCTGCCGGACGGGGCCCCGGCTGGCAGGGCCCAGGCCTTCGAGGCCGCCGTGTCGCTGGCCGCGGCCGTGACGAACCGCCTGGCCCTGGAGGAATACGTGGTGGACCTCTTCGCGGCCGGGCCGGAGATCTACCACTTCCAAGCGGGCCGCAGTCTGGGCTACCTGGAGAACGTGATGGACATCCTGGCCTGCGTGGAGGCCTGCCCCGACCCCCCCTTCCAGAGGATCGAGCCGGTCCTGCTGGACCACATGGGCAACATCACGACCACCGTCGCCCTGCTGCTGGCCTGGGACCCGGAGCGGGCCGGCATGCTGCGGGCCCTCCAGGACCGGGGTTCTGAACTGAAGATCCTGCTGGTGCAGCCCGATCCGCCCGCCCTGGCCGAGCACCCGACCCTGGGCCGGATCCACTGGGTCCCGCCCCAGCAGGTCCTCAACGGCGGGGTCGAAGACCTGTGACCCTCCCCCACCCCCCGACCGCGGTCCTGATGCTTCTGGTGGCCCAGTTGACCTTTGCCGTCAGCCTGGGCCTCTCGGCTCTCAACGTGGGCCTGGCCCTGGCCGGCATGGCGGCCGCCCTGGGCCGGGGACGCCTGCCGGCTCCGGCCTCGGTGCTGTGGGTCCTGTTGGTCCCCGTCCTGGCCCTGCCCCTGCTGCCCATCGAGATGGGACCGACCCTGGCCCTGGGTCGGGCCAGCACGCCCTTCCTGTACCGGGCCATCCTGCTGGTCAGCCTGGGGGCCACGGCGGTGTCCTTCGTGCGCTGGGAACCCCAGAGGCAGTGGTGGTTGACCATCGCGGCCATGCTGCTGACCATGGCCTCGGGCATGACCTTCGACCCCTGGCCCTACGGTGGCCTCGTGGCGATCCAGATGGTCCTGCTGGTGGCCCACCTGCGCGCCCGGGACGCGGGTCGCCTGAACGGTGAGCGCCTGGTCTGCCTTCCCCTGGCGGCTCTGGTGGCCGGCCTGCTGGCCACGACGCTGGCCTGGAGCGAGAGCCGGGTCAACGACATGATGGCCTGGTTCACCCCGCCGATGCCCGTCTCGGCCCAGTTCCAGGCCCACTCCCACCTGGAATCCATGCTGGACCGGCAGGCCTCGGGCCGGGTCGTGATGCGCGTCCTGACGCTGACTCCACCGCGCCACCTGGTGGGGGCCGTCTACAACACCTACGAGCGCGATACCTGGAGCCAGCGCTCGGGCCTGCGCGACCTCGTCCCCCAGGCCTGGAACCCGGACCTCGCCTCGGCGTCGGACCGGCTCTACCGCCTCTCCGGGGCACCGGGAGTGGTGGAAGAGGAATACCGACTGGCGGACGCCAGCCCGGGTTCCCTGTTCGTTTCCCGCGGCACCTGTCTGGTCGAGGCTCCCCTCCAGGGCCTGCGCGGCACCTGGGACGGGGCCCTGCACTTCCAGCCGGGCCCCGGCTTTGACGGGTCCTACCGGGTCCGCAGGGACCGGCGGGAGGTCGACCCGGCCGTTCTGCCGGAGGCCCATCGCAATCTCTATCTGCAACTGCCCGTGAACCTCCCGCCGATCCTGCGTCACGAGGCCGCCCGGCGGGCTCCCGGATCCACTCCCGGAGCCCTGGCAGGAGCCCTCGAGGAATGGTTCCAGGACGGCTTCACCTACGGCCTGGGCTACCCCTTCGATCGCGACCGCAATCCCCTGGAACAATTCCTCCGCGACCGTCCTCCAGCCCACTGCGAGTTCTTCGCCACGGCCATGACCCTCATGCTGCGGGTGCGCGGCGTGCCGGCCCGCTACGTGACGGGCTTCCTGGTCACCGAGCGCAACCGACCGGGAGGCTACTTCACCGTCCGGGAGAGCCACGCCCACGCTTGGACCGAGGCCTGGATACCCAAGGTGGGGTGGGCGACCTTCGACCCCACTCCTCCGGCGGCCGTGGGCGAGGCCGAGGACGGCCTGGGCTACCGGTTGCGCCAGTGGGTCGATCTGGTGGCCTTCCAGGTCCAGGGCCTGGTGGCCCGTCTGCGGACGGGCGACTGGAGGAGCCTGTGGAGGGCCTTCCTGTCGACCCTGGAGGGGGCCGGTCTGTGGCTGGGCCGGCACCCGGAGTGGCTGGGGCTGGTCCTGGTGACGGGCTTCGGCCTGACCTGGTGGCGCGGTCAGGGTCGCCTGGGAAGCCGGAAGGGCCGACCGGATGCCGAATCCGGCCCCCTGCACCGGATGCTGACCGAGTTGGACCGCCTGCTGCTGGTCCGGGGCCTGGCCCGCCCCGAGAACCTGACCCTCCTGGAATTCCGCGACCACCTGCAGCCCCTGGAACCGGGAGAGGCGCAGGCGGTGCGGCTCTTCCTGGAGACCTGGTGCCGGGCCCGCTACGGCGCGCGAACCGAGGACCGGGACCATCTGGAGGAATGCCTGGAGTCGGTGCGCCGGGAGACCCGAGCGGCCCGGAGCCGGGCCCAGGAGAGGGGACGGCCGTGAATCCAGAGGAACTGAACGGTTCAAACCTGGCGTTCGTGGGAGACGCCGTCCTGAGTCTGTGCGTGCGCACCTGGCTGCTGGAACAGGGATACACCCGAGCCGGTGAGCTGCACCGGCGTTCGGTGGAATACGTCCGGGCCACGGCCCAGGCCCGCTTCATGCAGACCCTGCTCCAGGAGGAGGCGCTCACCGCCCAGGAGCTGGAGATCTACAAGCGCGGCCGCAACAGCCACGGGGCCAGTCGGGCCAAGCATGCCGACGTGGTGACCTACCGGGTGGCCACGGGCCTCGAGGCCCTCCTGGGCTTCTGGCACCTGAGCCGGAACCAGGAGCGGCTGGCCTGGGCCTGGCAGAGGATGAAGGCGGTCCTGGAGGAGCCTCAGCCCTCCAGGACCGCCGGGGAGGGGGCCGCCCCCTCCGCCCCGACGGCCTGAGGAATCAAGAAAGGGCCGCGAGGCCGGTGGAACGCCCCCCAGGCGCCCCACGCGGACCCGCGGCCCGGCCGTTCAGGAAGAGGAAGATCAGGCTCCGGCGCCGACCGGCTCGTGCAGGCCCACCGCGGCGGCCAGGGCCTGGGCGCGGTCGGTCCGCTCCCAGGTGAAGTCCCGGTCGGCGCGCCCGAAGTGGCCGTAGGCTGCGGTCTTGCGATAGATGGGGCGCCGCAACTGCAGGTCGCGGATGATGGCGCCCGGACGAAGGTCGAAGACCTTCCCGATGGCCCTCTCGATCTCGACCACGGGGACCTTCTCGGTGCCAAAGGTCTCGACCAGCACCGACAGCGGCCGCGCCACCCCGATCGCGTAGGCCAGTTGCAGCTCGCAGCGGTCCGCCAGACCCGCGGCCACGACGTTCTTGGCCACCCAACGGGCCGCGTAGGCCGCCGAACGATCGACCTTCGTGCAGTCCTTGCCCGAGAAGGCGCCACCACCGTGCCGGCCCATCCCGCCGTAGGTGTCGACGATGATCTTGCGCCCCGTCAGACCGGTGTCGCCCATGGGACCGCCGATCACGAAGCGCCCGGTGGGGTTGACGTAGATCTCGGCTTTGGCGTAGCTCAGGTGCTCCTGCTCGAAGACCGGCTTGATCACGTGCTCGATCAGGTCGGGGCGGAGTTGCACGTCGATGTCCACGCCCTCGGCGTGCTGGGTGGAGATCAGGATCTTCTCGACGGAGACCGGATGGCCACCGACGTACTTCACCGTGACCTGGGTCTTGCCATCCGGACGCAGGTAGCCGAGGACCTCGGACTTGCGCACGGCGGTCAGGCGCTCGGCCAGGCGGTGGGCCAGGTAGATCGGCATCGGCATCAACTGACTGGTCTCGTTGCAGGCGTATCCGAACATCATGCCCTGGTCGCCCGCCCCGATCAGATCCAGGGGATCGCTGCCCCGGCCGCGCTGGACCTCGTAGCTCTCGTCCACCCCCATGGCGATGTCGGTGCTCTGCTCGTGGATGGTGCTCATGACGCCACAGGTGTGGGCGTCGAAGCCGAACTTGGCGCGGTCATAGCCGATCTCGCTGACCACGTCGCGCACGATCTTCTGCACGTCGACGTAGGCGCGGGTCCGGATCTCGCCACCGACCACGACCAGGCCCGTGGTGATGAAGGTCTCGCAGGCCACCCGCGCGTTGTCGACGCTCCCACGCGCATCGGGGCCCATCTCGATCTCCCCGGCGAAGATGGCATCCAGGATGGCGTCCGAGATCTGGTCGCAGATCTTGTCCGGATGCCCCTCGGTGACCGACTCGGATGTGAACAGGTACTCGCGCTCCAACATTCGTCCTCCTTCTGGGCCCCTACAGAGCCGCTCCCAACGTGGGACAACAAGAAAGCCCCTGCCTGGAAGGGCCGGG
This sequence comes from uncultured Burkholderiales bacterium, assembly GCA_964595195.1. GTDB lineage: Bacteria > Vulcanimicrobiota > Xenobia > Xenobiales > Xenobiaceae > CAZQPM01. The sequence continues at coordinate 303 of CAZQPM010000240.1, read as the reverse complement.
GCTTCACTTCGCGGGCGTCCGGCAGAGCCGTGGCGCGCGACGCAACTCCCTCATCTTCCAGGCGCAATCGCCTGCCGAGATGTGGCACCGTGCGCGCCTTGGCGCGCCGGTTGCCGGGGTGTCGTCGGGCTCGGTCCCTCGACCCGCTGCAGCCGGACCAGATCAGGCTGCCTCTCGATGAGCGGTGTCAATGTATCACGTTGTCCGCCCCAGGGGAAGGGGGGTGACGAGAATGCCCGCGGGCCCTCGGCGGCCCCGAACCTACGTTCAAGGCCCCAGCCGCCGCCCCCCCCGAAGGGAATC
>CAZQPM010000239.1:453-6466 GCA_964595195.1 uncultured Burkholderiales bacterium | reverse complement strand
GCGAGAACGACGAGGGCCGGGCCCAACACTTCCGCTGGAGCCGGCAGGTGGAGCCCGGCTCGACGATCGTGCTCGATCTCATGTGCCCGAGCGCAGCCGAGGAACCAGGAGAACGAGTGGCGCCGCTGACGGGCGAGCGTCGTCTCTCCGCGATTCGGATTCCCGGTGCGCACCTGGTCTTCCGCGACTACGTGGAGCATGAGTTGTCCGGGGAGTTGCTGGACGATCACGGAGTGGCCACGGAGTGGATCCGGGTCTCGAACATTGTGCCGTTCCTGGTTCTCAAGGCTCTGGCCTACGACGATCGGATCGAGGAGAAGGACGCTTTCGACCTCGTCTTCACGCTGCTGCATGCCCCCGGGGGGCCGGAGGGGGTGGCCAGATCCTTCCGGCAGCGGTGTGCCGAATGGACCGACGAGCCGCTCATGGAACGAGCGCTGGAGATCGTGCGGGACCGCTTCGCCTCGACGGATCCGGCTGTGCCCGCCTGGCGCAAGGACGGACCGGTGAGCTACGCGCGGTTCCTCACGTTGCCCGGTCAGCCGGGGCGGAACCGGGTGAACCGGGAGGAGGCGGCCTCGGCCGTGGCGTTGTTCCTGGCAGCTCTCGAACGATGAAGTGACAGAACCCGGAGTCCGCGCGGCAGTTGTGACATTCACTTTTGAGGAGCCGTGGTCAGGCTCGAGTCGAGAGGCGCCCGGCTCGGGCCCGGCCGCGTCCCTCAGGGGCAGCCCGTGGATCCGGCTCTCCGAGGATCTTCTCCAGCAGGGCCCTCCAGGCCACCGGGCCGGTCTCCACTTCAAGACAACCTCGGTTGTGGGCCTGAAGCAGTTCTTCGAGGGAGACCAGGTGGACCTGGCGCTGCCGGGCCCGGGACAGGAGTTGCTGGGGGAAGGCCAGGGGCCGGTCGGCCAGGGGAAGGCTGCGGAAGAGATGAGCCACCATGACGGCCCGCCCCTGGCTCTCCCCGGACGGGACGCGCTCGGCGAAGCGGTCCACCCGGTCGATCTCCATGTCGCCCTCCCGCACGACCAGGTCCACCAGGACCCTCTGGGGGCCGTGCCTTACCTCGAAGCCGATACCCGATAGCCCCTGCTGGAACTCCAGGTGCCAGTCTCCCTGACCCGCCACAAGCAGACGGAGAAGCAGGGCCTCGGCCTCCACCGGGCGCGCGTAGAGCAGGTTGGCGAACTCCTGCAGTTGGGTGGCGGCCTCCAGGAACCTGGAGTGCAGGTCCTCCGCCTGGCGCTCCAGTTCGAGAAGCCCACCCGCCTGGTCGGTCCCCTCCACAAGCGCCTGCAGCAGGTCGGCGACACCAGGTCCGAGGAGCCGGCGGCACAGACCCAGGGCCTCCTCGCGGTTCCGCGGCAACTCGCCAAGGGCCTGCAGCACGAGGTATGCTAGGGTCGTGCCCTGGGAGCGCAGGGCCGCCCGAGCCTCGGCCACCTCGCCCGTCTGCACCAGGAAGAGGAGCCGTTCCCGATGCCCCTGCACGATCGCCCGGGTGGCCTGGAGGGCCGCTCCCCTGCGCTGGATGGGGAAGTCGCGTTGCAGGTGCTGCTGGGCAAAGCCCCGGTCGAAGAGGAGCAGTCCGTGCCGCAGGGCGATCAGCGGGAAGGGTTCCAGGTCCGCCACCCCCTGGCGGAACTGCTGCGCCGAGAGGACCACGAAATGGACGGGGTGGAGGGCCGGCAGCCTGTAGTCCGTCGAGGACGGGCGGTCGACCACGGCCAGGAAGTCCAGGTCGCTCTCCGGACCGTGGGTGCCTTGGGCGGCAGAACCCACCAGCCACAGGGCCAGCAGGTGAGGGCCCAGGTCTTGTCGGGCCTGGCGCAGGTGGCTCAGGATCTCCGAGCGCACCGGAGGAGCCAACCGGTACAGGAGTTCCATGTCGTGCCAGAGCTTGAAGTGCAGACCGTAGGGGCCGGAGAGGTCCAGGCGGTAGCGCCCCTCCTGTTCCAGGAGGATCCCCTGTCCGAGTAGGCCCTTGACCTGGCGGTAGAAGGTGGCGTAGCCGATGCCGGCGGCCCGGGTGAGCTGCTCCCGGGAAGCGCCCGCTGCTCCGGCTTGCGCCAGGGCGCCCAGCAAACGGAGTTCGGCTGTCGAGCGGGACACCATCTCAGAGCCACCCTCTCTGTCGGAGCAGGCCGTCCACCTCGTCCCGGAGTCCTTCCAGGGCCCGCAGGCAACGCTCCAGGTCAGAGGGTGAATAGTGGACCGAAGGGTGCCGGGAGTAACCCATGTAGTCGGCTTTGAGGCGGTAGCGGGTGAGCTTCTCAAGGATTCCGGCGTAGTCGCCCTGCAGCAGACCCCCGGCGCGCAGTTCCTCGACCCGCGCCGGGAGCTGGTGGTGCTGCTCGGGAGGGCGACCCGCCAGTTGCAGCAGCACGTTCACGGCGTACTCGGCGAACCTCCAGGCGTGCCAGACGGCCTGGTCGAGGAATTGTTGGCGTTGCAGGCTCCTGCTGTCGGCGCCCCGAGCCCGGGCCAGGAGATCGGCGAGGGCGACCAGGCCCTGGACCAAGCGCATCCAGTCTTCACTGCGATAGGGCATGGTGGGCTCCTCCTGCCTCAATTATATCACAAGTGAAACTGATTGTCTCATCGGTGATACAATCAGTCTATGGATGGCCTCGTCATGGGGATGTCGGAACTGGCTCGACCACGGCCATGACGGGTGATGTGTCCAAGGCCGGCGCGGTCCATCGTCGCAGGCCCGTTCCCGGTCGGGTTCCGAGCCCCGAGGCCAGGGCAGGCTGGGCGCCTTCGGAAAAGCCAGCAGCCTGGAGGGGGCGTGAGTCTCTTCCCTTTCCAGGCCGCATTGTTGAATAAGATTCTGCACACGAGGCGGAGGGCCCTTCAGGGACGCAGGTGGCCCTTGCCAGGCGGGGGAAGGATGAGCCTGGCTCGGGCCATCGTGGGATTTCGCAGGCCGTCCGCCGGCCCCTGCCCCTTCGTCTGGTCAAGCGTGTGACATGCACTTTGCAGGATGTGCCCTCCCCGTGGTGAAGTGCATGTCACATAGGGAGGTGCCACCATGGCCAGGCGAGGGCGAGACCAGATCACGGTGCGACTCGAGGAGGATGTCCTGGAGGAACTGCGGCCCCTGGCCCAGGGCGGCCGAGGCCGGGCGGGCGGGCTCTCCTTCTACCTGCGGCGATTGATCTACCAGGATCTCGGCTGGCCCCTGCCCGAGCAGTACGGGCTGGACGCCGTCCCCGCCTGGTCTCCGCGCCTGGCTGTCCGTCTGGAACACTGGTTGGAGGCCGATCCCGACGGACGCGAGGAATTGCGCGAAGCTGCGGATCTCCTGGCCGCCAGGCTGGGCGTGGAGCTGGTGGAGCCCGGGGAGCTGCAGCGGCTGCGCCGGGAGGCCGGGGAGGCGGCACGCCTGCGCCGGGAACGGGCCGGGCGGCCGACATCGGCACCAGTGGCCGCCGGTGCGGGCTTTGAAGAAGGGCGGCTGAAGGGGTTGCTGGAGGCCAGGGAGATGGCCGAAGACCTGATTCACACCTACCGTTCCGAGGGTTATGGGGACGAGATCTCTGGGTTGGTCGAGGGTCTGGGCATCGCGGCGCGCCAGGCGCAGTCCCTGGCCGAGGAGATCCAGCGGAGTCGGGAGCGCCGGGCGGCTGAGGAGGTCCGAGGACAGGCGGCCCGGGGCACCCGCTACGCGGACCCTTCATGGTTGCGTTCAGCGGCGAAGCAGTGGCAGTTGGTCCTGCGGGACAATCCGGAAGACGGCAAGGCCCGGGAAACCCTCGAGGAGATCGAGAGCCTGGCCCGGGCCGCCGGGGTCGAGATCCTTCCCTTGCCTCCGCCCCGCCGGCGTCCGTCCCGGAGGAGATGAGCTGCTGGAGGACGGGAGGGGTCAGGCCCGCCGCAACCTGCGAGGGCGCTGGGAGTGCAGCAGGAGTTCGGGAGGACCGACCACCACCAGGAGCCGCAGGCCCACGGGGGTCGGGAAGGGTTCCCGCCGGCATCCGAGCCCCTCCAGGGCCTCGGCCAGCTTCGGGTCCATGGTGAGGAGTTTCATGGGGGTCTCCTTCCGGGGTCAGGGTTGGGGGAGGGTCTGCTCGAGGGTGGCCACGGCTTCCGCAAGTTCCCGGCGGTCGACGTGGGTGTAGATCTCCACCGTCGCGAGGCGGCGGTGGCCGAGCAGGGCCTGGACGGCCCGGAGGTTGCCATGCTTGCGGGCAACCTGAGATGCGAAGGTGTGGCGCAGGGTGTGCGGGGTGGCGTGGACGTCCAGGTCGGCCTGGTTGCGGAGGGCTTCCATCAGGCGCTGGACGTAGCGGGTGGAGAGGCGCTGGTGCCGGCGGTTCACGAAGAGCGGGGCGCCTGGCGCCACGGGGAAGCCGCGGTGCTGGTTGAAGGCCAGGATGTCGGCGATGGCGTCCCGAGCCACCTGGTTGAGGGGGATGAGCCTTCCACTTCCGCCCTTGGCCAGGCCGGCGGGAAGGTCCAGGGTCTGGCGCGGGCCCTGGCTGTTGGCCACGTGGGACACGTCGAGCCCCACCAGTTCGGAGACCCGCAGACCCGTGTGCAGGGCCAGGACCAACATGGCGAGGTCGCGGGCCCCGAAGGGGGAGCGGGGGGTCAGGGTGTGGAGGAGGTTCCGGATCTCGTCCGGGTTCAGGGTTCGCGGGTTCATCGAGCACCTCCGTTGGCGGTCCAGGTGGCCCGGGCGTCGGGGAGCCAGGGCGATTGGCGGCGAGCGCGGTAGCGGACGGTCCAGGCCCCGTCCTGGTGGCGCACCCCGATCAGGGCGAAGCGTCGGGGGTTGGCCCCGATCATGCGGGCGAACCGAAGGGCTGGGCCCCGGTCCTGGAACCAGGCCTGGAAGATCGTCTCCTGGAAGCGGTTGAGGATCTGCACGTGGCCTCCCTGTTGCGCCGTCTGGGTCAGGGCCCGTCCCCCAGCCCTGCTTTGGTTGGCCCGGATTCCGGCGCGGAGGCTGGAACCCGGGCAGCCTGCTTCGGCCGACCCATCATCCGGACGCGCCCTTTGAAGAGCGGGCGGGGCGGCGGCAGTCAACCCCCAACCAGCCTTGGACACGCGGGGGTTGACGGCCGACGAACCGTCCGCTAAGATGCGCCACTTCAGGATGATGGGGGATCGGCCGAAGCAGGCCCCGGGTTCCAACATGCGGTTTCTATCTACCGGCCGCCAGGCCGGAACCGTGCGCCTGCACGTGCTGCGGATTCTTGGACCGGGCCCGTTTCCGGGCTGAGGTCTGCCCTGTGCCCCGCCCGGAGGCCAGCGGAGGGCGGGGCCAGCAGGGTTTATTCAGGCAGGTTCTATCTGCCGGCCGCCAGGCCGGAACCGTGCACTTGCACGTGCTGCGGATTCTTGGACCGGGCCCGTTTCCGGGCTGAGGTCTTCCTTGTGCCCCGCCCGGAGGCCAGCGGAGGGCGGGGCCAACAGGGTTTGTTCAGGCTGGTTCTATCTGCCGGCCGGCAGGCCGGAACCATGCACTTGCACGTGTTGTGGATTCTTGGACCGGGCCCGTTTCCGGAGCGGAGGTCTATCTTGCGCCCCGCCCGGAGGCCAGCGGAGGGCGGGGCCAGCAGGGACCCATGGGGCCTTTCCAGGCGGGGCAAGGTCCATCCGGGTCGCTCCGCGACCCGAACTGCCACCCATGTTCGTCCCGTGTTTGTCGCAGAAGAACTCTGCGACAAACACGGAGCTCGCACGTTGGCCCTGTAGCCAACCCCCAGAACGCTGCGCTCAGCACTGCGGTCCCGCAACGTATGTGTCGCCCTTTGCCGGCAAAGGGCGACACATACGCGGCTCGCACCTTCCGCCCGCCACCGGAGCACGCCGATCTACGAGGCGGGCTCTGCCTTGCGTAGCCCCGGCACCAGGCGGGGTGCTGCCTTGCCTGGCGTGTTCCTGGCCAGCATGGCCCGTCTCGGAGGCGGGCTCTGCCTTGCGTAGCCCCGGCACCGGGCGAGATGCTGCCTTGCCTGGCGTGTTCCTGGCCAGCATGGCCCGTCTCGGAGGCGGGCTC
>CAZQPM010000239.1:0-353 GCA_964595195.1 uncultured Burkholderiales bacterium | reverse complement strand
CCTTGCGTAGCCCCGGCACCGGGCGAGATGCTGCCTTGCCTGGCGTGTTCCTGGCAAGCACGGCCCGTCTCGGAGGCGGGCTCTGCCTTGCGTAGCTCCGGGACCGGGCGGGGGCCGGGATCAGGTTTCTTCAGTCGGCGGTGGCTGCGGCGGCCGGTTCCGGTTGCGTCGCGGCCTGGTCAGGGGGGCTGGTTCGGGGGGCTTCGGGCCCAGCCGTTTGCGCAGGCTGGCGCCAGCCCTGAACACCACTGAGCGGTAATCCGGGACCGACACTGGTTGGCCAGTCTTCGGGCTGCGCAGGGTCTGGGCCGGGCGCTTCACCGCGGTGAAGGTGCCGAAGCCTCGCAACTCGA
>CAZQPM010000238.1:0-6473 GCA_964595195.1 uncultured Burkholderiales bacterium | reverse complement strand
CTTCCTTGCATCCAGACCCGCCTCGACGCCCTCGGTTCTCACGCCAGGCGGCGGAGGAAGGCTGTCTGAAAATGCTTGACACGTTCCGTTCCGTGCGGCCGGGCCGCTCCGGGCCCGACAGGAGTGTTCCGCCTGCCCCCGGAATGCCTGCCTCGCCGGTCCCGATCAGCGGTCCGGCCGCGAAGGGGGCCCCATGGCCGACGAGATGGGCGAGCACATCCTCGAGCAGGGCTGCAGGCTTTCGGAATCGCTGTTGTGGCGGCTGCAGCGGGAGTTCTATGACCAGAACGGGGTGTCCGCCTGGGACTCGGGGATCGTGCCCCACTACGTGACGAACAACCCCCGCCTGGCAGGCGCCTTCTGCCGGATACTGGTCGGCTACCTTCGGGACCTGTGCCGGGCCCACGACCAACGGGGTCCTGGCCAACCTCCCCTGCTGGACCCCGACCAACCCCTCTACGTCCTGGAACCGGGGGCCGGAGCGGGGCGCTTCGCCTATCTCTTCCTCCAGGCCCTGGCCCGGTTCCGGGATGCTGAACCCCTGCGCCGCCTGAAGATCTGCTACGTGATGGCGGACTTCACCCGCAGCAACCTGGAGTTCTGGGCCGCCCACCCCCAGTTGCGGCCCTTCGCCGAGGCCGGTCTGGTGGACTTCGCGGTCCTGGATGCCGAGGCGGACGGGGAGATCCGGCTGGAGCATGCCGGGGTCGTTCTCGGTCGGCAGACGCTGGGGAATCCCCTGGTGGTGATCGGCAACTACCTCTTCGACACCCTGACCGTCGACGCGTTCCGGGTCCAGGACGGACGCCTTCTCGAAGGCCTGGTGACGGTATGCTCCGACCAGCCGGAGGACCTCCAGGGTGACCGGGCCGAGATCCTGGCCAGGCTGCGGCTGCGCTACGAATACCGGGAGATCGGTGAGGACTACTACCCCTCTCCCGACTGGAACCAAATCCTGCTGGACTACCGCGACCTCCTGGGCAACACGTCGCTCAGCATCCCGGTCGGGGGCTTCCGCTTCCTGGACCACCTGCTCGCGACCAGCGCAGGGCGCCTGCTGGTGCTGGCCTCGGACAAGTCCTGGAACCGGACCGAGGAACTCTCGGGACTGGCGGATCCGGGCCTGGTGCTGCACGGCAGCTTCTCGCTGACGGTGAACTTCGAGGCCCTGGGCCGACTGTTCCGCTTGCGGGGAGGAACGGTCCTGCATTCCGACGCCCGGGACTCGCTGCTGGACTATGTCCTGCTGCTGCACGACCCCGCCGTCGGTGAGCCCCGCGAGACCCGCCTGGCGTTCCGGGATGCCCTGTGCACCTTCGGCCCCCTGGATGGCTTCCACCTGAAGGTGGCCCTGGAGCAACAGGTGCCACACCCCTCCCTGCGGGTCGCCTTGGAACTGCTCCGCCTCTCGGACTGGGACCCGGAGGTCTTCTACTCGCTGAGCCCGGTCCTGATCGAGGGGATTCCCGACGCCCGTCCGATCATGCAGCGCGAGATGGTCGACGGCGTCGAGAGGATCTGGGCGAACTACTACCACCTGGCTTCGGGCCGGGACGTGCCCTTCAACCTGGGCCGGATCTGCCACCACCTGAACCGCTACCAGGACTCGCTGCGCTTCTACCGCCTGTCCCTGGAACTCTTCGGCCAGGACTGCAGCACGCACTTCAACATGGGCCTGGTCCACGACTCGATGGGCGACCTCTCCTCGGCCCTGCAGTGTTTCCGCATGGCCCTGGACCTGGACCCCAACTACGCCCCGGCCCGCGACTGGAGCCTGAAGATCCAGGCCCGGATGGGGCCCGGCCAGCCGGGAGGCTGACCGCGAGCCGCCCGGTCCCGGCCACGCTGCGCAGGAGGCTCCTGGGAAGCCGCCTGGCTCGCAGGACCCTCAGTCGCGACGCGTGCCCGCCGGGGGCACGACCACCAGGCGGTCCTCCGAGACCGCCACGTCGAAGACCTCGTCCTTGGAGATGACGGCCTGGCGGCCGTGGATCGCCAGGCCCGAGAGGGGCACGATCAGGTCGGCCCCCAGGCTCAGCGCCCGGTTGCTGCCCCCACGGTTGCCGGCATAGCGGTTCAGGGGGATCGGCCGCCCGTCGACGCCACGGACGCTGTCGATGCTGACCACCAATTCGCCCGCGTGGTTGGCCGCACCGGACTCGATGGCCCGCAGCACCGTACCGAGAGCCTCGGCTCCCGCCGGGATCACCTGCAGGCCGTCGACGGTGACGGCCTCGACGGTGTTGAACTTCACGCGGTCGCCGACCTGGACCTGGCCCGACACGATGTCGACCAGGGCCCGGATGCGCACCTTGGTCCCGGCGGCCACGCGGGTCCTCTGGCCCTGCAGGGTGCCGGGGGCGCTCAGGGGCGCCGCCACGACCTTCGGAGGACCGCTGCCGGGCGTGACGACGAAGGTCGTGCCCTCGAGGGTCCAGGCCTGCAGGATCTGGCTGGAACGCAGCAGCCCGTCGCGGCCCCGGGGAAAGGTCGGCTCGGTCAGGCTCATCATCGAGGCCTCGACCAGACCCGCCAGGCCGGTCTGGTCACCCTGGCGCGCGCCGACCGTGATCCAGGAACCGTCGACGGCCTGCACGTCATGGACCTCGACCATCAACTCGCCCCGCCCCGCCACCCGGGCCGGCCTGGAGTATACCACCGAGCCCCGCCCCGGGGCAGAGGTCGCCACCACCGTCACCCCCTTGACGACCAGGGGTGTGGTGACCACGAACGCGACCTTGTCGCCGACCTTGGCCGAGCCCGAGTCCACGTCCACCTGGGTGCTCAGGGCCAGGGGACTGCCCGCAGGGACCTCCAACTGGTAGGAGGCGCCCGGCGCCGTCGCTCCGGCCGGGCTGAGGGCCAGGACCAGCATCAGCAGCACCGGGGGGGCCAGCAACCCCGACACGCGCCTGCCCATCCTCGCGCAGGCCTTCCACCACAGGGTCCTGACGGTTCTCGGCATCTGCCCTCCTCGTACCGGGTCGGATGACTCCAGGGTTTCGCCCTGGTCGTTGCACTCCTGCCCGGCGCTGGCGGAGGCTTGTCCGGTGGGGCGGCAGGATCGGGGTGCGGGGCATCCAACCCGGCCAGATGCAAGCTTTGATCGACCATGCCGCGCGCATCCTCGCCGAGTCCGGTCGGGTCGCGATCCTGACCGGGGCGGGGATGTCCGCCGAGAGCGGGGTTCCCACCTTCCGGGGTTCCCAGGGCCTGTGGAGGCGGTTCCGACCCGAGGAACTGGCCACGCCCGAGGCCTTCGCGCGCGACCCCCGGCTGGTCTGGGAATGGTACGCCTGGAGGCAGGGCCTCGTGGCGGGGTGCCAGCCCAACGCCGGGCACCTGGCCCTGGCCCGGTTGGAACGGGAAGGCCCCTCGGTCACACTCATCACCCAGAACGTGGATGGCCTGCACTCGCGGGCCGGCAGCACCCGGGTCCTGGAGTTGCACGGCGACCTCTTCCAGGCCCGCTGCGTCGCTGAGGGAACCGTGCGCGACTTTCAGGCAGCGGACGACCTGCCCCCCCACTGCTCCTGCGGAGCCCTGCTGCGCCCCCACATCGTCTGGTTTGGCGAGAGCCTGGACGCCCGCGTGGTCGAGAAGGCCGTGACTGCCGTTGAGGAGTGCCAGGTCCTGCTGGTGGTGGGCACTTCGGCCCTGGTGACGCCTGCCGCAGTCCTACCGGTCATGGCCCGACGAAGCGGCGCCGAGGTCATTGAGGTCAACCCGGAGACCACGGCGGCCAGCGAACTCGCCGTTGTGGCCATCCGAGGGCCGGCGGCCCGGGTCCTGCCGCTACTGGTCGAGCAGGCCCTGTCCCTCAGGACCCGCTGAGACGCCGGAGCACAACGGCCGAAGCCGGTGGCCAGGTCAGCGCCGAGCCTCGGACCTCACCAACCTGCGCAGACCTGAGGCGACCTACGAACCGGCCAGGTCCCGAAGCGCCTGCGACATGTCGCGCAGCAGGTCCTTGCCCCTGTGGTAGCCCCGTCGTCCCATCAGAACAAGCAGCCGTCGGGTTTCTTCCAGGTCCTCCGGACTGGCGGCCTTCAGAAGTCGACGGAGGTCGCCCCGGTCCTGCTCCCTGGTGTCGTCGTCCCTGGACAGGAGCTTCATGGCTGCCAGGTGGGCGAGCCTGGCAACGGGAGCCTTCACCCGAGAGAACACCTCGATGAGCTCGCCATCTCGAACCACCTCGCCTTCCACCCCACAGGATGCGAACATGAGAGCGACGAGATGGTCCACCTCCGGGACCTGCAGTCGAGCCGTGGCCAGCCTGCCGACAGCCTCCTGCTCCACCAAGGCGACCACGGCGTATCCGCGATTCATCAGGTTGCGAAGAAGAATCTCAGCAGTCAGGTCGTCCGGAACCTCCACGGCGAGGTCCACATCACGCGTGAAGCGAGGCTCGGTCCGGGCGCCCACGGCGAGTCCGCCAACCAGCGCCCACCTGGCCCCCAGGTCGTCGAGGGCCTCCCGAATCGACAGGAAGGCCTGCCGAAGACTCACAGCCGGGGGATGCGCTCGGGGATCGGACGTCCCCAGGAGTCGCCGAATTCCGCCCCGGGCCGACGGTGGAGCCAGTCCCGCAGCATGGCCTCGATGGTCTCCCGGGAAGCCCCAGGATGGCGGCGCTGCAGGCTCATCCGCATCATGTCGGTGCCTGCGTCGGCCAGGTCGAAGGCCACCCGCAGGGCAGCGTCCGGCGACAGGGGGGCCTCGGGAACGACCAACCCTTCAAGCCTGTGCAGCGCCGGGTTGCCAGGGGAACCGTCCACGTCCTGATGGTTCACCCAATGGCCCGGTTTCCCTGGCAACCCGGCGATGACATCCAGCAGCCACCAGGATTCCCCGGCCGTTCGTGGCGCGTCGGGTCCGCCCCTACCCCACCCCGCGTTCGCCGTCGTCGCGGCGCAGGGCCTGCAGCACGTCCGAGAGGTTCTCGGCCTGCTGAAGCGCGTCGAAGACCCGCACCAACGCCGGGTCCAGCAGGATCGCCTTGGACCGCGGGCCCCGCAGGAGCCGGGCCAGTTCGCGCAGCCGGGGGACCAACTGGATCACCGTGTCCATCGAGCCCATCAGGGCCTCGGCCGGGATCGCCGTGGGCGTGGGCGTTGGTGAGACCTGAGCCGCGGCCGGTGAGGCTGGAAGCGGGGCTGAGGTGACAGCAGGCGGGGACGGCGGGATCGGCGCCGCGGCCTGCGCGATCCAGGCTGCGGGCAGCGAGCGGGCCATCCCGGCGCTCCCCTCGGCCGCCGCCACCACGGCGCGCGTCAGCTCGGTCAGGTGGGGGGCCAGGGCCTCCTCGGTGGCCTGGGGCGAGCCTTCCACCGCCTGGCGCAGGCCCGTCAAGGCCTGGCGCAGGGGCTCCAGATCCGGCCCGCCGCCCAGGCCCTCCACCGCCCGACGCAAGTCGCCCAGCTCCGGCGCCGGATCCGGCAGCCGCAGCCCCGCCAGGGCCTCGCGCAGGGAACCCAGCTCGGGGCCGTAGTCACGGGGACAGCCCAGGGCCTCGCGGATGCCCTCCAACTGCGGCCCGCAGGCCCCGGCCAGGTCCCCCAACTGCTGGGAGACTCGGGCCAGCACCCCGGTCACCCGGTTCACCGGATCCGTGTCGTCGCCGCCGGCCACCAGCCTGCGCGTGAAACCCTTCTTGATGTCCTGCCAGCGCCGCTTCTGCTCGGGGGTCTGCCGCCCGCGCAGTTCCGCCAGCTTCAGCAGGTTCTGCTCGGCCCCGGTGGTCAGGGTCTGGGCCTCTCCCTGGTAGTGGTCGTCGACCACCCGCTCCAGCTCTTCGTCGTTCATGATCGGCACGACCTTCTCGGCCAGCTTGTTCATGTTGCGGTACGAGCCCTGAAGCTTGAAGGGCGGCTCCTCGCGGTCGCGATCGTCCATGGCCGCCGAGCGGATGTACTCCCGATTCACCTGCAGCAGCACCTTCTGGATCGCCAGCAGCTTGCGCAGGACGGCCAGGATCTCTTCGAGCTCGACGGGGGCGTAGGTGTGGGCCAGCTCCGAAGCCGGGATCTCCACCCCCTCGGCCATACGGATCAGCTTGTAGACGTCCTCCGGCTCGCGCGAGGTCAGCGGGGCCAGCACGGGATTGGAGGTCAGGGCGTTCTCCAGGTAGGAAAGTTCGAAGAGCGACTCCTTCCCCGCCAGCACCTCGCCCAGGTTGTAGGTGTCCGCCCGGTTGGCCAGCATGTCGGGGATCTGGAAGCGCGAGCCCGACTCGGTGTAGGGGTTGCCGGCCATGCAGATGCAGAAACGCTTGCCCTTCAGGTCGTAGGTGCGCGTCCGCCCCTTCCAGACCCCCTCCACCTTGCGCTGGGCGTCGCACAGCGAGATGAACTTCTGCAGGAACTCGGGATGGGTGTGCTGGATGTCGTCGACATACAGCATGACGTTGTTGCCCATTTCCAGCGCCAGGTTGAGCTTTTCCAGTTCCTGCCGCGAGGTGGCATCGGGCGCCT
>CAZQPM010000237.1:793-6490 GCA_964595195.1 uncultured Burkholderiales bacterium | reverse complement strand
TCTGCTGGCCCGCACCGACTTCCCGGACCGCCCGGTCCGCCTGGTCGGCCTGGGGGTCTCCGGCCTGGTGGACCGCCAACGCCCGGTCCAACTGGAGCTTTTCGACCACGAGGAGTGAGTATTGCCGACCGCGATCCCTGGCCGGGATCGCGGTCGGCAATACCACACCCTGGACATCTTGGAGTGGGCACCGCAACTCGCCTGGGTGTTGACGCCCACGCTGGCTGGCCGCCTGAGGGCGGAATCAAACAAGCTTGCCGAAAGGACACCATACTTGGGAGTTGCTCCTGTCTCTGTTTATGGTAGAACTGAACAGATCCTCAATGCGCCATGTCCACCGGGCAACCGTGCGCAGGTCCCCGCCCCCGACTCCTCACCCTCCCGACTGGGACCAATTCTACGAGGTCGCCGCTCAGCAGGAGGGCCATTTCACGCTTCACCAGGCGGCGGGGGCGGGCTACTCGCGCCAGCTCCTCGAGCACCATCTGCGCAAGGGCCGGATCACCCGGACCCGACGCGGGCTCTACCGGCTGACCCACTTCCCGCCGGGCGACCAGGAGGACCTCGTGGTCTTCTGGCTGTGGTCGCAGCGTCAGGGCGTCTTCAGCCACCAGACCGCGCTCTTCCTCCACGACCTCTGCGACGCTCTGCCGGGTCACGTACACATGACCCTCCCCTCCCCTCCCGCACTTCGCCGGCGGGTGGTTCCCCAAGGCCTTTGCCTCCATCTGGGTTCCGTCCCGGCACGGGACCGCACGTGGTCGGGCCCAGTGCCGGTCACCAGGCCGCTTCGGACCATCCAGGACTGCCTCGGGGCTTCCGTCTCGCCCGAACTGGTGCAACAGGCGATCGCGACGGGGCTGGCCCGGGGGCTCTTCTCCCAGGCCGAGGTCGAGGAACTCCACCTGAACGGATCGCGATGAGATACACCACCCCGACCGGCTTCAAGATGGCCCTCGAAGCCAGGCTCCAACAGGAATCCCTGGCCACCGGGCGTCCGCTCCAACGCCTCCGGCAACTGGTGGTCTTCGAGCGCTTCCTGGCCCGCCTCTTCCACAGCTTCGGATCCAAAGCCACGCTGAAAGGCGGAATGGTTCTCGAGCTTCGTCTTTCCCGTGCCCGCACTACGCGGGACCTGGACCTCCGTCTCACCGGGCATCCGGAAGGGCTGCTCCATCGTCTGCAGGAGATCGGGCAGCTCGACCTGGAGGACTTCTTCACCTTCGAGGTCGTCCCCGACGCGCATCACCCCGCCCTGGCGATCCAGGGGCAACCCTACGAGGGGCAGCGGTACCGGGTCCAGGGCTTTCTGGCCGGCGTATCATTGACCTATCCGATCAAGCCTGTTGATTATCTGAGGTTGCCCCCTTCAGCGCCCTTCAAGGCCCAGTTCCAAGGCGAGTGCCTCCCAGGCGCCAACCGCCGAGCGCCAGGCGGGAGAGCCCTGCAATGCAGCGCAGGCCGAGGGCTCGGCCATCGCCTGGAGAGCCCCCGCAAAGTCCCGGTCAAAGGGAATCTCGGCCAGCAGGGGCAGACTCCGGTCAGCGCAGAACTCGCGCAGTCGCCGGGCACCGTCCACCGAGAGATCGGCCTTGTTCAGGACCACCCGCACGGGGATCCTGAAGCGGGATGCCAGGTCGGCCAGGCGGCCCAGGTCATGCACCCCCGACAGCGTGGGCTCGGCCACGGCCACCACCAGGTCGGTGCTGGACAGCGCGGCGATCAGGGGACACCCAGTGCCCGGGGGGCCATCGATGAACAACACCTCGGCCCCCTGTTCCTGAGCGGCCTGCAGCCCGAGGCGCCGGACCTCGGTGACCAGGCGCCCGGAGAGGTCCTGGCCCGGTCCCAGTTGGCCGAAGGCGATCGGGCCCACGGGGCTGGAGCCCCGGCAGGCCTGCCCGATGCTGGCCGGGACCATGGTCACCGCGCCTGTGGGACAGACCAGGGCGCAGTGGCCGCAGCCCTCGCACGAGAACCTGTCCACGCTGAAAGCGCCGTTGTCCGAGCGGAGCACGGCCTGGAAGCGGCAGACCTGCAGGCACAGGCCGCAGGACGAGCACTTTTGCGGGGCGATCACGGCCTTGGCACCGCCCCGGAACTCGCTGCATTCCTGCGAGCGCACCCGCAAGGCCAGGGGCAGGTTCGAGGCTTCGACGTCGGCGTCAGCCACCGCGACCGGATGGTTCCGGGCCGCCAGCCAGGCCAGGACGGCCGTCAGGGTGGTCTTCCCGGTGCCCCCCTTGCCGGAGGCGATCGCCACGCTCTTCATGACCTGGCCTCCTGCCTGGCGCCCAGCCTGCGCATGACCTCAAGTGTCGGTTCCAGCAGGGCCCGCACGTGCGGGTTCTCCTCGGCCACCAGGCCGCCCCGGGCGTAGATCTCGGCCAGGCTCCGGCTGAAGGGAAGGCGGGCCACCAGGGGCACGTCCCAGGCCTGGCACAGGTCCGCCACGGACTGATCTCCCTCGACGTCCCGATTGACCAGGACCGCCATGGGAAGACCCAGGGCGCGCCCCAGTTGCAGGCTGAGTTCCAGGTCGTGCAGGCCGAAGGGCGTGGGCTCGGTCACCAGCAGCAGGGCATCGGCCCGGCGCAACGCGGCCACCGCCGCGCAGGCCACGCCGGGCGGCGCGTCCAGCACGACAAGGTCACAAGGCAGACCCTCGGCTGTCCCCCGAGCGGCCTGGATCACCGAAGGTGTCTTGACCTGCCCTATATCCAGCCTCCCGGTCACCAGGACCAGGTTCTCACGCCCCATGGGCCGGGTCACCGCGACCTCCCCGACCCGCCGGGGCACCTCGCGGATGGCCCCCGTCGGGCAGACGCGCACGCAGACCCCGCAAGGGTGGCAGAGCTCCTCGAAGACCCGGGCCTTGCCCAGGAGGCGGACGGCGCCGAAGGCGCAGGCGTCGCGGCAGGCGCCGCAGGCCGTGCAGGCCTGGGGGTCCACCTCGGCCACCTGGACCTCCACGGGGTTCTTCACGGTGATTCCCTCGGGGAAGAACAGGTGGTCGTTGGGCGCCTCGGCGTCGCAATCCACCAGGACCGTGCGCAGGCCCGAGGCCGCGGCCAGCACGGCAAGGTTGGTCGAGACCAGCGTCTTGCCCGTGCCGCCCTTGCCCGAGGCCACCGCCAGGGTGAAAGTCGCGACGTCCACTACCCCGTTCCGGGCCACCTAGTGGTGGTGCCCGCCGCAGGCGTGCTGCGGTTCCATGATCGGCACGCCCCCCTGGATGACCAGGTCCACGGCGTCCCGGACGATCGCGGTCTGGTTCTCGAAGTACACCGAGATGCCCACGTCGTTGAAGCCCTGCAGTGGGCGGGCGCCCATGCCTCCGGCCAGCAGGGCGTTGACTCCATGCGAGGCCAGCAGGTTGACCGGGCGCAGGCACCCGCCCTCGACGTGCGGAGGATTCTCCACCACGCGCACCCCGACGACCTCCTGGCCATCGATCTCCACCAGGGTGAAGCAGTCACAGTGGCCGAAGTGGCCCGAACGCTCGCTGTCCAGACCCCCCCCACCCTGCGTGGGAACTCCCAATACCATCTTTGACATTCTCTCGGTCTCCTTGGCGTGTTTCTGGCGGCAGTCGCCGCGATCAGTTAATTCCCTGGTGCCCTTCGCCCTCGTCCAGGCGAGCCAGGCGACCGATCTTCCAGGCCTCCAAGGCCTCGCGGGCGGTCATGCCGGTCCCGTTGAAGCCCGCGATCCCGGCTGACTGCAAGGCCCCGTAGGCCTTGGGGCCCAGGTGCCCGGTCAGCACCGCCGTCGCCCCGTGCTCCAGGACCTTCTCGGCGGCG
The DNA here is from genome assembly GCA_964595195.1 of uncultured Burkholderiales bacterium. Lineage (GTDB taxonomy): Bacteria > Vulcanimicrobiota > Xenobia > Xenobiales > Xenobiaceae > CAZQPM01. The sequence goes on along the minus strand of CAZQPM010000237.1, from coordinate 2,687 downwards.
CCCAGGCCGGCTCCCTGCAGCGCCTGCTGGTTGCGGTTGTTGTCGACGACCTGCACTTCCATGGTCTGGGGGTCGACGATCAACAGGTAGTTGGCCCGGCCGAAGCGCTCGTCCAGGCGATCGTCCAGCGAGGGGCCCAGGGCCGAGATCGCCACTTTGCCTGCCGCTTGGCCCCGAGGTTGCTCCTGCGCCGACTCTGGCAGATCTGCCTGGCCAGGGTCCTGGGGGATGCCGGTCTGCCCGGCAATCACGGGCCCGGCGTCCAGACCGCGATCCAAGGCGTCCGCCAGCAGGCCGAAGACCTCCTGCCTGTCGCGCAGGCGTGGCACCCAGTCGCCGGCCAGGTCCCTGCCCTCCGCGGTGATCTCGTAGTCGCGCCGCTGGGGCCCTGCTTCGCCTGCCGACCACTTGGAGACTACGAAGCCCTCGTCCTCCAGGCGCCGCAGCACCCGGTACAGTCCCCCGGCGTCGACCTCCAGGTGGCCTGCGGTCAACTCCTCGATCCGGCGGCGCAGGTCGTAGCCGTGCGCCGTGGTGCCCAGGAGGGCCGCCAGGGCCGCAGCCTCCACCAGGGCCCCGCGCCCACCGCCCCCTGCCCCCCTGCAGCACCCGCCGCCTCCCCGGTGCTGGTGTCCTCCGCCTCCAAAGCCGTGGCCCATGATGAACCTCCACATAGATGCACCTATTATCTAGGTGCGCTGACTTAGTATATGCGTGTCGCACATACTGTCAAGGCGGCGAAGACGGGGGGCAGCCGCCCTGCCGCTGGCGAGCGGGGATCGAGGTTCCTCCGGGGCGAAGAGGGGGGCTGGAAGTCGGAGGTCGCTCGAAGCCGCCTCGTCCACGCATCATGGTGAAGATGCGTACCTCGCGGCGCAGCTCGGCGATGCTCCGATGGGCTCCGGTCCCGAAGCCCAGGATCAGCGTCCAGAACAGTCATGGGTAATGCCCTCTACCGGAAGCGGGCCTCCTCGACCACCAGGAAGCAACGGCCCAGGCGTCTCACCGTGGAAAGCCTGCCCAGTTCCTCCAGGCTGGCCACGGCTTGGTTCACCTCTTCCGGCGGCCATCGGCGCAGGACCGCCTGGACCTCGGACAGGGTCATGGGGTGTCGCTGGACGAGCGAGAGAACCGCCTCCTCGGGGGTCACCTCCAGGAGCGAGGCCACCTCCTCCACCGGTGGGGCCAGGGTGTGGGCAGTTGCTCCCAGGATCTCCCGAGCCCGCTCGAGGCGATCCGGCAGGGGGGGCCATACCCAGGACTCCCCCGGAGGGCGGACCGGGACGTTCAGGTGGACCTCGTCGGGCCCCACCCGGGCCAGGGCCGAAGCCAGGTCGCGCAAAGCCTCGTCATCATCGTTGAGCCCCCCGACCAGCATGACCTCGATCCAGATCCGGCCCCGGAACTCGCCGCGAAACGCTTCCAATCCAGCCAGGAAACCCTCCAGGTCCAGGTCCGGATGGGGGCGGTTGACCTGGCGATAAAGCCGTTCCGATCCGGCGTCCAGGCTGGGCAGCACCACGTCGGCGCCCAGCAGTTCCTGGCGGACCTCCGGAAGCCTCAGCAGGGAGCCATTGGTGACGACGGCTACCGGTGGACCCTGCGGGCGGCGCACCTGCCGGATCATCCAGCCGAGCCGGGAGTGCAAGGTCGGCTCTCCCGAACCCACGAAGGTGATGAAGTCGGGCTCGCAGGTGGCCAAGGCCCGGTGCACCTCGGCCACGATCTCCTCGGCCGGAACGCACTCGGCCCGGGTCGAGGTCAGCGGGAAGGTCCCCCCCAACTGGCAGTACACGCAGTTCCAGTTGCACGTCTTGAATGGGATCGGATCGACCCCCAGCGACCGCCCCAGGCGGCGGGAGGGCACGGGTCCAAAAACATGACAGTATTGCTT
>CAZQPM010000237.1:0-772 GCA_964595195.1 uncultured Burkholderiales bacterium | reverse complement strand
ATGACCTCCTGAAGGTTCACCTGTGTCCGGGCCCGGGGTCAAGGCCGGTGTGGCCTCTTCAGAGTCCGTCCTGGACCGGGGCGAACCTGTCCGCGATCATTTACTGAGAATATCATATCAATAAGTCTTGAGAGATGGATGCTCCTGCACCTCCCCGTCGGTCGTGGCGGGTCCCGGGCCTGGCCCTGCTGCTGGCGGCTCTGGCCCTCCTGGCCGGCGTCCCGGCCTGCTCTTCTCCGCCGCCCCCACAGCGGCCGATCGTGCTGTGTTCCGTGTTGCCCCAGGCTTGGTTCGTGGAGCGCCTGGCGGGCGACGCCGTGCAGGTGGAGGTCCTGATCCCGCCCGGGGCCAGTCCCTCCACCTACGAACCCTCGGTCCAGCAGATGCAGTCCGCAGCCAGGGCCTCGCTGTACGTCAAGGTGGGGCACCCCTCCTTCCCCTTCGAGAAGACCTGGCTGGAACCGCTGCTTCAGCAGGGGCGGGGGCTGCGCCAGGTGGACTCCTCGGCCGGGCTGGAGTACCTGGAGGGGGACCCCCACGTGTGGGTGTCTCCTGGTTGCGCCCGCATCATGAGCCGCAACCTGGCCGCTGCCTTGGAAGAGTTGCTCCCGGAGAAGCGGGAGGCGATCAATGCCAACCAGGCCCGGTTGAACCGTGAGATCGACGCCCTGGACGCGGAGTTGCGCCAGGCCACGGAGGGGTTCCGGGGCTCGCGCTTCTACGTGTTCCACCCCGCCTGGGGCTACCTGGCCCGCGAGTATGGCCTGCAGCA
>CAZQPM010000236.1:0-6497 GCA_964595195.1 uncultured Burkholderiales bacterium | reverse complement strand
CACCGCCACCGGACGCACGTAGGCCCTCCTCTGGGCGTAGTCCAGCTTCTTGACGTTGTAGGTGCGCGCGTGGGCCATGTAGATGGCGTCCTCGTAGACCGTGGTGGGCGCCGCGTGCCAGTCCACCTCGGCGATCACCTGGTTTTCATGGTCCATGTCCATGATCACGAAGTTCTCGGGTGAGGCGCTGCGCAGCGAGATGGTGTCCGCCGGATAGACGTCCTGGGTCCAGTGGAATTGCCCTCCCGAGCGGTGCAGGACTCCCTTCTCGACGAGGTATTCCAGGATTTCACGCACGTCCCGGTTGCCGAACTTCTCCCCCTCTTCCAAGGGAAGTTCGAAAGCTGCGCACTTCAGGTGGCTGACCAGGATGGACAGGTTGTCGGGGTTGATCCGGGCGTGCTCGGGGCTGGAGCCGAAGAAGTACTGGGGATTCTTGACGATGAACTGGTCGAGGGGGTCACTGCGGGCCACCAGGACCGCAGCCGACTCGCCCTGGCGGCGCCCGGCCCGCCCGATCTGCTGCCAGGTGCTGGCCACCGTGCCGGGGTAGCCGGCCAGGATCACCGCCTCCAGGGCCCCGATGTCGATCCCCAACTCCAAGGCATTCGTGCTGACCACGCCGCGAACCGTCCCCTCCCGGATGCCGCGTTCGATCTCCCGACGAGCTCCGGGCAGGTAGCCTCCCCGGTAACCACGGATCCTCCCGGCCTCGGCAGGCAGACGTTCGAAGCGATCCTGCAGGGCCCGGGTCAGGACCTCCACGTTCAGGCGCGACGAGGCGAAGACCAGGGTCTGCACGTCCGCCTTGAGGAAGCGGCTGGCCAGGTTCCGGGTGGCGGTCAGGTAGGACCGCCGGATCCCCAGCTCCCGATTCAGCATCGGGGGATTGTAGAACAGGATCGTGCGCGGGCCCGCCGGGGCCCCGTTGCGGTCCACCAGGGCCACGGGGCCGCCCACCAGTTGCGAGGCCAGTTCGCCGGGATTGGCGATGGTGGCCGAGCACATGATGAAGACGGGCTGCGAACCATGGAAGGCACACAAGCGCTGCAGACGCCGCAGCACGTTGGCCAGGTGGCTTCCGAAGACCCCGCGATAGGTGTGCAACTCGTCGATCACCACGTAGCGCAGGTTGCCGAAGAACCGGGCCCACTTCGTATGGTGGGGCAGGATCCCGGTGTGCAGCATGTCGGGATTCGTGATCACCACGTTGGCTCGCGAGCGCACGGCCCGGCGAGCATCGGCCGGGGTATCTCCGTCGTAGGTGAAGGTGCTGCCCCCACACCCCAGGTCGTCCAGACTCTGCTGCAACTCAGCCAGTTGATCCTGGGCCAGGGCCTTGGTCGGGAACAGGTACAGGGCCGTGGCCCCGGGTTCCTCCCGGATCGCCTGCAGCACCGGGACGTTATAGCACAGGGTCTTGCCCGAGGCCGTCGGCGTCACCACCACCACGTGCCGCCCCGCGAGGGCGTGTTCCAGCGCCTCGGCCTGGTGCGAATAGGGCCGGCCCCTGCCGAGCCGGACCAGGCTGTCCCGAAGTCCTGGATGCAGCGAGGCCGGCCATGCCCCGTAGGACGCCGGCCGGGCCGGTACCCGGTGGTCTTCGGTAAGGGTCAGGTCGGAGGAACGGGAACGGATCTGGTCGAGAACCCTGGCGACGGTCATGGGACCGACGGTTCGGCAACTACGCGCCCCAGCCCTCCGATCAGAATGCACACGCAACCATCTGGTCGACTGGAAGAGCCGCACCGGGGGTGCATCCAGATCGAAGAGGGGTGCCCTCGAGGACACCCCTCTTCACGGTGGCAGCCGGTGGGACTGCCTGGAGCGAACGGCCTGCTAGACGTGGACCAGCGAGTCGTCCTGGCCGAACTCGTTCGGCGCGTAGGAATCGGCGGTCCAGTCGTTCTCCCAGCGCTGGCCGTCCAGGAGATACTTGTAGCGATAGTGGCGGCCGGACTCCAGGGTGATGATGACGCTGAACGAGCCATCCTTCAACCTCTTCATGGGACATTCGGCCGGATTCCATTCGTTGAATTCGCCGACCAGCACCGCCTTTTCGGCCTGGGCCTCGGCCGGAAGCTTGAAGGTCACCCGGCACTTCTCACGGGTCTTGGTGTAATTCTTGACGACGGGCATGTGAATCTACCTCCTCGGGCGTATCGCGGGGCGAGGTGCCGGCCCTTCTGGCCAGGGATGCTTCTTGAATGAGCTCCGAGGGCGCCTCGCCAGCGCCGGGAAATCGCGTGGGCCCCCCTTGGAGATGACCCACATCTCGGAACAACCCGCTCCTCGCGGGTCGCCCCCCCGGAATGACCCGATTGTAGCCGGTCTGCTCCAGTGAGTCAATCCCCGGCCAACAGGTGATTATACACCCTTACGCAGCCTGGATTGGACACCTGACCTCCCGAAGCTTCTGGTCACCTGCCACAGCCGGACCCCAACCCGTCGCAAATGCTTGCTCCTGCAACTATCCCCCGACGGCACCCAACAGGGCCAGGACGATCTCCAAAGCGATCAGCCCGATGATCGTCAGTTCCAGGATCTCCGAGCGACGGGTGTTGGTCAGGTCGACGATGACCTCCACCGCCTCGTGAATCAGGCGCAGCTTGTATTCCAGGCTGCGGAACCGGGTGGACAGTTCGAAGTTGTTCTTCAGATCGTGGAAGAGCTTGTCGACTCCGCGGTCCTCCCACGCCATGTCGGGGGAGTCCATGATCGACAGGCGGCTGACGATGTCCCTACGGGCAGACAGGCAGACTCCGATGAAACGGATCATCTCCTTGTGGCTCAGCATGATCCGCCCGCCGGAGGCCATCCCTTCGGTGACCGCCGAGGCCTTCTGCAGCAACTGCTCGGCCATCTTCTCGAAGTGTTCCAGGGTGGTCGACTGGGCCATCACCATGGCCGCCACCTGGATCTTCTGGGGGTCCTCCTGGGCCAGGACGACCCGATCGAAAGCCACCTCCTCGCGGGCCTCCGGGCGGATTTCCAGCAGGAAATCGTCGACCACCTTCTCGCTGGCCGGCGTCTCGACGTGGGGGCCGAGTTCGCGCAGCAGGACCTCGGCTTGGGTCGGTTCCACTCCGACGAAGACCACCGAGCCGAAGGAGAACAGGTAGACCCGCCCGTGACCCAGGTGCATCGCCAGTTCCGACTTGGAAGCGTGGATCAGTCGATCCACGAAGGCGTGGGCGCAGGCCTCCAGGTCGATGCGGCGCCCCAGATGGACCGAATCCATCGACAGGGTGGCGGGTTGCGGCTCGGCAGCGGGTTCCAGGTTGGACCTCAAGACGGACACGACAGTCTTCCTTTCGGCGTGGGGGCTCAGGTTTCGGGAATCCCGGGACGGCGCATCAGGCGCAGGGTCCTGAAGGATTCGGGGTCCAGGGCATTGCTCAGGGCGGTATCATAGCTGATCAATCCGCGTTCGTACTGCATCCGGATGCAGTGGTCCAGCGGCATCATCCCCAACTCCTTGCCCGTGACCAGGACGTTGTGCAGTTGTTCGAGTCGGCCCTCCCGGATCAGGTGGCGGACCGCCGGTGTCGCCACCAGGATTTCGTAGGCCAGGATCCGGCCATCGCTGGTCACCCGGGGGAGCAACTTCTGACAGATCACCCCCTGCAGGGAGTTGGCCAATTGCATACGCACCTGATTCTGCTGATGGCCCGGGAAGACGTCGATGATCCGGTCCATGGTCTGCGAAGCGCTCTGGGTGTGCAGGGTACTGATCACCAGATGTCCGGTCTCGGCCGCGGTCAGTGCCGTGCTGATGGTCTCCAGGTCCCGCATCTCCCCGACGCAGATCACGTTCGGGTCCTGGCGCAGGGCGCCCACCAGGGCCCGGTTGAAGGAATGGGTGTCGGCCTCCACCTCTCTCTGCAGGACGACGCTGCGCCGGTGCCGGTGGACGAACTCGATGGGATCCTCGATCGTGATGACCCGGGCCCGCCGCTCGGAGTTGATCAGGTCGATCATGGCGTTCATGGTCGTGGTCTTGCCCTGCCCCGTAGCCCCGGCGATCAGGACCAGTCCGGCCGTCTTGCGGGCCAGATCCACCACGGCGGGCGGAAGCTGCAACTCTTCGACGGTGCGGACCTGCAGGGGCACGACCCGGAAGGCGGCCGCCAGGTTGGACCTCTCGAAGAAGAGGGCAGCCCGGAAGCGTCCCAGGGACGGCTCGGAATACGAGAACTCCAACTCCAGGTCCGCCTGCAGGCGCTCGATCTGGACCGGGGTCAGGATCTCCTCGACCATCTCACGAATCCTACCTGAAGTCAGGGGATCACCCTCCAGGAATTGGATGGAACCGTGGATCCGGAGGCTGGCAGGCATGCCCACCACCAGATGCAGGTCCGAGGCCTCCTGATCGAGCGCCCGTGCCATCAAGTCGCGCAGAGCGTACACCTGTCCCGGTCCCTCCCGCTCAAGAATCCTGCCAACCCAGCAGACGCCCCAGCCACGAAGTCCCCTGGCGCTTGCGCAGGGCCCGTCGCTCCGACAGGGCCTCCTCCAGACCCGGGTCGAGGGCCAGGGCCCGGTCCAGGGCGATGGCGGCCCGTTCCTCCAACTGCAGGGCCCGCGCGGCCCTGGCCGACAGCAGCCACAGCCAGGCCCGTTCGGGCCGTTGCTCCAGGGCGGCCTGGAGTTGCGGCCAGGCCAGTTCCGGTGCCCCGGCCTCCAAGAGGACCGCCCCCACCCGCTGCTGCAGGTCGGGGTCCGAGCCGACCAGGCCGGCCACCCTCTCCAGGCAATCGCCGGCGGGCTGCCGGGCTCCCGCCAGCAACAGGCACTCGGCCCGGTCCAACCACAGGGCCAGGCTGCCCCTGCCGTGACTCAACTGCAGGGCCTGGTCCGAGAAGCGCAGGGCCTCGTCGCCCTGCCCCTGGCGGGCGGCGACCACGGCCGCCACGCTGAGCACCCGGGGCGACCCGGGCCTCATCTCCAGGGCCTTGTTGGCCCAGACACAGGCCTGGGCCACCTCGCCCATGGCCAGGTGGCAGCGGACCTGTCCGGCCCAGGCCTGGTCCAGATGGCGATCCTCGGCCAGGGCCCGTGAGAACTCGCGCAGCGCGGGCTCGTGACGTCCCTGCAGGAAGAGGGCCTCGGCACGGTCCAGCAGGGTCTGCCCGTGGGGTTCGGGGGCCCCGTCCTGGGCGTCCTGCTGGGACGAAGGTGCGGCGTCTCCAAACTCCAACCAGCGAAAGCGGTCCATGGGATTCCTCTGAGTCCGACCCTGCGCGCTGCGGCCCACTGAAGGTCAGCAACGGCCAGGGCTTCGTGCTGTGCTGCGGCGAAGCCTGCCCGAGGATCGGCCACCTCGACCGCCGGCCCCCCAGGTGGCCCGGTCTGCCCGGCAGGACTCGGGCGACGGTTCTCGTAATGGGTGCCTTCACCTTTGGACCGGAGGCTTACCATGGCTGAACCTGGCAACGTACCCCTGAACCGAGGAGACCTGGTGGAGGCCTTGGACGAGAAGGGCCAGTCCCTCGGGCAGTTCCGCATCTCCCGGGTCGTCAATCCCCGAGTGGTCAAGGTCGTGGATGACGACGGGATCGTCCGGTCCTTCCATCCCGACCGGCTCCGGCTGGTCCACAGGGGGCGCTGAGTCCGCCGTGGCCGCGTTTGGGGGCTTCCGAAGAGCGGGGCGCGGCCAGGAAGGATTTTCTCACCCGGACCTCTTGTCAAACGCCCAAACCGGTGCTACAATGGCGACCGTCGGTCACCCACCGACCCAGATTCCGACGTAGCTCAGCGGTAGAGCAACCGGCTGTTAACCGGTTGGTCGCTGGTTCGAGTCCAGCCGTCGGAGCCACCATAGGACCCTGATTCAGGGTTGCGCCACGAGCCCCGGTCGGCAACGATCGGGGCTCGGATTTTTCCCGGAGGGCCTAGATGAAGAACCTGGTCGCCATCCTCATGGCCGGCGGTGCCGGAACCCGCTTCTGGCCGGTCAGCACCGAGCAGCGCCCCAAGCAGTTCCTGAACCTCTTCGGGGGGAGGACCCTGTTACAGGAGAGCCTGGACCGCCTGAAGGGCCTGGTACCCCCCGAGCGGGTGCTGGTGCTGACCAGTCGGGACTTCGTGCCCCTGGTCCAGGAACAACTGCCCGAGATCCCCGCCCAGCAGGTGATCGGTGAACCGATGCGGCGCGACACCGCGGCCGCCGTGGCCCTGGCGGCCCTGACTGCCGAGCGCCTCTTCGGCCCCTGTACGACGGCGGTATTGACCACCGATCACCGCATCTCGCCGGTGGCCCGATTCCAGCAGGTCCTGTGTTCGGCTGCGGCGGCCGCCGAGGAATCCCCGGCGCTGTACACCTTCGGAATCGTCCCCTCCTTCCCGGCTACAGGCTACGGCTACCTGCACCGGGGCGAGCAACTGTCCCGGCCCGACGCCATCCCCCACTACCGGTTGCAGGAATTCCGCGAGAAACCCGACTCGGACCGGGCGCGACAGTTCCTGGAGTCGGGGGAGTATTTCTGGAACAGCGG
>CAZQPM010000235.1:0-6560 GCA_964595195.1 uncultured Burkholderiales bacterium | reverse complement strand
GCCCGCAACGCCGTCATGAAAGGACCGGAACGCACCCTGCAGCGCAACAAGAGGTCCCTGTACTGCATGACGGATAAGGTGCTCAGCCCCCGTCAGCACTTCGACACCTGCCAGGACCTGCTCAAGGACGGTGAACTGGGAGCGGTCCTGTTGGACGGACTGGACGTGCTGGTGTCGGAGGAGGAGGGGGCTGCCGGGGAACTCCTTGAATACCTGCGTCTCCTGGCTGCACGCTGCCACGTGCCGGTCCATCTGGTGGTTCCGGTCGACTCTCCCCTGTGGGAGGTCCGGGACGAGCCCGGGCTCTTCATGGCGGTTGTCGAGTTGCCCCCCCTGGCCGGCGACCTCGTGAACGTCGTCTTCCACCGCTTCCCCGGGGCGCCCCCCCAACTGGACCTCCGGCTGGATCCGGTCTCGGGGCGGTTGGCCCCGGTGCAGCCTGTTCCGGCGGGGGCCTGAGGTGATCCACCGACTGCGCGCCTGGTTGAGCGTCCGCCCGGTCCTGCGGGCCCTGCTGGTGGCCCTGGTCCCACTCGTCGCGTTCTCGCTGACGATGGAGGTCCAGATCGCCTCCTACGTGGCCAGCACGACTCGCGAGCGCACCAGCGACTGGACCGAGTTCCGTCCGCACCCCACGATGTTCTGGAGGCTTCGCCCCAACCTGGACGTCGAACTGGCCCTGCGTTCCGAACGCTTCCACGTGAAGACGAACTCCCAGGGAATCCGCAGCCCGGAGATTCCCTTCCGCAAAGGGCCCACGACCTGGAGGGCGTGGTGCCTGGGGGACTCGATCACCTACGGTTACGGTGTCGACGACGAGCTGACCTACGAGAGCCGCCTGCAGGAGTTGCTGCAACGCCCCAATCCCGACAAGCAGATCCAGGTCCTCAACGGGGGCTGCCCCGGATGGTCGGCCTTCCAGGGGCGCGAGCTGACGCGGAGCCTGGGCCGGAAGTACCAACCCGACCTCTACATCCTGGGCTTCGTCTATGCCGACCCGGCCTTCGAGGACCAGCCGGACTCGGCCCGCATCGACACCAACCCCCTGGTGCGCTGGGCCCGGTTGGGCCTGTACCAGAGCGAGTTCTACATGTTCCTGCGTCAGCAGATCGTGCGCAGGAGCAACCCCGAGGGGCTGCCGCCCGAGGATTATACCCTGGCCTCTCCCCGGGTACCTCCCGAGGAGTACCGTGAGATCCTCAACTGGTTCGCCAGCCAGGCCAGGGCCCAGGGAGGGCACGTGGTGTTCCTGAACCTGGCCAAGCGGGATCCCGATCCGCATACCGGCTACGACCAGTTGCGCAGGATCGCCCGCGAGGTGGCCGATACCACGGGGAACCTGTGGCTGGATGTGGACGGCATGTTCAGGGATCGTCCGGATCGCCGGTCGCTGTTCTCCGACCGGATCCATCCCAACGCGCAGGGCTTCGAGTTGATGGCCCGGGCCCTGGCGGACGCGATCCTGGCCAAAGGGTGGATCCGATGAGGCGCCTGGCCCTGGCCCTGGTGCTGTTGATCCTGTGGGTCGCGCCCGTGGGGGCCGACGAGAAGGTGAAGGGGGTCAAGCCCCTGACCCGGTCGCCCCACATGTTCGAGGAACCCCAGGCCAAGTATCCGCCGCTGGGGGCCATCGAGGCCTTCCGAGGCGGCCTCCCCCTGGCCCTGGGGATCGCGCTGGCCTCCTTGGCCCTGGCCACCTGGTTGACCCGTCCACTGCCCGAGGTCGAACTGGCCCTGGAGCAGCGGGAAGCCCGGCTCCCCGGCCCGGTCGCCTGGCCGACGGGTCCGGTCCCGACGCCGCAGCGGACGGCCCCTGCGGTCGAAGGCCCACCGTCGGGCGGCCCAGCGGCGCCCCCGACCGCCCCGGTGAACGTGCCCCAGGTCCTCCGGAGCGCGGCTCCGGAGGCTCCCGAACCCGCCGTCCTGCGCCTGGTGCCAGCCCCCGTCCGCCGGACAGCCGAACCCCGGGTCCCGCCCCCGGCCGAGAGTCCCCTGCGTCCGCTCGACTGGCAGGAGGTGGCGCCCGATCGGCCGCTGCCCTTCCGGGATCGCCAGTCCACCCTCCCCGGATTGGTGGTCTACCTGGCAGACCCTCCCAGGGTGCCTGCCCTGCTGGCGCTGTTGACGGCCGATCTGCTGCTGGATCTGCCCGGACGGGTCGTGCTGGCCAGCGTGTCGGCCGGTCCGGCGGATGTCGTCGAGGCTCTCCTGGAAACCGGTCCGGAAACCCCCCGAACCGAGGTCCTGGCCCGCGTCCGGCAGGAGGGCAAGGCCCTGGACCGCCTGGCCCGGCGCCTCCTGGTCCCCACCGGAGAGGGTCTGACCGTCGAGGGGTTGCTGCGGCGTGCCCGCGACCTGGCCGAGGGCCGCGGAGGCCTGGCGGGGGTCGTCCTGGATTCGGCCACACGCCTGGAGATGGGCCGTTCCCACCTGGTCCCCTGGTTGCGAAGCCTGCACGAGGTCGGCTGCCACGGCGAGTTCCCCGTCTTCCTGGTGGCCCCACGTCCCGGCTTCCCGGCGCTGCAGTGTCCGGGGCGCGTGGTCGACCTGGACGACATGGAGACGGCCCGACTGCTGGCGCGCAGCCCCGGCACCCGGCCGGTGGACTGACGAGGAACCGAGCGTGCTCAGACCCTGCAGGACGAGCTGGTTGGTGTTCCTGGTGTCGGCGCAGGCCTTGGTCCTGGGCCTGGTGCTGGCAGACTTCACCGGGGTCCAGGGACAGGTGAGGATGGAACTGGAAGCCCGGGTGCCCGAGACCTCCCCGGGTCTCCACCTGTCTGCCCCCGATCTCCTGGATACCGCGAACCTGATGACGGGCCCCGAGTTCCTGGGGGTCGAACTGCCCACCGAGTTCCGCCGCCACCTCACCTTCGAGGAAGGCCAGATGGTCTGGTGCGTCCTGGACCGCCTCCTGGGCGACCCGGACCCCCTGGTCCGCCTGGCGGGTGCGGCCGTACCGCTGCCCCAGGAAGCGGCCCGGATCCACCAGGGCCTGACCGACGGGGTCCTGAACTTCCTGTATGACCTGGGCAGCCGACGCGACCTGGCCCTCCACAACTGGAGTGGGGTCGCCGTGCGCGAGTTGCAGGCTTCGCCCCTGCTTCCCTGGGTCAAGCATCTGGACTTCGTGGTCCTGTCCAGCCTGGCCGATGCCGGGGTGGGCGGACTGGGCTTCGTCACCGACCTCAATCAGGGGGTCCTCCTGGTCCTTCCGCCACATGACCCGGATCGGCTGCGCAGCCTGCAGGCCTTCAACCGCCGTCCCAACGCCGTCGTCCTCCCCCTGGGCCTGCATCCCCTGGGCCCGGGCCTGTGGGCCCTGGTCCTGGAGGCTCCGCTCTCCTCGGGTCACCCCGCGGAGCTGGACCTGGTCTTCGCCCGCCGCGATGGCCGTCTGGCCCTGTTCTCGGGTAGCGGCCTGAACCGGCCCCTGGTCGCCCTGCGTCGGGTGCGCCGCGAGCTGGGGCGTGACGTGGCCCTGTACGTCGGGGCCACGGGGTACCTGGTCGGGGGAGATACCTCAGGGCTGGAGGCCGAACTGGCCCGGATCCAGGCCGAGTTCCCTGACCTGGAGATGGTGCCCAACGGCGACACCAGCCTGGTGGCCCATGGGACCCTGGAGGCCTGGCTCGGAACCCGTTATCGGGCAGGCAGCCTGGGTTCCCGGATTCGCCTGTGAAAGCCGGAAGCTGGAAGCGGACCCTGGAGTGGGCGGGTGCGGCGTGCGCCTGCCTGGGCCTGGCCCTGTGGCAGACCGGGGCCTTCCACGGGCGATGGTCCACCCACTACCTGGGCGGCGGAGAGCTGGAGGGGTGGCTCTGGCGTTACTGGTGGCTGAAGAAGCTGATGGTGGGAGCGTGGACCGGTCCTGGGGCCACCCTGGATTTCGCGGTCTGGGTGGCCCTGGTGGCCGGGGCCTACCCCGAGACCGGGAACGTCGTCGATCTGCAGGTCATGTCCTGGCCCTTGGAGACCCTGTTCGGGGCTCCGCTGTATTACAACGTCAAGTGCGCCCTGGTGCTGGCTCTCAACGCGCTTTCCGGCTACGCCCTGGGACGTGGCCTGTTCAGGGATCGCGCCGGGGCCGCCGTGGCCGCGCTGGTCATGGGCCTGTGCCCCTATGCCCTGAACGAGATCGCCAACGGCCGGGTGCGCCAGGCCATCCTGTTCCCACTGGCCCTCTACGCCCTGAACCTGGTCCGCCTGTGGCGTCATCCCAGCGCGGTCCAGGCCGTCTGGACCGGCGTCTGGGCCGGCCTCACCTCGGCCGTCTATCTCTACTACGGAATGGCTGCAGCCCTGTTCACGGCCGTCTTCGTGGCCGTGGTGGGGGTCGTCGGGATGGACGGGCGCCTGACCGTCCGGCGCCTGGGTGTGGGAGGGCTGGCCCTGGTGGTGGCGCTGCTGGCCTCGCTTCCCTTCGCCTGGGCCTACGTCGACCACCACTTCAGCGGGCACGGTCTTTTCGAACTGTCCTGGCACCGGGATTTCCCGACCTTGGGGCAGTTGACCTCACCAGACACCGAGGCCCTGCTCAAGCAGAATGACCAGTTGCTCAGCTCGTTGCAGCGCTTCCGCAACGACTCGCTGCCCTGGGAATACCCGTTCATGCCCCGTTTCCCTCGCGGCCTGCCGTGGCTCTTCTCGCTGCTGGCTCTGTGCGCCGTGCCTGTGGCCTGGCTGCAGGCACGGGGGTTCGGGGCGCAGGTCCCCCAGGGCACGAGGGTCGCCGACCTGGTTCCCTGGCTCCTGGGAGCCCTGTTCTTCTATACCCTGACGTTGGGCCCCTATCTGCGCACCGGGGCTGAGGGGGACTACGTCGCCTACGCGAGTGGGGGGGTGGCCACCCCCTACGTCTGGTTCTTCAAGTATCTGCCGGCCTTCTCCCGACTCTTCTCGCCGATCCGCATGTCGGGGATGCTCGTCGTCTGCGTCGCGGTCCTGGCCGGGGCCTCGTTCCGCCACCTGCTGGCTCGCTGGTCACCGCCCCCCGCCCTGAGGATGGCCTCGGTGCTCCTGGTGGGCCTGCTGGTGGTGCACGGTCTGCAGATCTCCAGGGCCCTGCCGCTGCCCGAGACCCGGATCCTGGTCCCCGAATACTACGACCGGCTGGCCGGCGAGCCGTTCTGCGCGGTGGTGGAACTGCCGTTCCGCACGGGTGACTACATCCAGAACTACCAGACCGTCCACCAGAAGAGGCTGCTGGGAGGGTGGTCGGGGGTTACCACACCGCCCGGTTTTCCCGAGGGGGAGGTCACCCGTCTGGCCCAGGTCTACCTGCGCCTGTCGGAGAACTCCTTCCTGAAGTACCTGGAGAGCCTCAACGCCAACCCCGAGAAGCCCGGGACCTATACCGCCAGGGACCTGGAGTTCGCCATCCGCAGGGTCGGTGTCCGCCGGGTGATCGTCCACGAACGCGGCTACTACCGGGACAGCCCCTTCCGGGGGAGGGAGCAGTACGAACTGGTCGTCCAGGATCTGCAGAAGCACTTCGGCCCGCCGCTGGAGATCTGCTCGGAACTGGCCTTCGAACGCCTGGGCCCCAACCAGGACCCTGGGGATCCCGGGCCCTACAGCTACGAGATGGCGGTCTTCCGGATCGCCGACGAGCCCGAACCCGGGCAGGAGCCGGGCCGGAGCGGTCCGGTTCAGGGCACCAACCCGCCCGGAACAGGGCCGGAAGAGGCCTCCCTGAAACAGGCTCCCAAAGGCCCATTGAGCGCCCCATGAGCGCCCCTTTGGCGGCCCCCCCCTGGCCGCCTTTGGCGGCCCCATAAGGATCTGGGGCAGCCACGGCGAACGAGGGGCCCGTCATGAGACGCTTCACCCTGCTGCTGCTCTTCATCAGCCTGGGCTTGACGGCCTGGGCCCAGGAACGTCTGTCCGTGCGCTTCCGTTTCACTCCTACGGGCAGCCCCCAGAAGGTGGCCGTCGTGGGATCCTTCAACGGTTGGAGTCACGAGGCCAACCCCCTGGGGGACCCGGATGGTGACGGGACCTGGGAGGCCACGCTGGACCTGGAGCCCGGTGTCTACTCCTACAAGTTCCTGGTCGACGGTCGGGCCTGGTATCCCGACCCGACGGCCCGGGAACAGACGGACGACAACTTCGGCGGTGTGAACTCGCTGCTTCGCGTGGGCCAGAACGCCCAGGGAAGCCCGACCCAAGCCCTGGCGCACGGGCAGGGCCCGCTCTACCGCAACCTCCTTCCGGACGGTCGCTACCGGGTGCGCCTGCGCACTCCCCTCCAGACCCGCGCCTGGGAATGGGAGGCTGTCACTCCGGCTGGCAGGTTTCGCCTGCAACCGGGCTGGACGGACGGAGCCTATCGCTATCCCGAGGTCTGCCTGCCCGTCGGCACGGGCAGCTACCGCTTCCGAAGCGGGCAGACCTGGTTGGGCGCCTCCGGCCCGGGTCGCTCTCCCGGTGAGCCCTTCCTGGCGGAAGGCGGGCCGGCCTTCCGGACTCCGAGCTGGGTTCCCGGCTCGGTCTGCTACCATATCTTCTCCGATGGGTTCTCCAACGGGGATCCTGCGGGTGACCCGGCGGGTGCGCTT